>NZ_LIRK01000001.1 GCF_001419765.1 Streptomyces torulosus
CCCTTCATGAAAAGCACGGGGCGCAGCCCCTGTCGCTTTTCAGGGGCGCGGGGAACTGCGCGAACAACCACGACGAACCCGCACCCGCCGACGAACCGCGCACCCCCGAGCCATGAGGCGCCCGCTGACACACCGCCCGCACGGTTCTTGTCGGCCCCCCTGACCCCCCGTACCGTCTGTGGCCGGACATCGGACATGGGACGTCCGATGTCCCCTCATCCGGACGCATGAAGGGCTGGCCGCACCGTGCCGTCGAGTCTTCGCGCACGTCTCAGATCCACCCTCACCGCCTTATTCACCACCACCGCACTCCTCGCCCTCTCCCACCCCGCCGGAGCGGAGGGCCGACCAAGGACCGGCGCCACCGAGTTCGACCAACAAATTCTTTTCAAGGCGTCCCAGGACCCCGGCTACGCCTGCTTCCGCATCCCGGCGATCGTGCGGAGCACCGCGGGGACCCTGCTGGCCTTCGCCGAGGGACGCGTCCTGAACTGCGGGGACGCGGCCGACATAGACCTCGTGCTGAAGCGGTCCACGGACGGCGGCCGCACCTGGGGCCCGCTCCAGGTCGTCAACGAGGGCGCCGGCGACACCCACGGCAACCCCGCCCCCGTCGTGGACCGGGAGACCGGCCGCATCGTGCTGGCGGAGACCTACAACACGGGCCGTAAGGACAGCGCGAGCTGCGACGTGCCCTGTGACCGCACCCCGCACCTCCAGTACAGCGACGACGACGGACTGACCTGGTCCGAGCCGCGGTCGCTCGCCGAGCAGATCCGTCCGGCCCACTGGAACTCCTGGTACGCCACCGGGCCGGTGCACGGCATCCAGCTCACCCGCGGCCGGCACGCGGGCCGGCTGGTTCTCGGGGTGAACGCCGAGACCTGGGCGGACGGCCGGGTCTCCGCCAACCACGCGGCGCTCGCCACCAGCGACGACGGCGGCGAGAACTGGCGGATCGGCGCCACCGACACCTGGCCGATCGCCACCGACGGAACGTTCCGGCAGAAGCCGTCGGAGCTGACGCTCACCGAACGCGCCGACGGCTCGGTCCTGGTGAGCGGGCGCGAGCAGGACGGCACCGACCTCGGGCACCGCAGCCAGACGGTCAGCCGGGACGGCGGTCGCAGCTTCGCCTCCCCGTTCCGGACGTTCCCGGACCTGTACATGCCCCAGGTGCAGGGCTCCGTGCTGCGGCTGGGCGACCGCATGCTGCTCGCCGGGCCCACCGACCCGGACCGCCGCCGGACCATGGCGATCCGTTCCTCGTACGACGGCGGCCGCACCTGGGAGAGCGTGGACCGGGGCACGGTCGTCACCACCGACTGGTCCGGCTACTCGGACCTGGTGCGGATCAGCCGTGGCGCCGACGGCGCCGGCGACGTGGTGGGGCTGCTGTACGAGGGCGGTGCCGTCGACGCCCGTGACGAGATCCGCTTCGCCCGATTCATGGAGGACTGGCTGAAGCCGCGCCGGGGCCCCGACCCGACGACTCCCGACCGGGCACCCGGCGGCAGGCGGGCCGCCGTGCTCGGGGGTGCGCGGCCCACGGACGGGGCGTTCGGGGGCGCGATCGCGTTCGACGGCGCCGACGACGCCGTGCGGCTGCCGTACCGGTCCCGACTGCCGCTCCACGACAAGGAGTTCACCGCGTCGCTCTGGTTCCGCTACACGGCGGCCACCGGGGAGCATCCGCTGCTGTGGATGGGAGGGGTCGGGACCACGCAGCCCCAGGTGTGGGTGCGCGGTGAGCCGGCGTCGGGGAGGCTGACGGGGCTGATGACCGTGCGGGACGGGGCCGCGCCGCCCAGGACCGTGTCGGTGCGGTCGACGGGCGCGTACAACGACGGGCGGTGGCACCATCTGGCGCTGCGACGCGGCGGCGGGCAGCTGACGCTGTTCGTGGACGGGACGCCGTTCACCGTCTCCGACGTCGCCGGATCGGTCAGCCGGAACTCGCCGTTCGGGGTGCACCTCGGGCAACGCGTCGACAGCCGGGTGCACTTCACCGGCGCACTCGACGAAGTCCTCGTCGTCGACCGGGCGTTGAGCGACGACGAGGTGGCCGGTCTGCGGGCCGGGGACACGGCCGCGCGGCGCGGCGCGATCCTGTGGCTGCCCATGGACCGCGTGGACCGGGGCCACTAACGTCCCTCCCGTGCCCGACGACGCGGGAGCACGACGGCGGACGGGGGCGGGACCGGTCATCGTTCTGGCACTGGTCCTCGCCCTCGCCGCCGTGCTGCTCACCGCCCTCCCGGACGACGACCGGGAGGGCGGCCGCACCTGCACGGCCCGCACCGTCCGGGACTGGGACCCGGACGAGCCGCTGACCGGCGAGTTCGCCCGCTACGGCGACGACGCGACCCGCACCGACGACTGGACCGGCGGCGACGGCACCCACTCGGTGCGCCTGCCCGACGGGCGGGTGCTGTGGCTGTTCTCCGACACCTATCTGGGCCAGGTGCACGCACCGCCCAACCCGGTCGGCGAGTCCGTGGCCTGGCGGGACGTCGCGACGCCGCTGGTGCGCAACTCGGCCGTCGTCATGTCCCCCTCGGGCCGGCTGGAGTCCACGCTCCCGGCCCCCGTCTTCCCGGACCCCGCCCCGCGGCAGTGGCGCTGGCCGGTGGCCGCCCGGGTCGAGCCCCGCTCCCCCGGCTCCGCCGAGAAGGTCGTCCGGGTGCTGCTGTGGACGCGTACGGCGGGCCAGGCGCCCTGGATCTACGGGGTGCCCACGGCCACCGAGGTGGCCACGCTGTCGCTGCCCGCGCTGCGACTTGAGGGGATCACGACGGTCCTCGACCAGGCGTCGGTCGCCGATCCCGCCCGGCGGGTGCTGTTCGGGACGACGGCCGTCGACGCGGGCGACTGGACGTACGTCTTCGGCGGCACCGACGCCCAGGCCGCCTCCCGGCCGACCTCCCACGCGTATGTCGCCCGGGTGCCGCGCGGCAGGCTCGGGGAGCCGGGCGCGTGGGAGTACTGGGACGGCTCGCGCTGGGCGGTGCGGGGGCGGCCCGCGGCGGTGCTGGGCAACGGGGAGGACAAGGGCGTCGGCAGCGCCTTCAGCGTCGTCCGGGACGGGCGCACCTATGTGCTGTTCACGATGGCCGCCGGGACCGAGGGCCTCACGACCGTCACCGCGTACTGGGCCTGCTCCCCGACCGGGCCCTGGCACGGGCCCGCGAAGGGGTTCGGCCCACCGCTGCCGAGGGACGGGGTCGCGGCGTACAACCCGCAGGCGCACGAGGCGCTCGGCGGCGACGGGCGGCTGGTCCTCAGCTACGACGTCAACTGGCTGGACGCGAACGCGGCGGCGGCGCAGCTGAACATCACGCGGGACGTGTCCCTGTACCGACCTCGGTTCGTTTCCCTTCATCTCGCCGCTCCGTGACCTCCGCCTCCTCGGGGTCGTGCGAGCGGCGCTTGGCGATGACCGCGCAGACCATGAGCTGCATCTGGTGGAACAGCATCAGCGGGAGCACGGCGAGGGACGCCTCGGCGCCGAACAGGACGCTCGCCATGGGCAGTCCGGAGGCGAGGGACTTCTTGGAGCCGGCGAACTGGATGGCGATCCGGTCGGCCCGACCGAAGCGCAGCAGCTTCGCGCCGTACCAGGTGAGCGTGAGCATCACGGCGAGGAGCACGGCCTCGACGACCAGCAGTCCGCCGAGCCGCAGCGGGCTGACCTGGCTCCAGATGCCGCGCACCATGCCCTCGCTGAACGCGACGTACACAACGAGGAGGATCGAGGCACGGTCGACGAGGCCGAGGATCCGCTTGTGCCGGGTGACGAAGCCGCCGATCCAGCGGCGGGCGAGCTGGCCGGCGACGAACGGCACCAGCAGCTGGAGCACGATCTTCCAGACCGCGTCGGCGGAGAAGCCGCCCACACTGCCGCCGAGCAGGCTCGCCGCGAGCAGCGGGGTGATGACGATGCCCGCGAGGGAGGAGAAGGAGCCCGCGCAGATCGCGGCGGGAACGTTCCCGCGTGCCATCGAGGTGAACGCGATCGACGACTGGATGGTCGACGGGACGAGGGTGAGGAAGAGCAGACCCGTGTAGAGGGAGTGGCTCAGGAACACCGGTTCGAGGCCGCGGGCGGCCAGACCCAGCAGCGGGAAGACGACGAACGTGCAGGCCAGGACCGTGACATGGAGCCGCCAGTGCTTCAGGCCGTCGAGTGCCTCACGGGTGGAGAGCCGGGCGCCGTAGAGGAAGAACAGGAAGGCGATCGCGGCCGTGGACGCGCCGGAGGCGACCTCGGCGGCCGCGCCCCGCGCCGGGAGGAGCGCCGCGAGGCCCACCGTCCCGAGCAACAGCAGGATGTAGGGGTCGATCGGCATCCAACTCGGCCAGCGCAGGCGTTTCACGGTGCTCCACGTGCTTTCGATCGGAGGTGCGGCGGGGGCCGGAGAGCCCCTCTCCATGGTCCTCTCCCACCTCGTGATCGGGAATCCGTCATACGGCTCTGACTGTCATCGCGTTTCATGATGACCGGGAGTAGGGTGCCCTTCATGTACGACCCCACTCACCTGCGGGCCTTCCTCGCCGTGGCGCAGACGCTGAGCTTCACGCAGGCGGCACGGCGGCTGGGGCTGCGCCAGTCCACGGTCAGCCAGCATGTGCGCCGTCTGGAGGACGCGGCCGGGCGGCAGCTGTTCACCCGGGACACGCACTCGGTGGAGCTGACGGAGGACGGTGAGGCGATGCTGGGGTTCGCGCGTCGCCTGTTGGAGGTGCACGAGCAGGCCACGGCGTTCTTCACCGGGACCCGGCTGCGTGGGCGGCTGCGCTTCGGCGCGTCGGAGGACTTCGTGCTGACCCGGCTGCCGGAGATCCTGGAGGGCTTCCGGCACGACCACCCCGAGGTCGACCTGGAGCTGACGGTCGAGCTGTCCGGCACGCTCCACGAGCAGCTGGCGGCGGGCAAGCTCGACCTGGTGCTGGCGAAGCGGCGCCCGCAGGACCCGCGCGGCGAGCCGGTCTGGACGGACCGGCTGGTGTGGATCGGCGCGGAGCGGCTGCGTCTCGACCCCGACCGCCCGGTGCCGCTGATCGTCTACCCGCCGCCGGGCATCACCCGCGCGCTGGCCCTGGAGGCGCTGGAGCGGGAGGGCCGCGCCTGGCGGGTGGCCTGCACCAGCGGCAGTCTCAACGGCCTGATCGCCGCCGCCCGCGCGGGCCTCGGCGTGATGGCTCATTCCCGTCGTCTGGTGCCCCCCGGTCTGGTCCGGGTGCCCGAGCGGGCGGGGCTGCCGGAGCTGGGCGAGGTCGACTTCGTGCTCGTGCACGGACGGCGGCCGGGAGCGGCGACGAGCGCGGCGGACGCGCTGGCCGCGGCGATCCTCTCCGGCGGCGACCGACTCCACGGCCGAGCCCGCGGGGTGTGACGGCACGGTGCCCGACTGCGCTGGAACTGATGTCGGTCCGTGCGACCGGAAGCCGCCGGGGCCGGCCGTGAAGCGGCGCGACCCGGCCCCGGCGGCGGCCGTAATCGGGTCGTACAGATTCGGTGGAGATTACGGTGCCGAAACCTACTGCGCCGTAAGGAGTTTCGCCCGAACTCTGCCCGTCTGCACACCTTCTCCGCCACCCGCTCGTACTGATCTTGCCGATTCGTCCCCTCCGATTCCCCTCCCATCCCGGCTCCCGGTGAGGTAGCTTTCACGCGCTGTGCGGAGCGCCACGAGGAGCGGGTTTGCGCGAGTTCACCAACCCTCCGTTGGCGTCGGCGCCGCCGGTGGGCGGTCTGGCCGACGTCGTCTTCGAGTACGCCCAGGAGGACCCGACGTACATCGCGCTCGGCCGCAAGGACGAGCGGGGCGAGTGGCGCGACGTGACCTCCGCCGAGTTCCGTGACGAGGTGCTGGCGCTGGCCAAGGGCCTGCTGTCGCAGGGGGTCCGGTTCGGCGACCGGGTCGCCATCATGTGCCGCACCCGGTACGAGTGGACCCTGTTCGACTACGCCCTGTGGACGATCGGCGCCCAGGTCGTCCCCGTCTACCCGACCTCCTCCGCCGAGCAGGTCTTCTGGATGCTGTACGACTCCCAGTGCACGGCCGCGATGGTCGAGCACGAGGACCACGCGATGACCATCGCCACGGTCATCGACCGGCTGCCGCAGCTGCGCCGGCTGTGGCAGCTGGACGCGGGCGCCGTGGAGGAGCTGTACGAGTCGGGCGCGCAGCTCGACGACGAGGTGGTGCACCGGCACCGGCGGGCGGTGACCCCGGAGTCGGTCGCGACGATCATCTACACGTCCGGCACCACGGGCCGCCCCAAGGGCTGCGTCATCTCCCACGCCAACTTCATGGTCGAGGCGGACACGGTCATCGAGCGCTGGGCGCCGCTGTTCGAGTCCCGCAGGGGTCAGGAGCCGGCGACCCTGCTATTCCTGCCGCTCGCGCATGTCTTCGGGCGGATGGTGCAGGTGGCCGGGATCCGGGGCAAGGTGAAGTTCGGGCACCAGCCGCAGCTCAGCGCGGCCGTGCTGCTGCCGGACCTGGCCGCCTTCAGGCCGACGTTCTTCCTCGCGGTGCCGTACATCTTCGAGAAGGTGTTCAACGCGAGCCGGCGCAAGGCCGAGCGGGAGGGCAGGGCGGGCCCGTTCGAGAAGGCCGTCGAGGTCGCCGTGAAGTACGCGGACGCGATGGAGGCGAAGGCCTGGGGCATCGGGCCCGGCCCCTCCGCGGGCCTCAGGATGCAGCACCAGTTCTTCGACAAGGTCGTCTACGCGAAGATCCGGGAGGCCATGGGCGGCCGGATCAAGTACGCGATGTCCGGCGGCTCGGCGATGGACCGCCGGCTCGGCCTGTTCTACGCGGGCGCCGGCATCCACATCTACGAGGGGTACGGGCTGACGGAGTGCACGGCGGCCGCGACGGCGAACCCGCCGGAGCGCACCCGGTACGGCACCGTCGGCCAGGCCATCCCGGGCATGACCGTGCACATCGCGGACGACGGCGAGGTGTGGCTGCGCGGCCCCAATGTCTTCCAGGGGTACCTCAACAACCCCAAGGCCACCGACGAGACCCTGCACGACGGCTGGCTCGCCACCGGGGACCTGGGCGCGCTCGACGAGGACGGCTACCTCACGATCACCGGGCGCAAGAAGGAGATCCTGGTGACCTCGGGCGGCAAGAGCGTCTCCCCGGCGATCCTGGAGGAGCGGGTGCGGGACCATCCGCTGGTCGCCCAGTGCATCGTCGTCGGCAACGACCGGCCGTACATCGCCGCGCTCGTCACGCTCGACGCGGAGGCGGTCGAGCACTGGATGCAGATGCACGGCAAGCCGAAGCTGTCACCGGCCGATCTGGTGCGCGACCCGGAGCTGGAGACCGAGGTGCGGCGGGCGGTGGTCGCCGCCAACACCCTGGTCTCGCAGGCCGAGTCGATCCGCACCTTCCGGATACTGGCGCACCAGTTCACCGAGGAGCAGGGTCTGCTGACGCCGTCGCTGAAGCTGAAGCGGAAGGCGATCGAGAAGATGTACGCGAAGGAGGTGGAGGCGCTGTACCGGGCGTGAGAGCGCCGGGGACGCGCCCGCCTCCGCGCACCCGGGTCAGACCAACTGGTAGCCCCGCATGTTCCGCAGCAGCATGTGGCAGTTCTGCAGGGAGCCCGAGGTGTCGCCGAGGGAGCGGTAGATGCCCCACTTGGGGCGCAGCCGGTCGGCGAGGAAGGTGTCGACGCCGGTGCGGGCGACGTCGATCAGGGTCGTCGAGCCCTTCTTGAGGATCCAGCGCACCGAACCCGCCGAGCCGTTGCCGACCTTGACCTGGAAGTCGACGTCGGTCCAGGAGTCGTGCAGGGGCGCCAGGTCGGTACGGCCGACCAGGATGTCGTCGATGGGCAGCTTCAGCTCGATGGTCTGGGCACCGTTCACCCGGCGCAGGGACTGCACGACGAGCGGGGAGGTGCCGTTGCCGGGCTGCTTCATCTGCATGATGTGGGTGAAGCTGGTGGTCGCCTTGAGGGAACTCGGCAGATACATCTGGTAGGTGACCCGCCAGGTCTGCCCCTCCGTCCAGCGGAGGAAGCCGCTGCCGGTACGCAGGCCGGTGACCTCCTGGCGCTGCCGGTCGGTCGAGGTGTCCCGGTCGACGGTGTGCATGTCGAACCGCCAGGTGTCGCCGGTGGCGCGGATGTGCGGCGCGGCCGCGGTGTGGGAGTCGGCGCGGTCGTCCTCGACGGTCTCGAAGGCGCGGAGTCCGTCCGCGCTCGCCGAGGGGGACCACTTCAGCTGCCATGAGGCGGCGTGCGCGGTGGCCGACGGACCGAGGGCGGCGGCCGTGCCGCCGAGTGCGGCGCCGAGGAGGGTCCTGCGGGTGGGGGTCATGGCCATCCATTCACGTACGCGACCGGAGTTCAGTGATGTACGTCGGGCGGTGGCAAGACTTCCCGTGTGACGGTGTTCGGTCAATGGTCCGGACCGATAACGTAGAACCGTCGGATCCATTTCCGGCCATTCTGCGATTCGGTGCGCGAGCGGGCCGCTCAGGAATGCATCGCGCGCCGTGATCGTTGACGATGGGAAGCACCAACCGACGACTTTAAGGATCGAGAGCTCGTGAGCAGCAAGGTCCCCCCGATCATCCTGAACAACGGCGTCGAGATGCCCCAGCTGGGCTTCGGCGTCTGGCAGGTGCCGGACGACGAGGCCGAGCAGGCCGTCGGCACGGCGCTGGAGGCCGGCTACCGCAGCATCGACACGGCCGCGATCTACGGCAACGAGCGGGGCACCGGCAAGGCGCTCGCCGCCTCCGGCGTCCCCCGCAAGGACCTCTTCGTCACCACCAAGCTCTGGAACACCGACCAGGGCTACGACGCCACGCTCCGCGCCTTCGACGAGTCGCTGGACAAGCTCGGCCTGGAGTACGTGGACCTGTACCTGATCCACTGGCCGATCCCGGCCCGCGGCACCTACGTCGACACGTACAAGGCGTTCGAGAAGCTGTACGCCGACGGCCGCGCGCGGGCCATCGGTGTCTCCAACTTCCTTCCGGAGCACCTGGAGACGCTGATCGAGGCGACCAGCGTCATCCCGGCGGTCAACCAGATCGAGCTGCACCCCCACCTCCAGCAGCACGCCGCCCGCGAGTACCACGCGGAGCAGGGCATCGCCACCGAGGCATGGTCGCCGCTCGGCCAGGGCAAGGGCCTGCTGGAGGTCCCGGCGATCATCGCCATCGCGCAGAAGCACGGCCGCACCCCGGCCCAGATCGTGCTGCGCTGGCACCTCCAGCTGGGCAACGTGGTCATCCCCAAGTCGGTGACCCCGTCCCGCATCAAGGAGAACATCGAGGTCTTCGACTTCTCCCTGGACACCGAGGACATCGCCGCGATCAGCGCGCTGAACGAGGACCGCCGCATCGGTCCCGACCCGGCGACCTTCGACATGGCCTGAGGTCCACTCCACCGCGACCGACGGAACCGCCCGCCGGAGGTACTCCGGCGGGCGGTTTCGTGTGGCCACGGGCGGCCACCGCCGCCGCGCCCGCGTCACGCGCGCGCGAGGTGGACCGTGTGGGCCGCGAGGACGAACACATCGGGGCGGTGGTGGAGGCTCGCCTTGTCGTCGGGGTCCAGGAGCCGGTCCAGGGTGGAGAGGTCGGACGGGTCGAGGTGGTCCGCGTACTCCGCGAGTGTCTCCCGGCGCCGCCGGAAGAGGGTGAGGGCGTGGGCGCGTGCCGCCTCCGACACCGGGGCCGGCAGGTCCAGCAGGAAGGTGCGGGAGGTCGCGTCGCGCAGGCCCGCGGCGGTGAGCAGGCCCGGCCAGTCCTCCGCCTCCGCGACCGTGCCGGGCAGGGCGGCCCGCATCTCGCCGAACCACAGCTCCTCGACCGCGTCGAGCCGGGACTGGAGTCCGGGGCGGCCGATGCCGATGTCCCGCGGCAGGAACCGCGAGGGCAGCCCGCCCTCGACGAGCGCCAGCACCCCGCCCGGGGCCAGCCGTTCGGCGAAGGCGGCGAGGCCGGCCCGCTGGTCACCGAGGTGGTGCAGGCTGCGGCTGGCCCACAGCACATCCACGGGGTACTCCAACTCGGCCAGACCCGCGGGGAGGTCCGCCTCCAGGGTGGCGAACCGGTCGGCGACGCCGAGGCGTTCCGCCCGGGACCGGGCCCGCTCCAGCAGCGGCCCCGAGCCGTCCACGGCGACGATCCGGGCGCCGGGGAACGTGTCGGCGAGCAGCGTGCTCACCACGCCCGGACCGCTGCCCGCGTCGACGACGAGCCCGGGCTCCGGCTGCCGCGCGGCCACCCAGGCGGCGGCCTGGCGGTTCAGCGGCGCGAACAGCTCCGCCTGCTCCTCCAGGTGCTCGGCCAGCTCGGCCCAGTCGATGTCGGTGTGGTCGTGACGCCCGTGCCCTTGACCGTGGCCGTGGCCCTGGCCGTGCTGGTGGTGGTGTCCCATGGTGGTGAGCCTCTCTTCCGGTTGCCGTCAGCCTGCGCCGACGCACCACCGAACGGCAACCTCCCTTGCCGTAACGGCAAAACCTCCGGGCTTCAGCCCTTGTCGGCGGCCCGGTAGACACAGACGTTCACTCCCGTGGGGCTCGTGACCGTGGAGACCAGCTTCAGGGTGTGCTTGGCGCCGCCGTCGGGGAAGATCGTCTTTCCGCCGCCGAGGACGACCGGCATGACCATCAGCCGCAGCTCGTCGACGAGGCCCTCGTGCAGGAGGGTTCGGGCGAGGCTGGGGCTGCCCATGACGAGCAGGTCGCCGCCTTCGCTCTCGCGCAGCTTGCGGATGTGGGCGACGGCTTCCTCACCGGGGACGCGGGTGGTGTTCCACGTCAGCTCGTCGTCGCCGAGGGTGCTGGAGACCACGTACTTGGGGAGGGCGTTGATCCGGTCGGCGAAGGGGTCACCGGCACGTTCGGGCCAGGCCCCGGCCATCGCCTTCCATGTGCGGCGCCCGTACAGCAGCGCGTCGGCCGCGCGCAGCGCCTCGTCCCAGGCGCCGCCGACCACCTCCGGGTCGAAGAACTCCTGCGTCCAGCCGCCGTGGGCGAAGCCGCCGTCGGTGTCCTCCTCGGGGCCGCCGGGGGCCTGCACGACGCCGTCCAGGCTCATGAACTCGGTGATGACGATGCGCATGGGGCGGTCTCCTCGTCCGTGCGGGGTGTACGGCGGTGAAGACCGGGCTGCCGTCCGGAACTCATCGCCCCACCCACCCACGTCACAGTGACGTGCGTCACACCACCATGCCACCGAAACGGCCACGGCCGCCCGCCCCCGTGGTGAACGGGGGCGGGCGGCCGTCGCGCGTGCGGGTGTGCCGTGCGGCCGGACCCGCCAGGGAGTGGGGGAAGCGCGCGCCCCTGGCGGATCCTCTCAGCCGGCGGAGGTCACAGCGCCGGGTACGCGTTCCGCATCAGCTGCTGGAACTGGGCGGAGAACCAGTGCCCGGACAGCGGCGCGTTCGGCAGGGCGCCGGACATGTTGTAGTTGTTGCGCGGGTTGCCCGTGTACGTCGGGTCGCACATGCCGTCGAAGCCCTTGCCCTCGTCGTTCGGGATCTGGGAGCTGGCCCCGTCGGACTCCCCCGGCGGCTTCATCCACACGTAGGCGTCGATCCCCGTCGCCGGGGATGCCTGCGGGCGTTCGCCGAGACCGGCCCCGGACTGGTTGCACCAGTTGCCGGTGTTGAGGCGACGGTCGTAGCGCCCGCCGTCGACGTAGGTGTCGACGGTGGTCTTCGGGCCCGGTCCGGCGGGCCTGGCGGTGCCGCCCCACCCGTTGCGGGAGGTGTCGATCAGCATGCCGACGTTCGAGTTGAAGCCGGCCGAGACGGCCTGCGTCCGGAAGGCCTGGGCGAAGGACAGCTCGTCGACGTAGCGGTTCCAGTCGACCCACTTCGACTCGCGGACCGACTTGCCGGCCACGTTGTCGTTGATGGTGAAGTTGTTCTCCTTCAAGGCGCTGTAGTTGGCCGTGTTGGTGATGAAGCCGTGGACGTCGTTCACCGTGGCGCCCTCGGCGGTCGCCGCCTCCTTCATGATGGCGGCGGAGGGAGCGAAGTTGTCGTCCCAGCCGAGCCAGCCGTGGTGGCCGGCGTCGACGTAGTTGTAGACGTTGGGAACGTCGCCCAGCTTGTTGAGCGCGTAGCCGACACCCTTGACGTAGTTGCCGTTGGCCTTCATCACGTCGCACTGCGGCACGGCCGTCGGGCGGCTGCCGGTGTTGGTGACGAGGTTGGGCAGCGAGTCGATCTCGACCGTGGTGACGATGCGCAGCGAGGCGTACTTCGGGTCGGCGAGGATCGCCTTGATCGGGTCGATGTACTGCGTCTTGTACTTGTCGATCTCGTCGGCCTTGAGCTCGCCGTTGGAGGAGAGGGCCGAACAGTCACGGCCCGGCAGGTTGTAGATCACCAGCTGGACGACGAGCTGGTCGGAGCCCTTCTGGCGCAGCGCCTCGTCGAGGTGGGCCCGCAGCCCCATCTTGCCGCCGGCGCCCGCGATGGCGGCGATGCGGTCCAGCCACACACCGGTGGGCTGGTTGGCGATCCGGCTGCCGCCCGGCTCGGCTGCGGCGTTCGCGGACCACTCCGGGTTCACGTACACCTTGGCGCCGGCGTACGGGTTGTCCACCCGCGAGCCGGGGTTGCCCGGGCCCGGCTCGCCCGGACCGCCGCCGCCGTCGTCGACGTTGCAGGTGACCCCGTCCAGCGTGAAGGTCGCCGGGAGGGCGTTGGAGCCGCTGTAGGAGGCGTTGAAGCCGAAGCTGACCGAACCGCCGGTCGGGAGCGACCCGTTGTACGTCTCGTTGGAGGCCGTCACCGCGCTGCCGCTCTGGGAGATTCTCGCGTTCCAGCCGTTGCCCACCTGCTGGTTGCCCGCGTACGACCACTTCGCGGACCACGAGGACTTCGCGGCGCCGTTGTTGGTGATCGTGACGGCGGCGGTGAAGCCGGTGGACCACTGGTTCTGCACCTTGTAGTCGACGGTGCAGGGGATCGCCCGGATGCCGGAGTCGTCCGGCACGGCGGCCACCGCGGTCCCGGCGGCGCCGGCGACCAGCGCCATCGCCGCGAGGAGTGCTGTTCTGGTACGGCTCATGAGTGCGGGTTTCCTCTTCCGTAGTGGGGTGTACGTGGAGGTTCCGTAGGGGGTCGTGCGGGGTGCCCGTCCGCCGAGGCGGCGGGGACGCTCGCTCGGCCCGACGCCCGACGACATGGGACTGTCGTCGCGGGCGGAGTTCAGGCCGGGTCGGCCGAAGCCGGCCATGTGCTCCGGTTCCGGCCCGGGCGAAAAGCGGATCGCCACGGGGCGGGGTGGGTCGGTTCCACGGCCGCGGACCCAGCTCACAGGTGTCCGCGAACCCGCCGGACGACCCTGTCGCCGGGCAGCTCGGACACCGGCGGCCCGTCACCGTCCGGCGGGACGTGCCCGCTCACGGCGACGAGTAAAAGACCTGAACGCGGAGGGTGGCGCATGAGCGACTCCTTGCAGATCGGGCGCGCCGTGACGGCCGCGTCGACTGGTGGAACCGCTCCCACTGGTGCTGGTGAAGGTAGCGCCAAGCGACGGTAAAAGACAGGGGTGTTGCGTTATTGCCCACCACAAATCTTTTCGCCCGTCATCGAATCTTTTCGACTCTTCAAGCACCTTGACCGCCTGCACCCCTCTCCTCAATATGGGAGCGCTCCCACTGGTTCAAGGCTTGTTGTTGCTGCTCCGCCCCCACCTTCGTAAGAGCCGCACGGAAGGAACCAGAGCATGCACCCCAGACGCGGACGCCGTACCGCACGGCGCCTGTGGACCGCCGCGGTCGCGGCCCTCGCTCTACCCCTGACGATGCTGGGCACGGGATCGTCCCCCGCCGCCGCGGCGGCCGTGGCCTGCAACGTCGACTACAAGACCAATGACTGGGGCTCGGGCTTCACCGCCGAGCTGACCCTCACCAACCGGGGTACCGAGGCCATCAACGGCTGGACCCTCACGTACTCCTACGCGGGCAACCAGACGCTCACCGGCGGCTGGAGCGGCACCTGGTCGCAGTCCGGCAAGACGGTGACCGCGAAGAACGCGTCCTGGAACGGCACCATCGCCGTCGGGGCCGCGGTGAGCACCGGCGCCCAGTTCACCTACAGCGGCACGAACACCGCGCCGACCAACTTCGCGATCAACGGCACCGCGTGTGTCGGCGCCCATCAGCCGCCGATCACCGTGCTGACCAGCCCGACCGCGGGTGCCACGTACTCGCAGGGCGACCCGGTGCCGATGGCGGCCACCGCGGCGGCCGCGGACAACGCGACCATCACCAAGGTGGAGTTCTACGACGACACCAAGCTGCTGGGCACGGACACGACCTCGCCGTACACCTTCTCGGCCACCGGTCTGTCCGTGGGCAGCCACTCGCTGGTCGCCAAGGCGTACGACAGCCTGGGCGCGTCGGCGGACTCCGCGCCGGTCGGCATCACGGTCGCCTCGGGCCCCGCGGTGGTGGTCTCACCGACCCAACTGGGCGTGCAGCAGGGCAAGGCGGGCACGTACGACGTGAAGCTCTCGACCCAGCCGTCGGGCAATGTGACGGTGACGACCGCGCGGGCCTCCGGCAACTCGGGCCTGTCGGTCACGGGTGGCGCGTCGCTGACGTTCACGCCGCAGAACTGGAACACGGCCCAGAAGGTGACCGTCACGGCCGACTCCTCGGGCACGGGTGCCGCGGTCTTCGAGTCGACGGCCACGGGCCACGCCAAGGGCGCGGTGACGGTGACGCAGCTGGCGGCGTCGAAGGTGTACGACGCCCGCTTCCTGGAGCTGTACGGCAAGATCACCAACCCGGCGAACGGCTACTTCTCCCCCGAGGGCATCCCGTACCACTCGGTGGAGACGCTGATCGTCGAGGCGCCGGACCACGGCCATGAGACCACCTCGGAGGCGTACAGCTACCTCCTGTGGCTCCAGGCCATGTACGGCAAGGTCACGGGCGACTGGTCCAAGTTCAACGGCGCCTGGGAGATCATGGAGAAGTACATGATCCCCACCAAGGCCGACCAGCCGACCAACTCCTTCTACACGGCGAACAAGCCGGCGACGTACGCCCCCGAGCACGACACCCCCAATGAGTACCCGGCGCAGCTCAACACGTCGGTCTCGGTCGGCTCGGACCCGATCGCCGCGGAGCTCAAGAGCGCCTACAACACGGACGACATCTACGGCATGCACTGGATCCAGGACGTGGACAACGTCTACGGCTACGGGAACGCGCCGGGCAAGTGCGAGGCCGGACCGGCCGACACCGGCCCGTCGTACATCAACACCTTCCAGCGCGGACCGCAGGAGTCGGTGTGGGAGACCATCCCGCAGCCCACCTGCGACCAGTTCAAGTACGGCGGCAGGAACGGGTATCTGGACCTGTTCACCCGTGACGCCTCCTACGCCAAGCAGTGGAAGTTCACCAACGCCCCGGACGCCGACGCGCGCGCCGTGCAGGCCGCGTACTGGGCGGACGTCTGGGCCAAGCAGCAGGGCAAGGGCGGTGACGTCTCCGCGACCGTCGGCAAGGCCGCGAAGATGGGCGACTACTTGCGCTACGCGATGTACGACAAGTACTTCAAGAAGGTCGGGAACTGCGTGGGACCGACCACGTGCCCCGCGGGCACCGGCAAGGACGCCTCCTTCTACCTGCTCTCCTGGTACTACGCGTGGGGCGGCGCCACCGACACCAACGCCGGCTGGGCCTGGCGCATCGGCTCCAGCCACGCGCACGGCGGCTACCAGAACCCGCTCGCCGCGTACGCCCTCGCCAACTACGCCCCGCTGAAGCCCAAGTCGGCGACCGGGCAGGCGGACTGGGCCAAGTCCCTGGACCGGCAGATCGAGTTCTACCGCTGGCTCCAGTCGAACGAGGGCGCGATCGCGGGCGGCGCCACCAACAGCTGGGCGGGGCGGTACGCGACGCCTCCGGCCGGGACGCCGACCTTCTACGGCATGTACTACGACGAGAAGCCGGTGTACCACGACCCGCCGTCCAACCAGTGGTTCGGCTTCCAAGCGTGGTCCATGGAGCGGGTTGCCGAGTACTACCAGCAGACGGGCAACGCCGCCGCGAAGACGGTGCTCGACAAGTGGGTCGACTGGGCTCTGTCCAAGACCACGATCAACCCCGACGGGACGTACCGGATTCCCTCCACGCTCCAGTGGTCGGGCGCCCCGAACACCTGGAACCCGTCCAGCCCCGGCTCCAACAGCGGGCTGCACGTCACCGTCGCCGACTACACCGACGACGTCGGCGTGGCGGGCTCGTACGCCAAGACGCTGACGTACTACGCCGACCGCTCCGGTGACGCCGACGCGGCCCGGGTCGCCAAGGCGCTGCTCGACGGCATGTGGGAGCACTACCAGGACGGGCTCGGTGTCGCCGTCCCGGAGACCCGCACCGACTACAACCGGTTCGACGACAAGGTGTACGTGCCGAGCGGGTGGACGGGCACCATGCCGAACGGTGACGCGATCAACTCGTCGTCGACGTTCGAGTCGATCCGGTCGTTCTACGAGGACGACCCGGCCTGGTCGAAGATCGAGGCGTATCTGGCGGGTGGCGCCGCGCCGTCGTTCACGTACCACCGGTTCTGGGCCCAGGCGGACATCGCCCTGGCCATGGGTGCGTACGCGGAGCTCCTCGAATAAGTCCCCGCTGAAGCTCCGGGTACGAGGTCCTGCGCTCCGGCGGGGGCAGGACCTGGGCCGGGCGGTCCCCACCCGCACAGGGGGCCGCCCGGCCGTTCGCGCCCCGTCCATCCCTCCCTCCCCCCACATTTCCGGAGAGGACTTCACCGTGCGAAGAACCCGCATCCTCACCACCGTCCTGGCCCTCGCGGCCGGTCTCCTCGCGGGCTCCCCACCCGCGCTGGCCGCCGAGCGGGCCGGCCAGGCGGAGCAAGCCGAGCGGGCCGGCGAGAAGGTATCGATCGCCGCCGACACGTACACGTGGAAGAACGCCCGTATCGACGGTGGCGGGTTCGTGCCCGGCATCGTGTTCAACCGCAAGGAGAAGAACCTCGCGTACGCCCGGACCGACATCGGCGGGGCGTACCGCTGGGTGGAGTCGTCGAAGACATGGACGCCGCTGCTGGACTCCGTCGGCTGGGACGACTGGGGGCACACGGGTGTGGTGAGCCTCGCCTCCGACCCGGTCGACCCGAACAAGGTGTACGTGGCGGCCGGCACGTACACCAACAGCTGGGACCCGGGCAACGGCGCGATCTACCGCTCGTCCGACCGGGGGGCGAGCTGGCTGAAGGCGAATCTGCCGTTCAAGCTGGGCGGGAACATGCCGGGGCGCGGCATGGGCGAGCGGCTGGCGGTGGACCCTCACAGGAACAGCGTGCTGTATCTGGGGGCGCCCAGCGGGAAGGGGCTGTGGCGGTCCACGGACTCGGGGGCCACCTGGTCGCAGGTGACCAACTTCCCGAACGTCGGCAACTACGTGGCCGACCCGTCCGACACGAGCGGGTATTCCAGCGACAACCAGGGCATCGTCTGGGTCACGTTCGACGAGTCGACGGGCGGCGCGGGCACGGCCACGAAGACGATCTACGTGGGTGTCGCCGACAAGGAGAACGCGGTCTACCGGTCGACGGACGCGGGCGCGACCTGGTCACGGGTGGCCGGGCAGCCGACCGGCCAACTGGCCCACAAGGGCGTCCTGGACGCGACGAACGGCCATCTGTATGTCGCGTACAGCGACACGGGCGGCCCGTACGACGGCGGCAAGGGCCGGCTCTACCGCTACGCGACGGCGACGGGGACCTGGACGAACATCAGCCCGGTGGCGGAGGCCGACACGTACTTCGGCTTCAGCGGACTCACGGTGGACCGCCAGAAGCCGGGCACGGTGATGGCGACGGCGTACAGCTCCTGGTGGCCGGACACACAGATCTTCCGCTCCACCGACAAGGGCGCGACCTGGACGAAGGCATGGGACTACACCTCGTACCCCAACCGTGAGAACCGCTTCACCATGGACGTCTCGTCGTCGCCGTGGCTCACGTGGGGCGCGAACCCGTCGCCGCCGGAACAGACGCCGAAGCTGGGTTGGATGACGGAGTCGCTGGAGATCGACCCGTTCGACTCGAACCGCATGATGTACGGGACGGGCGCGACGATCTACGGCACCGAGAACCTCACCAACTGGGACAGCGGCGCCAAGTTCACCGTGAAGCCCATGGTGCGGGGCCTGGAGGAGACGGCCGTCAACGACCTCGCCTCTCCCCCGTCCGGGGCCCCGCTGCTCAGCGCGCTCGGTGACATCGGCGGTTTCCGGCACACGGATCTGACGAAGGTCCCGTCGATGATGTTCACCCAGCCGAACTTCACGACGACGACCAGCCTGGACTTCGCCGAGACCGACCCGAACACCGTGGTCCGGGTGGGGGACCTGGACTCGGGGCCGCACATCGCGTTCTCCACGGACAACGGCGCCAACTGGTTCGCGGGCACCGACCCTTCGGGGGTGAGCGGCGGCGGCACGGTCGCGGCCGGCGCGGACGGCAGCCGCTTCGTGTGGAGCCCGGCGGGCACCGGCGTGCGGTACACCACGGGCTTCGGGACGTCGTGGCAGGAGTCGAGCGGGATACCGTCCGGCGCGATCGTCGAGTCCGACCGGGTCGACCCGAAGACCTTCTACGGCTTCAAGTCCGGGAAGTTCTACGTCAGCACGGACGGCGGCGCAACGTTCACCGCGTCGAACGCGAGCGGCCTGCCGAGCGGTGACAGCGTCCGCTTCAAGGCGCTGCCCGGCACCAAGGGCGACGTGTGGCTCGCGGGCGGGGAGACGGGTGGCGCGTACGGGCTGTGGCACTCCACCGACGGCGGCGCCACCTTCACCAAGCTGTCGAACGTCGCGCAGGCCGACACCATCGGCTTCGGCAAGGCGGCCGCGGGCGCCTCGTACCAGACGCTGTACACCAGCGCCAAGATCGGCGGGGTGCGGGGCATCTTCCGCTCGACGGACAAGGGCGCCACGTGGACGCGGATCAACGACGACGCCCATCAGTGGGGCTGGACCGGCGCGGCGATCACGGGTGACCCGCGGGTCTACGGCCGGGTGTACCTCTCCACCAACGGTCGCGGTGTCATCTACGGCGACACCTCCGACACGGGCGGCGGCGGGGGCGGCGGCACGGATCCCGATCCGGAACCACAGCCGACGGGCGCCTGCGCGGTGACCTACAAGATCACCAACCAGTGGTCGGGCGGCTTCCAGGCCGATGTGCGGCTGGCCAACACGGGCACCAGCGCCTGGTCGGGCTGGACCCTCAACTGGTCCTTCCCGAACGGCCAGAGCGTCACGCAGCTGTGGAACGCGGCCCACACCCAGTCGGGTGCCGCGGTCTCGGTGAAGAACATCGCCTGGAACGCGAACGTCGCGGCGGGATCGTCGGTGAGTTTCGGCTTCACCGGAAGCTGGTCGGGGACGAACGGCAGACCGACCGCCTTCCGGCTCGGTGACCAGTCCTGCACGGTGACCTGACACCCGAGCGGGACGCGACGAGGGCGCGCGCCGGTCACGGCGCGCGCCCTCATTCATTCGTCGTCACGGTGCCGGATCCACCAGAGGAGCATCACCGTGGCGGCGACGAGCATGATGATCGCCGGTGCGGCGGTGACGACACGGGACAAGGTCATCGACGGTCTTTCTCGGCCGCTGCCCTGGAGGTGACGGCGTGCTGGACGGGGCGGGCCGGACGATGATCCCGCCCGGGGCCGCCGACGTCAGCAGGACGGCCGAAAATACACCCGTTCGTGTCTGCGTCGTCATACCGGTCAGGGCGTGTGGACCGCCGGTCGGGGCGCCGTGGGCATCCCGGCGCCGATGAAGAAGCTGGTGTGCGGGGGCTGGTTGTACGCGGTGTTCTGCCAGGCAAGTCCTGTGCGGTACTGGGTGTCGTGGAGCAGGGTCGTGATCCTGGTGCCGGTCTCGACCGGGGTCGAGTAGATCCGCAGGGCGGTGTTGCCGCTGGTGCGCCAGACGACCTCTTCGCGCCAGTCGCCCAGGATGTCGCCGGAGAGGGCGGGAGTGGACTTGGTGCCGTTGTTGGAGGAGACCCCGGAGCCGGTCAGCATCCGGGTGTCGCCGGACGGACCGTACTTGTCGATGCGGGTGCCGTCGAGGAGTTCCCGGACGGGGTCGCCGTCCCACCAGGACAGGAAGTTGACGGAGGACGGCTCCCGGCCCTTTGTTGCGCCGGCCTCGTCGCGGATGGAGGTGTCGGAGGCGGACCACATCTCGGGGCCGTCATTGCCCGCGTGGATGTCCCCGGCGACGCCCCGGCCGTTGTCGCAGCAGGCGGCGAGCTTCCAGCGGACCGCGCCGTTCGCGGGGTCGATGTACAGCGCGGCGGGCTGCGAGGTGGACTCGGAGACCTTGAAGTACTCCAGGCCGGGGGTGGAGGGGTCGAGGTCGCCGAGGTGCTGGGCGTCGCCGTGGCCCGTCCTGGTGGTCCACAGGCCGCTGCCGTTGTCGTCGACGGCCATCGCCCCGTACACGATCTCGTCCCGGCCGTCGTTGTCGACGTCGCCGACGGACAGGCTGTGCGAGCCCTGGCCGTCGTAGCCCTTGCCGCTGTTGGTGGAGGAGCTGGTGTCGAAGGTCCAGCGGCGGGTGAAGGCGCCGTTCCGCCAGTCCCAGGCGGCGATCACGGTACGCGTGTAGTAGCCGCGGGCCATGATGAGCGAGGGGCGGGCGCCGTCCAGGTACGCCGTGCCCGCGAGGAAGCGGTCGACGCGGTTGCCGTAGCTGTCGCCCCAGGAGGAGACCGTGCCGCGTCCGGGGACGTAGTCGACGGACTGCATGGCCCTGCCGGTCTGCCCGTTGAACATGGTCAGGTACTCGGGTCCGGTCAGTACGTAGCCGCTGGAGTTGCGGTGGTCGGCGGAGGCGCTGCCGATGACGGCGCCCGTGCCGTCCCGGGTGCCGTCGGCGGTCTTCATGGCGACCTCGGCCCTGCCGTCGCCGTCGTAGTCGTACACCTGGAACTGGGTGTAGTGGGCGCCGGAGCGGATGTTGCGGCCCAGGTCGACGCGCCACAGCCGGGTGCCGTCGAGCTTGATGCCGTCGACGATCGTGTTGCCGGTGTAGCCGGACTGGGAGTTGTCCTTGGCGTTGGTCGGCTGCCACTTGAGGACGAACTCCAGGGCGCCGTCACCGTCGAGGTCGCCCACGGAGGCGTCGTTGGCCTCGTAGGTGTACGCCACCCCGTCCGGGGTGGTGCCGCCGGCGGGCGGACTGATCGGCACGTCCGTGTAGCCGGTGCGCAGCTGCACCGCGTGCACGGAGTCGCCCTGCTCGACGCCGTTCACGACGGCGCGCACGGTGTAGTCGGCCTGGGCGGGCGCGCCGGAGTGGAAGTAGTTGGTGGACCCGGTGATCGGGGTCGCGTTGACCTTGGTGCCGGCCCGGTAGACGTTGAACGACACGGTGTCCGGGTCGGTGCCGAGCCAGCGCCAACTGACCAGGTTGCCGGCGTCGGTGTGCACGCTGACCACGCCCCGGTCCAGCTTCTCGACCTGGCGTGCGCCGGCCGCGGCGGCGGGCTGCGCGCCGAACGCGGTGAGTCCGGCGGCGGCCAGTGCGGCCGCCGCCAGCGTGGTGATGGTCCTGCGGGCCCTGCGGATCGTACGTCTGTGGTGCGCGTGCGGGTGCTGCACGGGGTACCTCCCGGGAGGACAGACGGGTTCCGCTTCCTCAGTCGCCGCCGGTCGCACCGGAGTTGCCGCCCTGCGATGCGTATCTCGCGGCGAGTTCGGCGACCGTCCGGGCGATGCGCTCGCGCAGCTCGGCCGGCTCCAGGACCTCCACCGCGGTGCCGAGCCGCAGGAAGTCGTCGTGGGCCCGGTCGAGGGACTCCACGGGGACGGTGGCCCGGGTCCAACCGTCGGCGTCCAGGCGTCCGCCCGCGTCCACCGCGCGTCCTTGCGGGCCGGTGAGCCGGGTGCCGGGCTCCAGGCGGACGACGGCCTCGGCGCGGTGCAGCCGGTCGTGGAAGTCGCGCTGGTACGCCGCCCAGTACGCGGCCAGCCCGAAGTCCTCGGGGCGGGTGAACTCCTCCTCGGTGGTGGTGAGTTCGAGGATCTGGTCGACGCGGTAGGTGCGCGGGCCGGGGCCGGCGACGACATACCAGCGGCCCGCCTTGAGGACGAGCCCGTACGGTTCGAGGCGGCGCCGTACGTCGGTGGGCTCGGCCCAGCGGCGGTAGAGCACGTGCAGGACCCGGCCGTTCCAGACGGCGTCCGCCACCGCGGGCAGGAACGGGGTGTCGTCGGCGTCCGCGTACCAGCCGGGGGCGTCCAGGTGGAACCGGCCCGCGACCCGGTCGGCGTGGGGGCGCAGCGCGTCGGGGAGGGCGGCGCGCACCTTCAGCTGGGCGGCGGCCAGGACCGCGCCCAGGCCGAGTTCGGCCGCGGGGCCGGGGACGCCCGCGAGGAACAGGGCCTCGGCCTCCTGGCCGGTGAGGCCGGTGAGCCGGGTGCGGTAGCCGTCGAGGAGGCGGTAGCCGCCGGCGTGGCCCGCGTCGCCGTACAGCGGGACACCGGCGGCGGCGAGCGCCTCCATGTCCCGGTAGACCGTGCGGACCGACACCTCCAGCTCCTCCGCGAGCCGGGCGGCCGTCATCCGGCCCCGGGTCTGGAGCAGCAGAAGGATCGACACGAGACGGCTGGACTTCACTGACACAGGATGTCAGGGAAGCGGTCCTAGCGTCGCGTCATGTCGTTCAGTGAGAAACTGCTGACCGTGCCGCCGCCCGTCGAGGTGGCCGGCCGGCACATCAAGCGCTACCACGTCACCGCGGACCCGGCCGGCATCGCGCCCGAGGTCGAGAAGGCCGCGTACGCGATCCTCCCCGAGCTGCTGCCGGAGCCGGACGGGACACCGCCCGTGACCTTCGTCGTGCTGCACCGGGGCGGGGACGACGGCGCCTATCTCAACGCGTACAGCTGGGTGTGGGACAACGTCCTGCACTTCGGGGGCGCGGCGGCGGGCCAGCCCGTCCTCGGCTGCCCCGACCGCGATCCCGCGCGCTTCGTGGCCACCGGGCGGCCGTGGATCGGCTGCGTCTGGGAGCTGCCGCCGATCGCACACGAACGCGACGCCTGGGTGCGCCATATGCTCGCACCCCAACTCCCCGATCTGGACGGCTACTTGGCTGATTCCCTGCCTGCCGGAACCACCGGGGGCCGGGCATGAGCGGCCCGCACGACTTCGACTTCTTCCACGGCGAGTGGGAGGTCCGCCACCGCCGCCGCACCGACTTCCTCGACCCGGACAGCGACTGGGAGGAGTTCCCGGCCACCAGCCGCTGTCTACCCCTGTTCGACGGGGCGGCGAACATCGACGAGATCGACATGCCGCACCTCGGGTCGAAGGGGCTGACGCTGCGGCTGTTCGATCCGGAGGCCCGCGTGTGGTCGCTGAACTGGTCGTCCAGCCGCAGCGGGCGGCTGTTCCCGCCGGTCGTCGGCCGGTTCGAGGGCGGTCGGGGCGAGTTCCACGGAGACGACACGCACGAGGGCAAGGACGTCCGGGTGCGGTTCGTGTGGTCCGGTGTGTCCGCGACCGCCGCCCGCTGGGAGCAGGCGTTCTCGCTCGACGGCGGGCAGACGTGGCTGACCAACTGGACCATGGAGTTCCGGCGGCCGGCGGTGACCTGACCGCCGGCACAGGTCACCTCTTGCGGAACGCCCGGAGCGAGAACTCCGGGTCCGGGCGGGGCCGGTCCTGGTCAGGGAGGGCCGCGAGGCGTACGGCGAAGTCGTCGGCGAGGGGATCGCCGGGCGGGAGGGTGACGAACCAGCCGCGGCGCAGGTCCATGAGGGCGCGGCGGGGGCTTCGGCCCTGGCCGCGGCCCGGGAAGCGGGCCTCGCCGACGGGGCGCAGCCCGTGCTCGTCGGCGTACTTCTCGACGGCCGCCGAGGTGTCCGTGGCCGGACTGCGGGGGCGGGTGGCGAGGACGGCGTCGATGTCGCTGCCGACGTTGTGGGCGGCCCCCTTGTCGACGGTGGTGATGTACACACCGCCCGGACGCAGCACGCGGGCGCACTCACCGACGACCCTTCGAACGTCGTCCGGGTCCGCGAGCAAATGGAGGAGCCACACGCTGGTGACGGCGTCGAACGCGTCATCGGGGAAGGGGAGTCGGCGGCTGTCGCCGAGGACGATCGCACCGGGGAGGCGGGCGGCGGCCCGGCGCGCCATCGCGGTGGTGAGGTCGACGCCCGTCACCCGCATCCCGGGGCGGGCCGCGGCGAACCGCCGGGTCACGATGCCGGTGCCGCAGGCGACGTCGAGCAGGCCGCGCGCGCCCCGGGGGACGAGTCCGAGTACGGCGTCGGCGGCGGCCTCGGCGCGGGGCTCGCCGCCGCGCAGGGCGTCGTAGTCGCCCGCCTCCTTGTCGTAGTCGAGCACCGGATCAGCTCGCCCCGTGGCCGGGGGCGAGTTCCTCCACCCGCCGGGCCAGTTCGAAGTCCTTCTCGGTGAGGGCGCCGCCCGCGCTGTGCGTGTGGACGGTCAGCGAGACGGTGTTGTAGCCGAGGGTGAGGTCGGAGTGGTGGTCGAGCTCCTCCTGGGTGCGGGCGATGTGCACCACCATCGCGGTCGCCGCGAAGTGCGAGGCCAGCCGGTAGGTGCGGGCGATCCGGTCCCCGTCCAGCGACCAGCCCGGCAGTTCCGCGAGCCGGTCCTCGATCTCCTTCTGCGGCAAGGGTTCGACGGGCATGGCCCGCTCCTTCCGTGACGTCCCCTCCATGACGTGCGGTCCCTCTCAGCGTGCCACAGCAGGGCCGCCGCGGTCCTGGTCACACCGCACGGTGACGGCCGGCGCCGTACGCATTCGGCCGGGCGGTACGCCCTCGGGTGACGGACGGGGTCGGTGACGGATGGGGTCCCGGAGCAGGGCGCCGCGCTCGTCGCCGGGATGCGCGCCGAGGGGACCCGGCCGTCACTTCCGTACGCTCTCCGCCGCGAAGTCGTCCGCCAGGACGGTGATGTCGGCGCGGCCCTCGGTCGCGGCCAGCCAGTCGTGCGGGAGGCCGTGGTCGCCGTAGTGGGCGCCGAGGAGGTTGCCGCAGATGGAGCCGGTGGAGTCGCTGTCGCCGGAGTGGTTGACGGCGAGGAGGAGGGCCTCGCTGACGCTGTGGGTGGCGAGGGCGCAGTAGACACCCATGGCGAGGGCCTCCTCGGCGACCCAGCCCTGGCCGAGCGACTCGACCTTCTCGGCCGTGGGGGCGCCCTCGGCGGCCAGGTCGAGGGCACGGTTCAGGGCCGTGCTGGTCTCCTCGTGTCCGGGGTGGCGGGACAGCAGCCGCAGGGTGCGCAGGACGGCACCCTCCAGCGACTCGTCGGCGACCAGGTGGGCGACGATCGCGGCGAGCGCGCCCGCCGCGTACCCGCCGGTGGGGTGCCCGTGCGTCATCCGGGCGCAGCGGGCGGCCATGTCGAACGCGGCCCCGGCCGGGATGCGGGCCAGACCGAAGGGAGCGGAGCGCATGACGGTGCCGCAGCCCTTGGAGTCCGGGTTGACGGGGCCGGGGCGTCCCAGGGGGGTGGCCGGGTCGGGGTGGTGGACCTGGGCGAGGCCGGACAGACAGGCGTTGCCGGGGGCGCGGCGGGCGTACAGCCAGGGCAGGGCGGCGAGCCCCGAGGTCACGCGCGGGTCGGGGCCGGGCTGCCGCTGGGTGTCGAGCCAGCGGCCGTAGGCCTCCCGGACGAGCTGGGGCCAGGCACCGTCGATGCCCTTGCGGCGGGCCCGCTCGTGCGCCTGCCTCAGTCCCTCGACGGTGAAGAGGGTCATCTGGGTGTCGTCGCTGACCCGCCCGACCGCGCCGTCCACGTCCGGGACGAGGCCGGTCACCCCTCGGTCGCCGTGCGTGGAGCGGATGACGGCCAGCGAGGCGAACTCGACGGGGTAGCCGAGCGCGTCCCCGACCGCCCCGCCCAGCAGGCATCCCCTTACCCGCGCCCGGTACACCGCCGTCGCCTCCCAGGACGGGTTCCACGGGTCGTACACGCGCCACTCCTCGATCGCCTCGGCTACGTTCTGACGTATGACCATTGTCCCGTCCGGCACCACGAGTCGTCCCGGCACCCCTCCCGACCGGGGCGCCGGCCCGCTGCTGCGGGCGTGGCGGGAACAACGACGGGTCAGCCAGCTGAAGTTGGCGCTGCGGGCCGGTTCGTCGGCGCGGCACATCAGCTTCGTGGAGACCGGCCGCTCCCGGCCCAGCGAGGAGATGCTGCTGCGGCTCGCCGAGCACCTCGACGTGCCCGTACGGGACCGCAACGCGCTGCTCCTGGCCGCCGGTTACGCGCCCCGCTATCCGCAGACCCCGCTGGACGACCCGTCGATGGCGGCCCTCCGCGAGGGCGTGGAGCGCCTGATCCAGGGCTACGAGCCGTACCCGGCGCTGGTGCTCGACGCGACGTACCACGTGGTGGCCGCCAACCGGGGCATCGCGATGCTGCTCGACGGCGTCCCCGAGTCCTTGCTGGTGCCGCCGTTGAACGCGATGCGGCTGGTCCTCCACCCGGAGGGCCTGGCGCCCCGCATCCGCAATCTGCGGGCCTGGCGTGGTCATCTGCTGGAGCAGATGGAACGCCAGATCGCCCTGCGCCGCTCGGAGCCGCTGCGCGCCCTGTACGAGGAGGTCGCGGCGTATCCGCTGCCGCCCGGCACGACCGACGAGGAGCCCGGGGAGGAACTGGGCGTGTCCTTCGCGTTGCCGATGCGGATCGAGCACGCCGGCCGGGTGCTGTCCTTCATCTCCTCGATCTCCACGTTCAACACGCCCATGGACGTGACCGTGGCCGAGCTGGCCATCGAGACGTTCCTCCCGGCCGACCCGGCGACGGTCAAGTACCTCCAGTCACTGTCCATGTGACGGTCGGTCAGTCACCGGTCGCCCGCAGGGCGGTGTACTGCGCCGCCGCGAACCCGGCCACCGTCAGCGCCTGGAGCACCGTCCACACCACGCCCGCCGTGCTCGGCGTGAGCCACAGGGCGAGGGAGACGAGGCTGAGGAGGGCCCAGACGAGGTTGGCCTCGACGACCACGTGCACGGGCCGCACCGGCGGACGCCCGCGCGCGGCGAGCAGGGCCACGCCCGCCGCGTACACCGTGAGGAACGCGCCGAGTGCGGCGAGCAGGCCCGGACCGACCCCGAGGAGCCGGCCGAGCGGCCCGGCGGCGAGGAGGTACGCGAGACCGTTCACCCCGGTCACGGCGGCGTCCGCGGCCAGGAAGCGGCGCAGCATGGTCCGGGGGTCGGTGGTCCGGGCGAGAGCGGCGAGCGGGGTCGCGGACATGGGGCATCACCCTCCGTCGAGGTGGAGTCGGTCGGCTGGGCAGCGGGTCGGCCGGGGACGGCTGTGCGGACCGCCGGGGCCGGGCCCCGGGCCGGAGTGCGCCGGCCCGGAACCCGCTGCCCTCACCTTGCCGCGTACGGGGCGCGGCGGTCGATTACCTCGGAGGTCATGCCGGTACCTCGGTGGTCGGGCCGGGCCGGTACCTCGGTGGTCGGGCCGGTACCTCGGCGGTCGGGCCGCCGACTCGGGGGTCGTGCCGGGTCCGGGCGGGCGGCTTCGGGGGGCCATGACGGATGTCACGCTGGGGAACCGTTGCTCACTCTTCGGATGCGTCCTTTACTCTTTGGGGTCGCCGTGGCGTTTTCCGCCACGGCGTCGTCGTGGTCGAACCGGAACCGGGGGCTTCCCGTTCCGCTCGACCTCATGAGATGTGCACCGGAACATGACAGACTGGACGCGTACTTCGGCGCGTGGGGAGGCGTGGCGTGAGTGAGCGGCGGCCCGCGCCCACCGTCGGTCAGGTGGTGCTCGGCAGACGGCTCCAGGAACTGCGCGAGGCCGCCGGGCTCAAGCGCGAGGAGGCCGCGCGCGTCCTGCGGGTCGCCCCGGCCACCGTACGACGCATGGAGACCGCCGACGTCGCGCTGAAGATCCCGTACGTGCAGGTCCTGCTCACCACCTACGGTGTCGCCGAGCACGAGGTCGCCTCGTTCGTGAAGCTCGTCGAGGAGGCGAACAAGCCCGGCTGGTGGCAGCGGTTCCACGATGTGCTGCCCGACTGGTTCAGCCTGTATGTGAGCCTGGAGGGCGCGGCCCATCTGATCCGGCAGTACGAGCCGCACTTCGTGCCCGGGATGCTCCAGACCGAGGAGTACGCGCGGGCCGTGATGGAGGCGGGGACCCTCGGGCAGACCGGCCCCGACACCATCGAACGGCATGTGTCGCTGCGCATGGCCCGGCAGAAGCTCCTCACCCGCGAGCACCCGCCGCACCTGTGGGTGATCATGGACGAGACCGCGCTCAGACGGCCGGTGAGCGTCCGCTCCCAGGTCATGCGCGACCAGATCGACCGGCTGCTGGACATCACCGAGAAGGACCATGTGACCCTCCAGGTCGCCGAGTTCGCCGCCGGCCCCCATCCGGGCACGTACGCCCCGTTCGCCCTCTTCCGCTTCGCGGAGCCGGAACTCCCCGACATGGTCTACACGGAGTACCTCACCGGCGCCCTCTACCTCGACTCGCGCCGTGAGGTCGCCCTCCATCTGGAGGTCCTCGACCACATGGCCGCGCACGCGGCCTCCGCGGAGCGCACCCGCGAGCTGCTGCGCGAGTACCGCGGCCGGTACTGAGCCCGCCCCGGGCCCCGGCGGCCCCGGTGCCGGTGGCGGACCGGCCGCCCCCGCTCAGCTACGCCGCGCCGTTCCTCGGTTTCTTGTCGTCGTCGACGATCTCCGCGTCCACGACGCCCTCCTCGTCGGCGGGGTCCGGGCCGGGGCGGGGTTCCTCGGTCCGCGCCCCGGAGGGCGTCGCGTACATCGCCTGGCCCATGCGCTGGCTGACCGTGGCGAGCTTGTCGATGCCGGCCCGGAGGGCGGCCGTGTCCTCGGGGTGGTCGAGGAGCTGCTTCAGCTCGGCCGCGGCGGTCTCGACCTCGCCGCGGATGTCGGCCGGTACCCGCTCCTCGTTGTCACGGATGAACCGCTCGGTCTGGTAGACGAGTTGCTCCGCCTGGTTGCGGGTCTCCGCGGCCTCCCGGCGCCGCCGGTCCTCCTCCGCGTACTGCTCGGCCTCCCGCATCATCCGGTCGATGTCGTCCTTGGGCAGGGCGGAACCCCCGGTGACGGTCATCTTCTGTTCGCGCCCGGTGGCCAGGTCCTTCGCCGAGACGTGCATGATCCCGTCGGCGTCGATGTCGAACGCCACCTCGATCTGCGGCACCCCGCGCGGCGCCGGCGGCAGGCCGGTGAGGTCGAAGACGCCGAGCTTCTTGTTGTACGCGGCGATCTCCCGCTCCCCCTGGTAGACCTGGATGCCGACCGAGGGCTGGTTGTCGGCGGCCGTGGTGAAGATCTCCGAACGCCGGGTCGGGATCGTGGTGTTCCGCTCGATCAGCTTGGTCATGATGCCGCCCTTGGTCTCGATCCCCAGCGACAGCGGGGTGACATCGAGCAGCAGGACGTCCTTCACGTCGCCGCGGAGGACACCGGCCTGGAGCGCGGCGCCCACGGCCACCACCTCGTCGGGGTTCACGCCCTTGTGCGGGTCCTTCCCGGTGAGTTCCTTCACCAGCTCGGTCACGGCGGGCATCCGTGTCGATCCGCCGACGAGGATGACGTGGTCGATCGCGGAGAGCTTCACCCCGGCGTCCTTCACGGCCTGGTGGAACGGCGTCTTGCAGCGGTCGAGCAGATCGGCCGTCAGCTCCTGGAACTGGGCGCGCGTCAGCCGCTCCTCCAGATGCAGCGGACCCTCCGCGGAGGCGGTGACGTACGGGAGGTTGATGGACGTCTCGGAGGAGCTGGACAGTTCGATCTTGGCCTTCTCCGCGCCCTCCCGGAGCCGTTGGAGCGCCATCTTGTCGTTGCCGAGGTCGATGCCGTGGTGGCCCTTGAACCTCTTGACGAGGTACTCGACGACCCGCTGGTCCCAGTCGTCACCGCCGAGATGCGTGTCCCCGTTGGTGGCCTTGACCTCGATGACGCCGTCGCCGATCTCCAGCAGCGAGACGTCGAAGGTGCCGCCGCCCAGGTCGAAGACGAGGACGGTCTGCTCCTCGCCCCGGTCGAGGCCGTACGCGAGGGCGGCGGCCGTGGGCTCGTTGATGATCCGCAGGACCTTGAGACCGGCGATCTCCCCGGCCTCCTTGGTGGCCTGCCGCTGGGAGTCGTCGAAGTACGCCGGGACGGTGATCACCGCGTCGGTGACGTCGTCGCCGAGGTACGCCTCGGCGTCCCGCNNAGTTCCTGGGCCCTCAGGCGGGTGCCGTCCACGGAGCCCTGCTCGGGGAAGCGCCAGCCCCCGTCGCCCATGTGGCGTTTGACGGAGCGCGCGGTGCGCTCCACGTTCGTCACGGCCTGCCGCTTGGCGACCTCGCCCACGAGGACCTCGCCGTTCTTGGCGAAGGCCACCACGGAGGGGGTGGTCCGCTGGCCCTCCGCGTTCGTGGCGACGGTCGGGTCACCGCCCTCCAGCACGGCCACCACCGAGTTCGTCGTCCCGAGATCGATTCCGACCGCACGCCCCATCGCCGTCCCCTTCCCGCAAGGTTCCACCCGGGTCGCGCCCGTGGCTCCCGCGCCCGCACGCCTGCCCGCCGACCCATGGCTCCTACCACCAGCACAAAACTTGAGTGGCCTCTTGTCAATGGGGCAGGGGGGCGTCCCTCACAGGCGCAGCGCCCGGCTCACACCGCCGAGGCCCAGGCGCACGGACGACCGCTCGACCGTCGTGCGGACC
>NZ_LIRK01000010.1 GCF_001419765.1 Streptomyces torulosus
CCACCTCCCCGGCGGACCATCCCCCGGCGGCCCGTGCCTCCGTAGGACCTGCCTCGGTGGGGCCTGCCCCGGCAGGGCGTGCCTCGGTAGGGCGTCCCGAGGGGCGGGTGCCCAGTCCGCGTCGGCCCGCGCGGCCGGCCGATCCCGCGTCCCGCCCGGCGCCGGCGGGATCCGGTGGCCGGGACGGGGCGGGGGTGTCCCGGCACGACCCGGCGGGCCGGTGGTGGGGAAGGGGTGTGCCGGGGGTGCCGTTCCTCGCCCGGCTGCGGGTCGGCGCCAAGCTGATGCTGCTCGTGCTGCTGCCGGTGACCGTGCTGCTGGTGTTCACCGTGTTCGCCGCCAAGTCGCACTGGGAGAAGGCGCGGACGCTGCGCGACTTCGACACGGCGATCGCGGTGTCTTTCGCGACCGGCGACGTCTCCGACGCCGTCGCCCGGGAGCGGATGGCCGCCGTGCAGGCCCGGCTGCACGTCGAACCGGGCACCGCCCGCGAGCGCGCCGACGCCCAGCGGGCCACCGACGCCGCGCTGCGCCGGGCCGCCCGGCAGGCCACCGGCCGGCCGGTGCCCGACGTCGCCGGTGTCCTCGACGCCGTACACCGGCAACTGCACGCGCTGCGCGTGGAGACGGGCACGACGTCCCTGGACGCGCAGACCGTCGCCCAGCGGTACGACGCCATCGAGGACGTGCTGCTCGACACCGTCGCCACCCTGGAGTCCGGCCGCCCCACGCGGGCCGCGGGCCGCGCCGCCGACGCCCACGTGGCGCTGCGGAAGGCCATCGCCGCCGCCGAACGGGAACGGGCCGAGCTCGCCATCCTGTTCGGCGTCCCCGCCGGCCAACGCCCCACCGCCGCCGGCCGCTGGACCGAACTGGAGAAGGCCCAGCTCCGCACCTTCGAGCAGAACACCTCCGCGGAACTCTGGGCCCATCTGCACAGCACCATGTTCCAGGCCCCCGGCCGCGCCGTCCGCAAGGTCCGCGACATGCTCGACGACTCCGACACCCGGCCCGCCGACTGGCCCTCGTACGACGCCTGGCTCGCCGACTCCGGGGAGTACGTCGACGACCTCCGGGACATCCAGGACCGGGCCATGCGGGACCTCGCCCGCACCGCCGACGACGAACTGCGGGCCACCCGCACCCGCGCCTACAGCGAACTGGCCCTCTTCCTGGCCGTCCTGTGCGCCGTCACCGTCCTCGCGCTGGCCCTGCGCCGCTCGATCACCCGCCCCCTCGGACAGGTCGCCGCGGGTGCGCGGGCCCTGTCGGAGGGCGACCTGTCGTACGACATCCGCTACGCGGGCCGCGACGAACTCGGGGACGTCGCGGACACGTTCCGGGAGCTGCGGGTGACCACGGAACGGCTGGCCGGCCAGATCCGGGCCATGAACACGGCGATCGACGCCGGCCGCCTCGGACACCGGGCCGACGTCGACGCCTTCGACGGCACCTGGGCCCAGCTGCTGGGCGGCATGAACGACACCATGGCGTCCTTCGCCGCCGCCCACGGCCGCCGCAGGCGCGCCGAACAGGAACTGGAAGGCATCTTCAACCTCTCCCTCGACCTGCTCTGCATCAGTGGACTCGACGGCTACTTCAAACGCGTCAACCCGGCCTTCGAACGCACCCTCGGCTATCCCGCCGAGACCCTGACCGCCAGGCCGCTCGTCGAGTTCGTCCACGAGGAGGACCGCGACAGCACCCGCGAGGCGATCGCGCTGCTGGCGAGCGGCGCCGACGTCGCCGAGTTCGAGAACCGGTACGTCCGCGCGGACGGCACCGAGTGCTGGCTCCAGTGGAGCGCCCGGCCCGTCCCCGAGGAGGGCCTCATCTACGCCGCCGCCCGCGACGTCACCGAGAGCCGCCTCGCCGCCCGGGAACAGGCCGCGCTGCGCCGCGTCGCCACCGAGGTGGCCCGCGGGGTGCCGCCGTCCGACGTGTTCGCGAAGGTGGCTGAGGAGGTGGGCGCCCTGCTGAGCACGGCCGCGGCCGTCCTGCGCTACGAGAGCGACGGCGACGTCACGGTCCTCGGCATCGCGCGCGAACACGCCGACGGCGGTGGCGGAGCGCCGCGCCTGACCCGGCGTGAGGCGGCGCGCACGGTGATGCGGGAGGTGGCCCGCACGCGCGGCGCCGCACGGTCGGGCACCGCCGCGGGCGCCCCCATCGTCGTCGAGGGCCGGCTGTGGGGTGTCGTCGTCGCGGCCTCGCTGCTCGACCCGCTGCCCGAGGGCACCGAGTCCCGGCTCGCCGACTTCACCGAACTCATCGCCACCGCGATCGCCAACGCCGACAGCCGCGCCCAGCTGACCGCCTCACGCGCGCGTGTCGTCGCCGCGGGCGACGCCTCCCGGCGCCGTATCGAACGCGACCTGCACGACGGCGTGCAGCAGCGCCTGATCTCCCTCCAACTGGAGCTGCGGATGGCGCAGACCCTCGTCGAGCAGCGCGGCTCGGAACTCGGCAGGCAACTCGACCACCTCGGCAAGGGCCTCGACGACACGTTCCAGGACCTGATCCAGGTGGCCCGCGGCATCCACCCGGCCGTCCTCTCCAAGGGCGGCCTCGGCCCCGCCCTGCGCTCCCTCGCCCGCCGCTCCGCGATCCCCGTCGAACTCGACCTGCGGCTCTCCACGCCCCGCTTCCCCGAGCCGGTCGAGGTGGCCGCGTACTACGTGACGTCGGAGTGCCTGACCAACGCCGTCAAACACGCGCGCGCGAGCGTGGTGACCGTCACCGCCGAGGACACCGGCGGCGTCCTGGAGGTGGTCATCCACGACGACGGCGCCGGGGGAGCGGAGCCGGGCAGGGGCTCGGGACTGATCGGGCTCATCGACCGGGTGGAGGCGATCGGCGGCCGGCTGACCGTGACCAGCCCGCCGGGCAGCGGGACGACGCTGGGCGTCCGCCTGCCGCTGACACCGCCCCCGGAGACGGGGGACGCCGTCGTGTCACGTTCATGACCGCCCGAAGCGTACGCGGCGAGACCCTCAAGGGGGGGAGTGCGGGACTCGGTCGGGCGTACGTTCGGGCGGTCGTGCCGGACGGTGAAGACGGCCGTCCGGCCCAGCACGCGGGAGAACGGCCGATCCGTCTCCGCCGAGACAACCGGCCACCCGCGACTGCACTCTTTCGAGCATGACGTGCCGCCCTCACGGTGTCGCCCCGGCTCTCCCCCAACTAGGCTTCCAGCTAGCCGTAAGACCGCGTTCAGGCAGGCTGCCGTGGAGAAGAGAACAGGTCGGGCAGGGGGAGGCCGAGACCAATGCACGCCGATCAGCATCCGGCGCTGGGACGGGTGGTGCTCGCGGACGACGACGTGCTCCTGCGCGAGGGAGTGGCCAGTCTGTGCGAGCGCGTCGGATACGAGGTGGTGGGCCAGGCCGGCGACGGCAGCGGGCTCATGGACCTCGTCGAGTCGCAGGTGCCGGACATCGCGATCATCGACATCAGGATGCCGCCGACCCAGTCCACCGAGGGTCTGAAGGCGGCCCGGGCCATCCGCGAGCGGTACCCCTCGGTCGGGATCCTCGTCCTGTCGGCGTTCGTCGAGGTCGAGGACGCCCTGGAGCTGCTGGCCGGCGGGCGCAGCATCGGCTATCTGCTCAAGAGCCGGATCACCGCCGTCGACGAGTTCCTGGAGACGCTCGACCGCATCCGCCGGGGCGGCTGTGTGGTGGATCCCTCACTCGTGCAGGAGCTGGTCGCCGCGCAGCGCCGCGACGATCCGCTGGCCATGCTCAGCAACCGTGAGCGCGAGGTGCTCGGCCTCATGGCCGAGGGGCGCTCCAACGCGGGCATCGGCAAGCGGCTGTGGGTGACCGAGGGCACCGTCGAGAAGCACGTACGGAGCATCCTGGGCAAGCTGAGGCTGCCGGAGGAACCGGACGACCACCGCCGGGTCCTGGCCGTCCTGACGTTCCTGGAGACCCGCTAGGGCCTGTTGTGAAAGTGGCCTCGTCGCCCGGAGGGCGGCCGCGCGGCGTCCGGTGCGTGCTCTCGGCGTGCCGCCCGAAAGCCCTCGTACTGGGCGTACTCGGGCTTTCGGGCGGTGCGGCGAGAGTGCGTGCCGGGCGTCGCGCGGCAGAGGTCACTTTCGCAACAGGCCCTAGTCCCCGGCCTGGGCGGCCGCCCTCCGACGGCTGCCCGGGCGCCCCGCGCTGTCACTCCCCGCCAGTAGGGTGTGGAGCATGGCCGATCCCTCCAGCTACCGCCCCAGTCCGGGACAGATCCCGGACTCCCCCGGGGTGTACAAATTCCGTGACGAGCACCGCCGGGTGATCTACGTCGGGAAGGCGAAGAGCCTGCGCCAGCGCCTGGCCAACTACTTCCAGGACCTGGCCGGCCTCCACCCGCGCACCCGCTCCATGGTCACCACGGCCGCCTCCGTGGAGTGGACGGTGGTGTCCACGGAGGTGGAGGCGCTCCAGCTGGAGTACTCCTGGATCAAGGAGTTCGACCCCCGGTTCAACGTCAAGTACCGCGACGACAAGAGCTACCCGTACCTCGCGGTCACGATGAACGAGCAGTACCCCCGCGTGCAGGTGATGCGCGGTCACAAGAAGAAGGGCGTCAAGTACTTCGGCCCGTACGCGCACGCGTGGGCGATCCGCGACACCGTGGACCTGCTGCTGCGCGTCTTCCCCGTCCGCACCTGCTCGGCCGGCGTCTTCAAGAACGCGGCCCGCACCGGCCGCCCCTGTCTGCTCGGCTACATCGGCAAGTGCTCCGCCCCCTGCGTCGAACGCATCACCGCCGAGGACCACCGGGAACTGGCCGAGGAGTTCAGCGACTTCATGGCCGGCCGCACCGGCACCTACCTCCGCCGCCTGGAGCGGCAGATGATGGACGCGGCCGAGGAGATGGAGTACGAGCGGGCCGCCCGGCTGCGCGACGACATCGAGGCCCTGAAGAAGGCCATGGAGAAGAACGCGGTCGTGCTCGCCGACGCGACCGACGCCGACCTGATCGCGGTCGCCGAGGACGAGCTGGAGGCCGCCGTCCAGATCTTCCACGTCCGCGGCGGACGCGTACGCGGCCAGCGCGGCTGGGTCACCGACAAGGTCGAGGCCGTCACCACCGGTGACCTCGTCGAGCACGCCCTGCAGCAGCTCTACGGCGAGGAGACCGGCGACTCGGTGCCCAAGGAGGTCCTCGTCCCGGCGCTGCCCGACCCCGTCGAGCCCGTCCAGGAATGGCTCACCGGGCGCCGCGGCTCGAACGTCTCCCTGCGCATCCCGCAGCGGGGCGACAAGAAGGCCCTCATGGAGACCGTGCAGCGCAACGCCCAGCAGTCGCTGGTGCTGCACAAGACCAAGCGCGCCTCCGACCTCACCACCCGCTCCCGGGCCCTGGAGGAGATCGCCGAGGCCCTCGACCTCGACAGCGCCCCGCTCAGGATCGAGTGCTACGACATCTCCCACCTCCAGGGCGACGACGTCGTGGCCTCCATGGTCGTCTTCGAGGACGGGCTGGCCCGCAAGAGCGAGTACCGCCGCTTCCAGATCAAGGGCCGTGTCGGGGACACCCAGGTCTGGCACGGCGAGGGCCAGGACGACGTCCGGTCCATGCACGAGGTCATCGCCCGCCGCTTCCGGCGCTACCTCGCCGAGAAGGAGAAGACCGGCGAGTGGGCCGAGGGCGAGGACGCCTTCACCGAGGAGGACGGCCGCCCCAAGCGCTTCGCCTACCCGCCGCAGCTCGTCGTCGTCGACGGCGGACAGCCGCAGGTCGCCGCCGCCCGCCGGGCCCTGGACGAGCTGGGCATCGACGACATCGCCGTGTGCGGCCTCGCCAAGCGCCTGGAGGAGGTCTGGCTGCCCGGCGAGGACGACCCGGTGGTCCTGCCCCGCACCAGCGAGGGCCTGTACCTCCTCCAGCGCGTCCGCGACGAGGCCCACCGCTTCGCCATCACCTACCAGCGCACCAAGCGGGCCAAGCGGTTCCGGGCGAGCCCCCTGGACGACGTGCCGGGCCTCGGCGACACCCGCAAGCAGGCCCTGCTCAAGCACTTCGGCTCGCTGAAGAAACTGCGCGCCGCGACGATCGACCAGATCTGCGAGGTCCCCGGCATAGGCCGCAAGACGGCCGAGACCATCGCCGCGGCCCTCGCGGAGGCGGCTCCGGCGGCACCCGCCGTGAACACCGCCACTGGAGAGATCATGGAGGAAGAGGAGCCCGGCACGACGGACACCTCCGTGGAGCCCGTGGCGGTGTTCACCGCGGGTCCCCCGGACCGGCGACGAGGGCAGGAGACATGACCGAGCACGAACAGCGCCCAGAACCCCACGAGCGCCCCGAGCGCCCCGAAGAACAGCACCCAGAGCACACAGCGGAGCGCGGGCAGGCCCCCAGCGCGGTGGGCGACCACGCCTCCCAGCACCCAGCGCCACAGGAAGACGGAGCACACGTGAGTACGGGCATCGAAACAGCCGGGGTCCCCGAGGCGGCCATCCCCGAGCTGGTCATCATCTCCGGCATGTCCGGCGCCGGCCGGTCCACGGCCGCCAAGTGTCTGGAGGACCTCGGCTGGTTCGTCGTGGACAACCTGCCGCCCGCGCTGATCCCCACCATGGTGGAGCTCGGCGCCCGCTCCCAGGGCAACGTGGCGCGGATCGCGGTCGTCGTCGACGTCCGCGGCCGCCGCTTCTTCGACAACCTCCGCGACTCCCTCGCCGACCTGGAGACGAAGAACGTCACCCGCCGGATCGTCTTCCTGGAGTCCTCCGACGACGCCCTGGTGCGCCGCTTCGAGTCGGTGCGCCGCCCGCACCCCCTCCAGGGCGACGGCCGCATCGTCGACGGCATCGCCGCCGAGCGGGAGCTGCTGCGCGAGCTGCGCGGCGACGCCGACCTGGTGATCGACACCTCCAGCCTGAACGTGCACGAGCTGCGCGCCAAGATGGACGCCCAGTTCGCCGGCGAGGAGGAGCCCGAGCTGCGGGCCACCGTCATGTCCTTCGGCTTCAAGTACGGCCTCCCCGTCGACGCCGACCTGGTCGTGGACATGCGCTTCCTGCCCAACCCGCACTGGGTCCCGGAGCTGCGCCCGTACACCGGCCTCAACGATGAGGTCTCCGCGTACGTCTTCAACCAGCCCGGCGCCAAGGAGTTCCTCGACCGCTACGCCGAGCTGCTCCAGCTGATCGCCGCCGGGTACCGCCGCGAGGGCAAGCGGTACGTGACCATCGCGGTCGGCTGCACCGGCGGCAAGCACCGCTCGGTCGCCACCTCCGAGAAGCTCGCCGCCCGCCTCGCCTCCCAGGGCGTCGAGACCGTCGTCGTGCACCGCGACATGGGCCGCGAATGACCGGACGTGCTGCTCTGCGGCTGAGCAGACTGCGCCGGACCACCCCGGAAGGACGCACGACCGGCCCCGCCGAGGCCCGCGGCGGCCGGCCGCGCCGTCGTGGCGCCCAGCCCAAGGTCGTCGCGCTCGGCGGCGGCATGGGCCTGTCCGCCTCGCTCGCCGCCCTGCGCCGGATCACCGGCGACCTCACCGCCGTCGTCACCGTGGCCGACGACGGCGGCTCCAGTGGACGCCTGCGCGACGAGCTGGGCGTGCTCCCGCCCGGCGACCTGCGCAAGGCGCTGGCCGCGCTGTGCGGCGACGACGACTGGGGCCAGACCTGGGCCCGTGTCATCCAGCACCGCTTCGCCTCCCAGGGCGACCTGCACGACCACGCCGTCGGCAACCTGCTGATCGTCGCCCTGTGGGAGCAGCTCGGGGACCACGTCCAGGCGCTGGACCTGGTCGGCAAGCTCCTCGGCGCGCAGGGCCGCGTGCTCCCCATGTCCGCGGTGCCCCTGGAGCTCCAGGCCCTGGTCAAGGGGCACGACCCGGCGCGCCCCGACGACGTCGACACCGTCCGCGGCCAGGCGACCGTCGCGCTCACCCCCGGCGAGGTGCAGTCCGTGCACGTCGTGCCGCACGACCCGCCCGCCGTGCCCGAGGCGGTGGAGGCCGTCCTCGACGCCGACTGGGTGGTGCTCGGCCCCGGCTCCTGGTTCTCGTCGGTCATCCCGCACCTGCTCGTGCCCGAGCTGCTCGACGCCCTCACCGAGACCAAGGCCCGGCTCGTGCTGTCGCTGAACCTCGCCCCGCAACCGGGAGAAACCGATGGCTTCTCCCCGCAGCGTCATTTGGAGGTTTTGGCACGACACGCCCCTAAACTCGCCCTGGACGTGGTGCTGGCCGACGAGGCTGCCGTGCCCGACCGTGATTTGCTCACCGAGGCCGCGAAGCGGTTCGGCGCCGCGGTCGAGCTGGCGCCGGTGGCCCGGCCCGATGGATCTCCGCGGCATGATCCGGAGCTGCTGGCCGCCGCGTACGACCGTATTTTTCGGATGCATGGAAGGATCGGCCCATGGCGATGACGGCAGCGGTGAAGGACGAGATCTCCCGGCTACCCGTCACCCGGACCTGCTGCAGAAAGGCGGAGGTCTCGGCGATCCTGCGGTTCGCGGGCGGGCTGCACCTGGTGAGCGGCCGCATCGTGATCGAGGCGGAGCTGGACACCGCGATGGCGGCGCGCCGCCTCAAGCGGGACATCCTGGAGATCTTCGGCCACAGCTCCGAACTGATCGTGATGGCACCCGGCGGACTGCGCCGTGGCTCGCGCTATGTGGTGCGGGTCGTCGCGGGCGGCGATCAGCTGGCCCGTCAGACGGGACTGGTCGACGGTCGCGGCCGGCCCATCCGCGGGCTGCCCCCGCAGGTGGTCTCGGGGGCCACCTGCGATGCCGAGGCCGCCTGGCGCGGGGCGTTCCTGGCGCACGGCTCGCTCACCGAGCCCGGCCGTTCGTCCTCCCTGGAGGTGACCTGCCCGGGCCCGGAGGCCGCCCTCGCGCTGGTCGGCGCGGCCCGCCGGTTGTCGATCGCCGCGAAGGCCCGTGAGGTGCGCAGCGTCGACCGGGTCGTCGTACGGGACGGTGACGCGATCGGCGCGCTGCTGACCCGGCTCGGCGCCCATGAGTCCGTGCTGGCCTGGGAGGAGCGGCGGATGCGCCGCGAGGTCCGGGCCACGGCCAACCGGCTCGCCAACTTCGACGACGCCAACCTGCGCCGCTCGGCCCGTGCCGCCGTCGCCGCCGGTGCCCGGGTGGGCCGCGCCCTGGAGATCCTCGGCGACGACGTGCCCGAGCACCTCGCCGCCGCCGGACGGCTGCGCATGGAGCACAAGCAGGCCTCGCTGGAGGAGCTGGGCGCGCTCGCCGACCCGCCGCTCACCAAGGACGCCGTCGCGGGCCGTATCCGCCGGCTGCTGGCCATGGCGGACAAGCGCGCACAGGACCTGGGCATCCCGGGGACCGAGTCGAGCCTCACCGAGGAGATGGCCGAAAACCTCGCCGGGTGACCATCCGTCACCCGAACGCCGTATCGACGAACTCGCCGGTGCCGACGCCCTGTTGGGCTGTCGGCGCCGGCTTTTCGGTGACGGGGTGAATTCCTCGTGTGGCCTGTGCGGCACCCTTGACGTGACCCTGATCTGACATGAGCCTGGCGTCTGTTCGCCACTGTGGCGAACCCACACAAGGGGGGCTCATGAGACGAAGAGCGAGATCGATCCTCGCTGCCGGCGTGCTCCTGCTGGGCGGCGGCGCGGGACTCGCGCCGTTCGCCCAGGCGGCCGAGAACGACGGTTCCGGCGATGCGGAAGAGGTCAAGGTCTTCCGCGCCGAGGTCACGAAGAAGCAGATACCCCTGCTTCTGGCGGCCGGGCAGGACGGTCACGAACTCAGCGAGCAGGCACCGCAGAAGGGCACCGCGTCGGTCGAGGTCTACCTCACCGACAAGCAGGCGAAGGCCCTGGAGGAGCAGGGCGTCGACCTCAAGGAGCACAGGCTCACCCGTAAGGCGGAGGCCCGGGTGGACGCCGCGGGCGACGGGGTCTACCGCCCCTACAGCGGCGCCGGCAACATCAAGGAGGAGATCCTCCGGACCGGTCAGGAGAACCCTTCCCTGACCAAGGTGGTCTCCATCGGCAAGTCCCTCCAGGGACAGGACATCCTCGCGCTCAAGCTGACCAAGAACGCGAAGAAGACCAAGGACGGCGCCAAGCCCTCCGTCCTGTACATGTCCAACCAGCACGCCCGTGAGTGGATCACCCCGGAGATGACCCGGCGGCTGATGCACCACTACCTGGACAACTACAAGACGGACAAGCGGATCAAGAAGATCGTTGACACCACCGAGCTGTGGTTCCTGATCTCCGCCAACCCGGACGGCTACGACTTCACCCACAAGGCCGACGGCAACCGCCAGTGGCGCAAGAACCTGCGCGACATCAACGGCGACCACGCCATCACCGTCGGCGACGGCGTCGACCTCAACCGCAACTTCGCCTACAAGTGGGGCTACGACAACGAGGGTTCGTCCCCGTTCCCCACCAGCGAGACCTACCGCGGCGCGAGCCCGGGCTCCGAGCCCGAGACCAAGGCCCTGGACGCCTTCGAGAAGCGCATCGGCTTCGAGTACGGCATCAACTACCACTCCGCCGCCGAACTGATCCTCTACGGCGTCGGCTGGCAGGTGGCCACCCCCACCCCGGACGACGTGCTCTACAAGGCGCTGGCCGGCACCCCGGAGAACCCCGCGGTCCCCGGCTACCACCCCCAGCTCTCCTCGGAGCTGTACACCACCAACGGTGAGGCGGACGGCCACGCGGCCAACGTCAACGGCACGGCGATGTTCACCCCCGAGATGTCGACGTGCCAGACCGCGTCGAACATCGACCCGGCCGACGCCTGGAAGCCGGAGGACTGCGCCTCCGTCTTCACGTTCCCGGACGACGAGAAGCTGATCAAGCAGGAGTTCGAGAAGAACATCCCGTTCGCGCTCTCCGTCGCCGAGTCCGCGGCGAAGCCCGACCGGCCGAAGTCCTCCGTCGGCCTCGACGCCCCCGACTTCACCCCGGCGTCCTTCACCACGTCGTACTCGCGCGGCGCCGACCAGCAGATTTCCGTCGTCGTCCGCAAGTCCGTGCGCGACAAGGAGCTGAAGTACCGGATCAACGGCCGCGGCCGGACCTACGACCAGACGCTCAGGCCCTGGAAGGGCGGAGAGACGTTCGGCGGTGAGGACAACCTCTGGTTCGACGAGTACCGGGCGAAGGTCCAGGACGGCGAACCCGGCGACAAGGTCGAGGTCTGGTTCACCGGCGAGACCAAGAGCGGCAAGCCCACCCGCAGCGAGCGCTTCACCTACACGATCGCCGAGCGGCCGAAGGTCGACACCCTCGTCGTCGCCGAGGAGGGCGCGACCGCGACCCAGACCCAGACCTATGTCGACGCGCTGAAGGCCAACGGCAAGAAGGCGCTCGTCTGGGACGTCGCTACCCAGGGTGCTCCCGACGCGCTGGGCGTACTGAAGCACTTCAAGCAGGTCGTCCACTACACGGGCGCCGTGCGCCCCGGTGTCGCCACCCAGCTCGCCCTGCGCGCCTACCTCAATGAGGGCGGCAAGCTGATCGAGGCGGGCGAGAGCGCCGGCGGCTCCGTCGACCTCGGCGGCGGCACCCTGTCCAACGACTTCAGCCAGTACTACCTGGGCGCCTACAGCCGTACGTCCCTGCCCGACGCCAAGTCCTTCGCGGGCAGCGGCAAGCTGGCGGGCTTCACGGGAACGCTCGGCGACGCGCCCGGCAACCCGCTCAACACGGCCGGGTCGTTCGGCCTCACCTCCGACGCCCTGCCCGCGGACGCCTTCCCGCAGTTCGCGAGCGCCGGGGCGGGCCAGTACCCCGGCACCGTCAACCCCTACGGCCCGTACGAGGGCGCGTCGATGGCGGCGGTCACGCACTCCGACTACGCCTGGAACCGGCTCACCCGCACCATCGACCTCACCTCGGTGACCGCGGCCGACCGGCCCACGCTGCGCACCCGGGTCCTGTGGAACACCGAGGAGGGCTACGACCACGCGGTCCTGGAGGCGCACACCGCCGGGGCGGACGACTGGACGACGCTGCCCGAGGCGGGCGGCGCCACCTCCACCGCCGTGCCCGCCGAGTGCGAGGCCGGGTACTTCATCCAGGCCCACCCGGCGCTGAAGCGGTACCTGACCCTGGGCTCCGGCGGTTGCACGCCGACCGGCACCAGCGGTGCCTGGAACAGCTTCACCGGTGCCTCCGACGGCTGGAAGCAGGTCGAGTTCGATCTGTCCGCCTACGCCGGCAAGTCGGTCGAGGTGTCCTTCAGCTACATCACCGACCCCGGTTCCGGCGGTCGTGGCGTGCTGCTCGACAACACCACGGTGGTCACCGGCGGCACCGCCGGCGCGACCGAGGGCTTCGAGACGTCGCTCGGCGCGTGGAAGACCCCCGGCCCGCCCGCGGGCAGCCCGGCGGTCGTCCGGGACTGGGGCCTGTCCGGCGAACTGTTCAAGACGTTCGGCGCGGTCACCACGAGCGACACCGTGCTGCTGGGCTTCGGCCTGGAGCAGGTGCCCGCGGCGGCCGACCGCACGGCCCTGCTCGGCAAGGCGCTGGCGGCGCTGAGGAAGTGAGCGCCGACTGCGCCGAAGGGCTGATGGCAGGCCCTGGAGAGGCCACCCCGAACGTCTGAAATCAGATGATCGGGGGGCCGCTCAAAAGGTAATCAGCTTGTAAAACCCGGGCGGTCCGTACCCCTACTGGCGGGTACGGACCGCACCGGCATGTATAGGGCATCTCGATGTCACTCGACGGGCCCCGGGGAGGTAGGGTCGTAGGCGGTCGGGGACATCCCATACAGCTCGCCGGCACTGAGCCGGCGTACCAACGAGGAGATCGGTTCGTGACGATCCGCGTAGGCATCAACGGCTTTGGCCGCATCGGTCGTAACTACTTCCGCGCGCTGCTGGAGCAGGGTGCAGACATCGAGATCGTGGCTGTCAACGACCTGGGTGACACCGCGACCACCGCTCACCTGCTGAAGTACGACACCATCCTGGGCCGTCTCAAGGCCGAGGTGTCGCACACCGCCGACACGATCACCGTGGACGGCCACACCATCAAGGTCCTCTCCGAGCGCAACCCCGCCGACATCCCGTGGGGCGAGCTGGGCGTCGACATCGTCATCGAGTCCACCGGCATCTTCACGAAGAAGGCCGACGCTGCGAAGCACCTCGCCGGCGGCGCCAAGAAGGTCCTCATCTCGGCTCCGGCCAAGGACGAGGACATCACCGTGGTGATGGGCGTCAACCAGGACAAGTACGACCCGGCCAACCACCACGTCATCTCCAACGCCTCCTGCACCACCAACTGTGTGGCGCCGATGGCGAAGGTCCTCGACGAGAACTTCGGCATCGTCAAGGGTCTGATGACGACGGTCCACGCGTACACCAACGACCAGCGCATCCTGGACTTCCCGCACTCGGACCTGCGTCGCGCCCGCGCCGCCGCCGAGAACATCATCCCGACCACCACCGGTGCCGCGAAGGCCACCGCGCTGGTCCTGCCGCAGCTCAAGGGCAAGCTCGACGGCATCGCCATGCGTGTCCCGGTCCCGACCGGCTCGGCCACCGACCTGGTCGTACAGCTGCAGCGCGAGGTCACCAAGGACGAGGTCAACGCCGCCTTCAAGAAGGCCTCCGAGGACGGCGACCTCAAGGGCATCCTGTTCTACACCGAGGACCAGATCGTCTCCTCGGACATCGTCAGCGACCCGGCCTCCTGCACCTTCGACGCCTCCCTGACCATGGTCCAGGAAGGCACGTCGGTGAAGATCCTCGGCTGGTACGACAACGAGTGGGGCTACTCCAACCGCCTCGTCGACCTGACGGTCTTCGTCGGCAACCAGCTCTGATCGACGGAAACAGGCACTTGATGTGACGGCAGGGCTCGGGCGGCGCAGTGACGCGCCGCCCGGGCCCTGACTCACGTGCGAAACGGCCCTCTTACGATCACGAGCACCACAAGTCCTCTCCGGGAGCCCCTCAATGAAGACGATCGACGAACTCCTCGCTGACGGAGTCGCCGGAAAGCGGGTCTTCGTCCGCGCCGACCTGAACGTGCCGCTGTCCGGCACCACGATCACCGACGACGGCCGTATCCGCGCCGTCCTGCCCACCGTGAAGGCCCTCGCCGAGGCGGGCGCCCGCGTGGTCGTCGCCTCGCACCTGGGCCGCCCCAAGGGCGCCCCGGACCCCGCCTTCTCGCTCGCCCCGGCCGCCGCCCGCCTCGGTGAACTCCTCGGCGCCGACGTGGCGTTCGCGACGGACACGGTCGGCGAGTCCGCCGAGGCCGCTGTCACGGGCCTCGCCGACGGCCAGGTCGCCGTGCTGGAGAACCTGCGCTTCAACGCCGGCGAGACATCGAAAGACGACGCCGAGCGCGCCGCCTTCGCGGACCGGCTCGCCGGCCTCGCCGACGTCTACGTGGGCGACGGCTTCGGCGCGGTGCACCGCAAGCACGCGTCCGTCTTCGACCTTCCGGCCCGGCTGCCGCACTACGCCGGTCACCTCATCGCCACCGAGGTCGGCGTCCTCAAGAAGCTCACCGAGGACGTCAAGCGCCCCTATGTGGTCGCGCTCGGCGGCGCCAAGGTCTCCGACAAGCTCGCCGTCATCGACCAACTGCTCGGCAAGGCCGACCGCATCCTCATCGGCGGCGGCATGGCGTACACCTTCCTCAAGGCCAAGGGGTACGAGATCGGCGGCTCCCTCCTCCAGGAGGACCAGCTCCCGGCCGTCGTGGAGTACCTGGAGCGCGCCGAGAAGACCGGTGTGGAGCTGGTCCTGCCCGTCGACGCCCTTGTCGCGTCCGCGTTCCCGGACCTGAAGGCCAAGGCCCCGGCCGACCCCACCTCCGTCGCCGCGGACGCCATCCCGGCCGACCAGATGGGTCTGGACATCGGTCCGGAGACCCGCAAGCTGTACGCCTCGAAGATCGCCGACGCGGCCACCGTCTTCTGGAACGGGCCGATGGGCGTCTTCGAGCACCCCGATTTCGCCGAGGGCACCAAGGCGGTCGCCCAGGCTCTCCTCGACTCCGAGGCGTTCACGGTCGTCGGCGGCGGAGACTCCGCTGCGGCCGTGCGCATCCTGGGCTTCGACGAGAACGCATTCGGCCACATCTCGACCGGTGGCGGTGCCTCCCTCGAATACCTCGAGGGCAAGACGCTCCCCGGACTCGCCGCACTGGAGGACTGACCCTCGATGACTGCTGTTGAAAACGGCCGCCTGCCCCTGATGGCGGGCAACTGGAAGATGAACCTCAACCACCTCGAGGCCATCGCCCACGTCCAGAAGCTCGCCTTCGCCCTGGCCGACAAGGACTACGAGGCCTGCGAGGTCGCGGTCCTGCCCCCCTTCACCGACCTGCGGTCCGTGCAGACCCTCGTCGACGGCGACAAGCTCAAGATCAAGTACGGTGCCCAGGACCTGTCGGCCCACGACTCCGGCGCCTACACCGGCGAGATCTCCGGCCCGATGCTCGCCAAGCTCAAGTGCACCTTCGTGGCGGTCGGCCACTCCGAGCGCCGCCAGTACCACGACGAGACCGACGAGATCGTCAACGCCAAGGTCAAGGCGGCCTTCAAGCACGGCCTCACCCCGATCCTCTGCGTCGGTGAGGAGCTGGAGGTCCGCGAGGCGGGCAACCACGTCTCCCACACCCTCGCCCAGGTCGAGGGCGGGCTGAAGGACGTCCCCGCCGAGCACGCCGAGACAGTCGTCATCGCCTACGAGCCCGTGTGGGCCATCGGCACCGGCAAGGTCTGCGGCGCCGAGGACGCCCAGGAGGTCTGCGCGGCCATCCGTGCCAAGCTGGCCGAGCTGTACGGCCAGGAGCTGGCCGACCGGGTCCGCATCCAGTACGGCGGCTCCGTCAAGGCCGGCAACGTCGCCGAGATCATGGCCCAGGCCGACATCGACGGCGCGCTCGTCGGCGGCGCCTCCCTGGACGCGGACGAGTTCGTCAAGATCGTGCGCTTCCGTGACCAGTGAGTAGGCGGTAGCGGCGTAACGTCGTAGTCTTGCGGGGGCATGGCTCAGCCGCCATGCCCCTGTCGTCCATCCAGATCCGAGGAAGTTGGTCCAGCCGTGGTTATGGGGTTCTCGATCGCCCTGATCGTCTTCAGCGGGTTGCTGATGCTGCTGGTGCTGATGCACAAGGGCAAGGGCGGCGGCCTCTCCGACATGTTCGGTGGCGGCATGCAGTCGTCCGTCGGCGGCTCCTCGGTCGCCGAGCGCAACCTCGACCGGATCACCGTGGTGGTCGGTCTGCTGTGGTTCGCGTGCATTGTCGTACTCGGCATCCTCATGAAGGTCAACAACTGACCCTCGGGTCCGCGTAGGACAACGTGTCACGGACGCACCAATCCGCACGTAAAGCCCCATGCTGGGTACGCGACTTCGAGCGCGGCCTATCATGGGGCTCGCGTCTGGGATGGGATGTAACTCCAATCACTGGACGCGCGTTGGGCCTTACGTAGACTGAGGCGCTCGCAGCGAAGCGAAACGCCGACTCGCTTCGCCGCACCATCACGCAGGGAGTTACGACCGTGGCAAGTGGCAACGCGATCCGAGGAAGCCGGGTCGGGGCGGGGCCGATGGGCGAAGCCGAGCGCGGCGAGTCCGCACCCCGGCTTCGCATCTCCTTCTGGTGCTCCAACGGACACGAGACCCAGCCGAGCTTCGCAAGCGACGCTCAGGTCCCCGACACCTGGGACTGCCCGCGCTGCGGCTTCCCGGCCGGACAGGACCGGGACAACCCGCCGGACCCACCGCGCACCGAGCCCTACAAGACGCACCTCGCCTATGTGCGGGAGCGACGCAGCGACGCGGACGGCGAGGCGATCCTCGCCGAGGCGCTCGCCAAACTGCGGGGCGAGATCTAGGAAGTGCGGCCGGCCGGGCACCCCAGGGTGTCCGGCCGTAGTCGTTCGCCGGGCACCGCTTTCCCTCCTGTTCGCCTCCTGTCCCTCGACACGCTGACACCGGTGCGCACGGCCGACGTATCTGTTGTCGAGCCGGACCACGGTGGGACGACCGCTCGTGTCGTCTCGTGCTCCATTAGGTTGGGACCGGCAGCGGGGCAAGGTACGCAGGACCAGTAGGAAAGAAGGCTGAAGTCCGAGATGAACGCAGAAAGCCGTACCAGGCTCAACCAGACTCCCGAGTGGACGGCGCTGGCCGAGCACCGGGACCAGCTGGGCGACGTGGAGCTGCGGGAGCTGTTCGCGGCCGACCCCGGGCGCGGCACCGGGTACACGCTGGAGGTCGGCGATCTGCACGTCGACTTCTCCAAGCACCTGGTCACCGACGAGACACTGCGGCTGCTGCGGGAGCTGGCCGCCGCGACCGATGTGTTCGGACTGCGGGACGCCATGTTCCGCGGCGAGAAGATCAACACCACCGAGGACCGCGCCGTCCTGCACACCGCGCTGCGCGCCCCGCGTGACGCGGTGATCGAGGTCGACGGCGAGAACGTGGTGCCGGCCGTGCACGCCGTCCTCGACAAGATGGCCGGCTTCGCCGAGAGGATCCGCTCCGGCGAGTGGACCGGACACACCGGCAGGCGCATCAAGAACATCGTCAACGTCGGTATCGGCGGCTCCGACCTGGGCCCGGCCATGGCGTACGAGGTGCTGCGCTCCTACACCGACCGCGACCTGGTCGTCCGCTTCGTGTCGAACGTCGACGGGGCCGACCTGCACGAGGCCGTACGGGACCTGGACGCGGCGGAGACGCTGTTCGTCATCGCCTCGAAGACGTTCACCACGATCGAGACGATCACCAACGCGACCTCCGCCCGCGACTGGCTGCTGACCGAGCTGAAGGCGGGCCCCGAGGCCGTCGCCAAGCACTTCGTCGCGCTCTCGACGAACGCCGGGAAGGTGTCGGACTTCGGTATCGACACCGCCAACATGTTCGAGTTCTGGGACTGGGTCGGCGGCCGCTACTCGTACGACTCGGCGATCGGTCTGTCGCTGATGATCGCGATCGGCCCGGACCGCTTCCGGGAGATGCTCGACGGCTTTCGGATCGTCGACGAGCACTTCCGCACCGCGCCCGACGAGTCCAATGTGCCGCTCCTGCTGGGCCTGCTCGGCATCTGGTACGGCAACTTCCACGACGCCCAGTCCCACGCGGTCCTGCCGTACAGCCACTACCTGTCCAAGTTCACGGCGTACCTCCAGCAGCTGGACATGGAGTCCAACGGCAAGTACGTGGGCCGCGACGGCCAGCAGGTCGAGTGGCAGACCGGGCCGGTGGTGTGGGGCACGCCCGGGACGAACGGGCAGCACGCCTACTACCAGCTGATCCACCAGGGCACGAAGCTGATCCCGGCGGACTTCATCGGCTTCGCCGAGCCGGTCGCCGATCTCGGTGAGCGGTTCAGGGCCCAGCACGACCTGCTGATGGCGAACTTCTTCGCCCAGACGCAGGCGCTGGCCTTCGGCAAGACACCGGATGAGGTGCGGGCCGAGGGCGTGGCCGAGGACCTGGTGCCGCACAAGACGTTCAAGGGCAACCACCCCACGACCACGATCCTGGCGAAGGAGCTGACCCCGTCGGTCCTCGGCCAGCTGATCGCGCTGTACGAGCACAAGGTGTTCGTCCAGGGCGCCGTGTGGAACATCGACTCCTTCGACCAGTGGGGCGTCGAGCTGGGCAAGGTCCTCGCCAAGCGGGTCGAGCCCGCCCTGACGGAGGGCGCCGAGGTGCCGGGTCTGGACGCGTCGACGCAGGCCCTGGTCGCCAAGTACCGGGAGCTGCGCGGCCGCCGGTAGTGGATCGGGTGGGGAGGGGGGAGGCACTCCAAGCCCCTCCCCACCCTGCTCTCGGGCCTCGCGGTCTCGGGCCCGCCGGGCTCAGCGCCCGGGCCCGGCTGCGGTGACGTGACCGGCCTCAGTGCCCCAGGCCGGCGCCTCCGTCGACCGGGATCACGGCGCCGCGCACATAGCCGGCGCCGGCCAGGAACGCCACCGCGTCGGCGACCTCCTCGGGCCGGCCCAGCCGGCCCGCCGGCGTGGTGCGCAGCAGCTCACGGCGCTGCTCCGGGGTGAGGGCGCGGCTCATGTCGGTCTCGGTCAGGCCGGGCGCGACGACGTTGCAGGTGATGTCGCGGGCGCCCAGCTCCTGGGTGAGGGCGCGGGCGAAGCCGACGAGGCCCGCCTTGGCCGCCGCGTAGTTGGTCTGGCCGGGGGCGCCGTGCAGGGCGGCCGTGGAGGAGATCAGGACGATACGGCCGTGGCCCGCGCGGAGCATCCCGCGCACCGCCCGCCGGGCGACCCGGAAGGCCCCGGTGAGGTTGGTGTCGACGACGGAGGTGAAGTCGTCCTCGGTCATCCGCAGCAGCAGCCGGTCCTGGGTGAAGCCCGCGTTGGCGACCAGCACGGACACCTCACCGTGGGCCGCCTCGGCCTCCTTGAACGCCTGGTCCACCTGCTCGCCGTCCGTGACGTCGCACCGGACGGCGAGGACGTTCTCGCCGGCGGGGGGCTCCTCACCCCGGTAGGTGACCGTGACCCGGTCGCCGGCCGTGACGAAACGCCGGGCTATGGCCAGACCGATGCCCCGGTTCCCTCCGGTGACGAGGACCGAACGGGCCGTCGTCCCTGTCATCGTGTGCTCCCTCTGCTCGCTGGTTCCGATGGTGGTGTCCGCTCCCGGTCGGCCGGTGGAACGCGCGCTCGGCCGTGGCCGCCAGCTCGGGCAGACGCAGCGAGCCGGCGGGGGACCGGGCGGCTTCGGCGGACGTGCGGGCCTGTTCCTCCGCGGCGGGGGAGAGCCGCTGTCCGGCGCCCGGCAGTTCGGTGTCGGCATGCGTGCCCGGTACGCGCCGGAGAGGATCAGGCCGGCGAGGGCCATGCCGAGGGTGCCGCCGACCTGCCGGGTGACGCTGTTGCCGGCGGGCCCGGCGCCCGCGAGCTGCGGCGGCACCCCTCTCATCATCACGACGGTGACCGGTGTGCCGACCAGGCCCATGCCGAAGCCCTGGATCCACCAGCGCCGGGATGACCCAGATGGGGGTCCGCCGGTCGAGCAAGGTGTAGGCGACATCGGCGGGGGGGCGCGCCGAGACCGTCGGCCGGGTCGGCGTGGGTGGTGACGGCGACGTTGAGGATCGAGGTGTCCAGCCGGATCGGCATCTGGGCGCACACCACGACCGGGAGGACGGGCCAGGACCGGGCGGCGGGCGCCGCAGGGCCTTTCGCCGTCCGGCTCACGGTGGTCATGGGGTGCCTCCGGCGTCCTCGTGGTCGCGCAGCGCCCGGTCGATCAGTGCGTCGGCCGCCCCCGTGTAGTGGGCCGGGTCGAGCAGGTCCGCCAGCTGGGCGGGGGTGAAGCGGGCGGCCAGCTCCGGGCGGTGGGACAGCACCTCGGCCAGCGGGCGCCCGGTGTCGGCGGCCTCGAAGGAGGCGGAGGCGAGGAGCTTCTTCGCCGTCGTCTTGCCGAGGGCCGGGGCGAGCGCCACGTTCAGGCGCTCGGCGACGATCGCGCCGCCGGTCAGGTCGAGGTTGGCCCGCATGCGCCCGGGGTGGACGACGAGGCCCTCGGCGAGTTCGACGGCGGTGTGCGCGGCCCCGCCCGCCAGCCGTAGCGCCTCCCGCAGCGGCTGCCACTCGGCGTGCCACGCCCCGGCGGGCCGCTCGTCCTCGGCGAGCAGACACTGCGCGAGAACGAGGGCGTGCGCGGGCACCTGCCGGGCGGCCGACACGATCAGGGTGGCCAGGGCCGGGTTCCGTTTCTGCGGCATGGCGGACGACGCGCCCCGCCCGGCCGCGGCGGGTTCCGACACCTCACCGATCTCGGTCCGGGACAGGGTCTGCACGTCCAGCGCGAACTTGCCGAGCGCGCCCGTGACGAGCTGGAGCACCGCCCCCAGCTCCGCGACGGGGGTGCGGACGGTGTGCCAGGGGAGCACGGGCTCGGCGAGCCCCAGCGCCTCGGCGAAGGGCCGAAGCAGGGCGAGCCCGCCGACGGCTCGCCCGTCGCCCCCGTCGAGGCGGGCGTACTCGTGGTACGCGGCCAGGGTCCCCGCCGCTCCGCCCAACTGGGCCGGCAGCGATGCCGCCACCGTGCGCACCCGGCGCAGCGCGTCCAGGACCAGGCTGAGCCATCCCGCCGCCTTGAGCCCGAAGGTCGTGGGCACCGCGTGCTGGGCCAGGGTGCGCCCGGCGACGAGGGTGTGCCGGTGGGTGTCGGCCAGCGCGGCGAGGGCCGCGGCCACCCGTGACAGGTCCCCGGCGATCAGGTCGAGCGCCCGCCGGGACACCCGCATGGCCGCCGAGTCGAGGATGTCCTGGCTGGTCGACCCCCGGTGGACGTACTCGGCGGCGGCCGGGTCCTTCGCGGCGACGACCTCGGTGAAGGCGGTCACCAGGGCGACCACCGGGTTGGCGGCGGCACGGGCGGCGTGGGACAGGGCGGCCAGGTCCAGTCGTTCGGGATCGGCCGCCGAGGCGATCGTCTCCACGACGGCGGCCGGGGTGAGTCCGACCGCGTGCTGGGCGCGGGCCAGCGCCACCTCCACGTCGAGCAGGGCCCGCAGCCACGCCTCGTCGGTGACCTCCGCCGCCACGGGTGTGCCCGCCCAGGAGGGAGCGAGCAGCCCGGAGTCGGTGCCCACGGACCTCGCGTTCACGCTCATCGACTCCCCGTTCCCGAGATCCGACGTACGGCTTGGGCATCCGCGGAGGCCGGGCTCTCGGGGTCGGACAGCCCCAGGGCCGCCCGGGCGATCGCGTCCGAGTCCTCCAGCGTCACCGAGCCGACGCCCGGCCGGATGCCGACCGCCGTCACCCAGCGCACCCCCTCCACCGGCACCCCGAAGGCGAACCGGCGCGGGTGCGCGCGGCCCGCCGCGTCCAGCAGCCGGTGCGGACCGTCGGTCACCGCCAGCCCGCCGGGCTCATGACCGCCGAGGCGGTACGGGCCGCACGCGCCGGACGCGAGCAGTCCCCGCAGCAGGGGGTTCGTGCTCCGCCGCACGTCGACGGCGGGCAGCCGGGCCTCGATCAGCGCGTCGACCCGCACCGGCGGCTCGTTCACCAGCTCCGCGTCGACCAGGAAGCCGTGCGGGCCGCCCGGCGGCGCCGGCCGCACCCGCATACCGGGGCCGAGCACCTGCAGCACGTCCGCCTCGATGAGGGCGGTCAGCTGCTCGATGCGGAAGGCGGGCGGCCCGATCGAGGTGAAGGCGTTCATCGGGGTGTACCAGCCGTCCAGGTCGGCGCGGTAGGAATCGCCCGAGACACCGCCGTGGTCGACGACCAGCCGGATCTCGTTGCGCAGGTCCCGCAGGGCGTCCAGAGCGGCCTTCAGCGGTCCGTTCACATTGCCCCGCCGGGCCTCGGCGACATCCCGGCGCAGATACGCCAGCAGCCACCGCCGGAAGCCGGCGCGGTCGGTGAAGGTCCGTTCGCCGTAGGGGTGTTCGATCCGTTCCCAGTCCCACCGCTCGGCGGGCGGCACCGCGTACCGGTCGAGGAGGGCCGCCTCCCGTGAGCCGTCGCCGTCCGCCAGGCAGGACCGGACGAACTCCTCGGCGGCCCCGGGGCCCCGGGCGGCCCGGATCCACGCCTCGTGGTGGACGGTCCGCACCTCGCGGTCGATCAGCGGCCAGAGGTCGGCGCGGAAGCCGATCGGCCGGCCGCCGTCGACGCGCCGCCGGAGGCCGGCGATGACGTCCGGGGTGAGGAACCGAGGCTCGTGGCGGCCGAGCGCGCCCTTCTCGTTCTCGCCCCGTGCGTGGTACGGCACCCCGCGCCGCGAACCGGCGTACAGCACCGGCTCGTTGCCGCTCGGCAGGTACACGAGACCGGACTCGCCCTCCTTGAACGTGCCGCCGCGCCCCTCGGTGAGCAGGGCGACGTAGTCGAAGAAGTTCAGCCCGAGCCCGCGCAGCGCGACCGGCGTGCCGGGCGCGATCCGGTCGAGGTCGATGTCGGCGGGGTTGGCGGGCGGCACGTACGTCAGGCCGTGGCGGCCGGCGAAGGAGCGCAGCCCGCTCTCCTCCGGACCGGGGGTCACATCCCCGTGGCCGAGGGCGAGTACGACCGCGTCCAGGCCGGTCAGCCGGGTGCCGTCCGCCAGGGTCACCGTCTGCCGCGCACCCGAGCCGTCGTCGTGCCGGGCCTCGGAGGGGACGCGCCCCCCGGCCGCCGGGAGGTCGTCGGCCAGCGCCACGGCGGTCGTCGCACGGACGTGCACCGTCAGTCGGGGCGGAGCGGTCCGCAACAGGTGGCGGAACACCCACTCCAGGTAGTGGCCGTGGAACGCGCGGCTCGGATAGCTGTCGGGGCCGAGCCGCCCGGCCTCGTCCCGGGCGCGAGCCGGGAGGCCCTGGCCGACGGACCCGTCGCGGACGGCGCACGCCCACGCGTACAGGCTGGGTCCCGGCACCGAGGGCCCCGCGCAGTCCACGCTGTCGTCGGTGAACACGGTCACCTGCGAGGCGACCGTGTTCATCAGCAGCTCGCCCGGCTGGTCGGTGCGCCAGACCGCGCCCGCGCCCGGGGGGTAGGGGTCGACGAGGTGCACCTCGACCGGCCGTCCGGGCCCGGCGGCGCCCGCGTGGGCGTGGATCCGCTCCAGGACGGAGAGGCCGCGGGGCCCGGCGCCGATCACGCAGACGGTGACGGCACGGTCGGGACCGGTCATTCCTGGCCCAGCCCGTCGCGCCAGCTGGGCCGCACCGGCTTCCAGCCCAGCCGCGCCCGCGCCCGGTCGTTGGCCGCGCCGTGGGCGGAGGTGAGCTGGTGCGCCATGAACCAGCCGAGCAGCCGGGGAGCGAGCGCTGCCGGAACCGTACGGGGAGAGGGCGCGGCGAGCGCCCGCGCGAAGTGGGGGAGCCACTGCGCGGCCGGGGCCGGGTCGTCGTCCGTCACATGGAACACGCCGGTCGCGTCCGCCTCGACGGCCGCCACGGCCGCTCCCACCGCGTCCTCCACATGCAGGAACGACATGATCCCGGAGCCACCGCCGGGCAACGGCAGCTGCCCGGCCAGCACGGCCTGCGCGGCGCCGCCGGTACGGGCGTACGCGGTGCGGGGGCCGTACAGGGTGCCGTACCGCAGCACCACCCCCTCCAGGTCTGCGCCCAGCACCTGCCGTTCCAGCTCGGCGACCGCACCTACGGTCGCCGCCCAGCCGGGGTCGGGGGCGTCCACGTACAGCGGGGCGTCCTCGTCGAGGACGGGCTCCCCGGCGGGCGCGGCGGCGAAGGCGATGGACTGGGCGACCAGTCGGCGCGCACCGGCGGCGCGGGCCGCCGCGATCAGGTTCGCGGTGCCCTCGGTGCGCAGCCGCGCCGTCTGCGCGAAGGCCGCCGGAGGGTCGTCGGGCAGCAGCCGCAGGGCCGACATCTGATGGACGATCACCTCGGGCCGGGCGGCCGACACCGCCGACAGCAGCGCCGCACGGTCGAGGGCGTCGGCGACCACCACCCCGTCCGCGTCGGGAGCCCGGTCGCGGGCCTCCTTCCGGACGAGTGCGCTCACCTCGTGGCCGCGTTCCCGCAGCGCGCCCACCAGGGGATGCCCGACCACTCCGGTGGCCCCGGCGACAAGGATCCGCATGCCTCAGTCCTCCGTTCCGGCCGGGGCGGGCGCGGCGACCCGCATCAGCAGACGGCACGCCTTGTCGCCCTCACGCAGACAGCTCTCGGCGCGGTTCTCGGCCAGGGTCACGCCGAGCCCTTCGGACCAGCCCGCGTGGATGGCGGTGCAAGGGCAGCGGTAGCCCTCCAGGGAACCCGCCATGCGGACCATGGTGATCGCGAAGTTCCGCTTCAGCGTGAGGACGATCAGATCGTCGTCCTCGACCTCGGTGGAGGCGTTGCGCAGCTCGGGCGGGAACATCCGGTCGCCGCAGTCGTCGTAGCGGCGGCGCAGCTCCTCCAGGTCCTTGCGGACGTCACCGGAGTCGGGGAGCGGCCCGGCGAGGCGGGCGACGCGCTGCCCCACGTGCAGGGCGACCTTGCGCAGCGCCTCGGCGTTGATCTCGTTCGCCGCCTCCTGCCCGAATCTGGCGGCCACCCCCTGGTACCAGTGGGCGTCGTGCTGCCACCACAGCCGGTACGCCTCCACGGTCGCGGCCCGGTGGTTGACGGTGCCGTCATCCGTACGCGTGCTCATGCGTGCTCCTCGGCGACGCCGTCGGCCGGGGCGCCGGCCGCGGCGGCCGGACCGGCGGCGAACCTGTCGCGCATCACTCGTTTCAGAACCTTGCCGGTGGCGCCCTTGGCCACGTCGTCCGGCCTCATCCGCAGGGCCCGTGTCACCGGCGGGAGACCGGCCGCCGTCAGCACGGAGTTGACGCGCGCGGTCCACTCCTCGTCGCCCGTGTCACCCCCGTCGCCCTCGCCGCCGTCCTCGGCCGCGCCCTCGTCGGCGAGCTGGAGCAGCGCGTACGCCTCGGCCTCCCCGTCGCCGTCCCAGTCCGCCCGTACGCCGTCGGGGGCGACCCCGACCACCGTGCAGTCGGCGAGCCCGGGGACCTCCGCCAGCAGCAACTCCTCGGTGCGGGTGCTGAAGACGATGCCGGCGGCGGTGCGGATGGCGTCCGGGGCCCGGTCCAGGTGGTAGAAGTTGCCCTCCTCGTCCTGGTGGGCGAGGTCGCCGGTGAGCCAGTAGCCGCCGAGCCGCATCCGGTTCCAGGTCAGCGAGTCGTTCCAGTAACCCGGCGTCAGTGTCGGCGACTTGAGACCCAGGCGGCCGATCTGTCCGGGCGGCAGCGGGGTGCCGTCCTCGGCGAGCACGGCGGCCTCCGCGAAGCTGATCGGCTTGCCCACGCAGCGCGAGTACGCCGAGGTGTCCTTGGTGTGCCGGTTGTGGAAGACCGAGTAGCCGGCCTCCGACGAACCGAGCCCGTCCACGAACACCGACCCGTCGACGCGCGTACGGCTGAGATCCCGGCGGATCTCGACATGGCTGCCGTGCCGCACGAGCGCCCGGATGTGCGCCTCGTGCGCCGCGTCCCCGGTGTTGAACCACACCTGCACGCTCGACAGATCACGCGCCGTCAGATCCTGGACCGCCATCTCGCCGAACGTCCCGGCGAACGCCAGCACCGTCGTCGGACGGAACTCCTCGATGGCGTCCAGCACGTCCGTGCCGCGCTGACTGGACAGCAGCTTGATGTCGGTGCGCAGCAGCAGGCAGTACATCAGCGTCGCCACCATCGCGTTGTGCGCGCCCGGCAGCCCGACCAGCGTGCGCTCCATGTCGGTGCCGGTGGAGTAGCGCAGCCGGTGCAGCTGCGCGTACATCAGGGTCCGGTGCGTGTGCGGCACCCCCTTGGGCAGGCCCGTGGTGCCCGACGAGTGGGAGATCAGCACCGGGTCGCTGGGGTCGTGCCGGTAGGGGTACGACGCCGGGAGCGACTCCCGGTCCTCCGGCCGGATCCCGGCGGCGGTCGCACAGAAGCCGAGGCCGGGCGCCCCGGCCAGCACCTCGTGGTGTGCCTCGTCGGTGAAGGCGCCCACCACACCCTGCCGGCGGACGTACTCGCGGGCGATCTCCGGCGACAGATTGCCGTTGACGAACGAGGGGATCGCGCCGAGCGCCGTGAGCGCCAGGAAGTTCACCGCGAACTCGGCCGCCGCGTACGAGTGGATCGCCACCGGGTCACGGGGCCGCACCCCCCGGGCCGCGTACCAGCCCGCGTACGCCTCGACCACCTCGTACAGCTGCCCGAGCGTCAGCACCTCCGGGTGGCTGCCGTCGGGGGCCCGCCAGGTGCCGTCGAACCGCAGGACGGGCTCGTCGAGGGCGCGGTCGTACTCCTTCAGCCGGTACAGGACGTTGCCGGCGCCGAGTTCGCTGTCGGAGCAGATCCGCGCCCGCTCCTGCCTACTGATGAGCATGGGTGTCCGTCTCGTTTCTCTCCGGGAGCCGTTCGGAACTGAGGAGGAACGCCGCTGCCGCCGGGCCGGCCGCCGCCAGGACCTGGCTGCCGCCGTCCCGCAGCAGCCGACGGTGCGCGGCGGCCAGGTCGAACAGGCCCTGGACGCTGCCGTGATGCGGGGCCGCCGGGGGATGCCCGCTGTCGTCCGTCTCCGTCGCGCGGACCGTCACCGGTGCCTCGGGGCCGGGCCGGGTCAGCAGCAGCGCCGCCGCCAGACCGGCCGGCTCGGGCAGGTCCGGGACCGGGCGGCCGTCGTCGGCGGTGAGCTCGCGGTGCACGGCGGCCACCCGTTCACCGCCGCCCAGCTCCACGCCCAGCACCAGGACCCGGTCCAGCTCCGGGTCCTCCAGCAGCAGGTCCGCCATGGCCAGCAGCTCGGTGACCGGGTCGTCCAGGGTGGAGAGGCTGAACATCTGCCCGGTGATCCCGAACTCCCGGCTCAGGTGGCCCAGCACGGAGTTGGGCGTGGCCTGCATGAACAGCAGCGGGTTGTGCACCCGCCCGGACACCACCCGGGTACTGGCCAGGTCCGCGGTGGTGGTGTCCCCCATCAGGCTCGCCAGCGCCACCGCCGTACGGGAACCGTCGCCCGGGCACGCGGTCAGGCACCGGGCGGCCACCTCGTACGCCAGCGGACTGAACGCCGACTCCACGAAGCCGGGCAGCCGCGGCAGCGCGATGTCGCCGTCACGGCCGGTGCCGTGGGTCGCGGTGGTGGAGGTGAGCACGGCGAGGGGCGAGCGGAGCGCCGCCTTCTCTGTGGTCGTCACGGCCGCTCCAGGACGAGCGCGGTGTTGGCGCCGCCGAACGCGGCGTTGATGGTAAGGGCGCGGCGGAGGTCGGCGGGGCGCGGCTCGTTCGGCACGTAGTCGAGGTCGCACTCCGGGTCCGGCGCGGTGAACCCCGCGGTCGGCGGGAGGACCCCGTCCGTCAGGGCCAGCATCGTGATGACGAACTCCACGACTCCCGCGGCCTCCAGCAGATGCCCGGTGGTGCTCTTGGTGGAGCTGACCGGCACCGACTCGGCCCGCTTCGGCAGGGCGGCCCGCAGGCCCCGGGTCTCGGCGCCGTCGTTGTACTTGGTGCCGGTGCCGTGCGCGTTGACGTAGCCGAGGTCCGCGCCGTCCGGGTCGCCGGCCAGCCGCAGCGCCTGCCGGGCGGCGAGGGCGAGGCCCACGCCCTCCGGGTGCGGCTGCGCGATGTGGTGGGCGTCGGTGGCCGCGCCCCAGCCGACCACGCCCGCCAGCGGCCGGGCGCCGCGCCGCCGGGCGTGCTCGGCGGACTCCAGCACGACGGCCGCGACCCCGTCGCCGAGCAGCAGGCCCGTGCGGTCCGCGCTGAACGGGCGCACCATGCCGTCACGGGACAGCGCCCGGCCCGAGTCGAACTTCCCGAACGTCTCCTCCTCCACCAGATAGCCGCCGGCGCAGACCGCCGCGTCGATCCGGCCGGACGAGATCAGCCGGCAGCCGTGGATGATCGCGGCCGCCGACGCCACACAGGCGTTGGTGAACGTCAACCGGGGCCCCGTCAGCCGCAGTTCGCCCGCCAGCGACTCGGCGAGGCGGGCCGGGACGGCGTCGGCGAGCCGTGCGTGGAGGGGGTCCCCCATGCCCTCGGAGCCATCGGGGCGGTCCGAGTCGACCCCCGGGCGCGCCGCGTCCCGCCAGTGGCGGGTGATGCTCGTGCAGTCACCGGCGATGCCCAGCAGGACCGCCGCCTCGGTGCCCTGGGGCAGGCCCGCCATGTCGAGGGCCTCCGTCCCGCAGCGGGCGAGGGCGTGGCGCAGGGCCCAGCCCTCGACGGCGTCGGGCCCGTCCGGGGCGGCGCCGGCCATCGGCGTGCGGTACGGGCCGGTGTCGAACCGGGTGGTCGGCGCGAACGAGGGGACGCCCGCGAACACCCCGCGCCGCAGCGCGTCCGCGCCCGTGCCGAACGCCGTACGGACGCCGAAACCGGTCACCGTCACCTCACCGGTCAAGGTGCTCACCCCCGTCCGCCGCCTGCTCCGCCGTCCGCAGGAACTCGGTGAGCCGACGGAGCGAGGTCAGCTGGGAGATGTCGTCGTCGCCGGGCTCCACGACCAGGCCGTACCGCTCCTCCACCACATGCAGCAGCCACACCAGCCCCAGGGAGTCCAGGACGAGTTCGGCGTCCTCGTCGAGGTCCTCGGGCACACCGGGGAAGATCTTCCGGTCCGCCAGCAGGGCCCGGACGGTGTCGGTGGTGAGGGCGGTCGGCGCGGAGGCCTCCGCGCTCATGCCGTGGCACCGCGTCGGACGACCTCGGCGACGAGCCCGCCGAGGGTCAGGGAGGCCAGCGGCTCGATGTCGGTGTCCGGGATCTCCACGCCGAACCGCGACTCCAGCCGCAGCGTCAGCTCGATCAGACTCAGCGAGTCCACCTCCAGCCCGCCGACCGTCACCGGGCTGTCGTCCGTGATGCCGTCGCGGCTCGTCAGGATGTTCATCTCGTCGATGACCGACGTCAGGACGAACTCGCGGATCTCGTCTTCCAATGTGGACGTACTCATGATCAGGATCTCCAGTGACTGATTTCAGTGACCGATTGCAGGGACAACGGACGACCGCGGTGGCCCGCTCACCCCGTGGAGCGGAGCGTGGCCGCCCGGCGGACGAGCTTTCCGTTGGAGGTGCGGGGCAGGTCGTCGAGCAGCCGGATCACGCGGGGCAGCTTGTAGTCGGCCAGCCGTTCCCGGCACCAGCGCAGCAGCTCCTCCGGCGACGGGCTGTCCGCCCCGTCGGCGACCGCCACGTACGCCTCGGTGACGTCCTCGTGGACGATGACGGCCTGTTCGACCGCCGGGTGCTCGCGCAGGACGTGCTCGACCTCGGTGAGGTCGACCTTGAGGCCGCCGATCACCACCAGGGAGTCGGCACGGCCGTGCACGGTGATCGCCCCGTCGGCGCCGACGGTGGCCCGGTCCCGGGTGTGCAGCCAGCCGTCCGCGTACTGGGTGCCGCCCGTGTCGTACAGGTACGGGGACTCGTCGAGCGCCACGTCCAGTTCGCCCTTGTGCACGCGGACCACCACGCCCGGTGCGGGCCGCCCGACGGAGGGCCGCAGCCGGCCGGCGACATCGATGGCGACGATTCCGGTCTCGGTGGTGCCGTACGCCTCGCCGACCTCCACGCCGTACCGCTCGGCGAATCTCGCCGCGGCCTCGGGCGGCATCAGCTCCCCGCCGGACACGGCGGTCCGCAGGTCGGGCAGGGCGGGGGCGTCGAGGGCGGCGGCGAGCAGCTCGTAGTGCATCGGCACCCCGAACAGGGTGGTGACGCGGTGCTCCGCGGCGGTCCGGAGGATGTCACGGGCCGAGACGCGCGGGGTGAACACCACGGAGACGCCGGTGGCCAGGGAGTGCAGCAGCCCGCCGATCAGGCCGAAGCTGTGCGCGGTCGAGCTGAGCAGCAGCAGCCGGTCGCCCTGGCCGGGCATGCCGGGGACCTCGGCGAACGCCGCGATCTCGGCGGCCAGCGACCGTACGGTCCGGCCGATCACCTTGGGCCGCCCGGTGGAGCCCGAGCTGAACTGGACCAGCCGGTGCCCGGTGACGGCGGGTCGCCCGCCCCTGCGGATCTCGGTGGTGACCTCGTACTCGGGCCGGAACCCGAAGGTCGCCCGGACGTTCGACCCGGCGCCGACCATGAACTGCGGGCGGCAGACCTCGCCGAGGGCGCTCACCTCGGCGGGCTTCAGCCGGAAGTCGAACAGCAGCACCTGCGCGCCCAGCCGCCACAGCGCGAGCAGCACCTCGACCTGGGTGAAGCTGGGCGGGGTCTGGAGGCCCACGGTGCTGCCCGGTCCGATACCGTGCCCGGCGAACACGGCGGCCTGCTTGGCCACCCGCTCCCGTAACTCGCCCCGGTGGACGGTCTCCCGCTGGTGCGTCAGATAGGGGAGGGTGTCGTCCCGCGCGTCGAACAGCCGCTGGACCAGGGCGCCCATCCCCTCGTCGTCGACGAGCTCACCCATGGGGGCTCAGACCTCCTTGCAGAACTCGCCGATGGGCAGGCCCACATGGCGCTTGTCCTGCGCGAGGTAGCCGAGCAGTTCGTCGCCCGCCCGGAGTTCGGTGACGTTGAGGACCTTGCCGCCGGGGCCGAGCACCCGGACATGCCAGTCGTCCTGCACGGTCAGGCTGACCAGCCGTCCGTCCTCGGCGTGGGTGCGGATCTCCAGCAGGGGCCGTGACTCCAGCTTGGCACGCCCCACCACGACCCGCCGGGTGCGGCCGTCGGCGCCGACCGCCAGCAGGGTGCTGCCGGAGCCGACCTCGCTGAGGTAGTTGGTGCGGTTGTCGGGGCCCAGCGTGTACGAGTGCAGGGCGCCGGCGTTGACCCGGAACGGCCTGGTCGGCATGTACGGCAGCGGGTGGGTCTCGCTGCAGCAGAGCACGAACCCGGAGGAGTAGGAGCCGACGAGGATGCCCTCGTCCTCCTCGAAGTGCGAGCAGGTGTCCACGCAGACCCGGTCGCCGAGGCCGACGTGCCGGATGCTCTCCACGGTCAGCGTCGACAGCTCCAGCTGCGGGGTGGACGCCTGCAGCAGCCGGGCCAGCGCGAACACCTCGTCGGCGGAGCGCGGCGCGTAGAGGATGCCGTCGGAGCCGCGTTCGAGGACGTCGAAGACGATGGCGGCCTCCTCCAGGTCGCCGACCACGGTCACCAGCTTGCCCTCGGCGGACTCGGCCGCCGCGAGCACGATCTCCAGGGGGATCTTCGTGGGGTCGGCGAAGTGGATCACGGTGTACGGCAGGGCCATCGCGCCCGCGCAGGACAGCCGCAGCGTGCGGTCGTCGCGGACGTCGATGAATCCGGCGACGGGAGCACCGGACGCGCCGGCGGAGGCACGGTGGGCCGCGGCGAGGGTGTCCAGCTCCTCCTGGGTGGTGAACTTCCGCAGCAGGACGTCGATACCGGTGTCCGCGTCGGTCGCGGACGCGGTGGGTCCGGACGCCTTGCTCCCGGCGTCCTTCGCGTCCTTGCCGCCCTTGTCGGCGGCCTTGTCGGTGGCCCTGTCGCCCGGCTTCCGCACGGCGGCCGGAGCGCCGTCCGCGGCGGCCAGGACCCGGGTGACGGTGGGCGGCAGCGTGGCGAGCAGCTCGGCGTCCGCGGAGACCACTCCGGCCATCCGGGCGTGGACGGCCGCGTCCACCACCGCCTGGAGCTGGGGACGGGGGACTTCACGGAGATCGATCCACGCGAATCTCATGCGACACCTGCCACGATCGTCGAGTAGTGGGTGGGATGCGAATCAGTCATGCTCATGCCGCCCGGGGGCCCCGTCTGCGCGTGCACGACGGCGGCCAGTCGGGACACCAGGGCGGTGGGGGAGGGGGAGGAGAAGACGCGTCGGCCGACGGCGAGCCCACGGCAGCCGGCGGCCATCAGCGCGGTGCCGTACGCGATCAGATCGGAGCCGTCCGGGGGGCCGCCGGCCGCGAGGACGGGGATGGGGCTGTGGGCCACCACCTCGGCCATCCGGTCGAGCGGCAGGGCGACGGACGTCTTCACCAGGTCGGCGCCCAGGTCGGCGGCCACATTGACGATGTGCGCGAGGAGGGCGGGGTCGTGCGGGTTGTCGATCCGGGGCCCGCGTGGATAGACCATGGCGATCAGCGGCATGCCCCAGGTGTCGCAGGAACGCGCCACCGCTCCCAGGTCGGCCAGCTGGCGTCCCTCGGTGTCGGAGCCGACGTTCACATGGACGCTGACGGCGTCCGCACCGAGGGCCACCGCCTCCTCGACATCGCCGACCAGCACCTTCGCGTCGACATCGGCGGAACACGCCGTACTGGCGCTCAGATGCACCACCAGCGCGCAGCTCTTGAGGATGTCCGATGAAAGATTTCGAGCCCGCCCTTTATGGACGATGATTCCATCGGCCCCGCCGGCCACGAGTGCGCGCAAGAGACCTTCCCATTGCCCCGGAGGGGCGATCGGGCCGTCCGAAACACTGTGGTCGAGCGGTATGAGCAAGTGTCGATCGTCGCCGACGAGGGAAAGTCTTCTGAGACGTAATGGCTTGCCAGTTTTCAGCATGGGTGTAAAGCCTTTCTCCATGGCCGAAAAAAGATGGTCGTAGAACATTAAAGTTCTGCCCGGACAAGCATTTCGTGCGTGATCGACCATTGGCAAGGCGTGACGGTCGGTAAATTTTTATGTGGATGTTTGTATTTTTATTGACAGCGAATCGACAGTAGCCCCTGGGTTGACGCCCTCGCCGAGTGGTGTTCGTGCGTTGTTATGCGGCAAGTGGTGAGCTGGTAGGTGTCGTACGCTCTGGGTGGTTTTGGCTGAGTAAAAGGACGCTCAATTTTGTGGCCGGGATTCCCGCAGAGGGCTCCGGCTTGCTTGTGGGAATCGATTTTTCCGACCTAGGGTGACAGTCGCACTCCGGTTCGTGTTACATGCCTGGCCGTCCCCCCATGGGCCCGGACCATTCATGTCCGGGCATTCCGGAAGTGAGCCCCCCATGCCCGAATCCCCCGCAAAGACCGTCACCGAGGCCGTGGGCGGCGGACCGGTCGCCTTACCGTCCGAGTCGCGGCGGTCCACGGCACCGAAGGTCGCCGTCGCGAGCCTCATCGGCACCACGATCGAGTACTACGACTTCGCCGTGTACGGCACCGCCTCCGCGCTCGTCCTCGGCCCCGCCTTCTTCCCCTCGGGCAACGCCACGGTCTCCACCCTCGCCGCGTTCCTCACCTTCGCCGCGGCCTTCGTCTCCCGCCCCCTCGGGGTCGTCCTCTTCGGCACGATCGGCGACCGGCTCGGCCGGCGCCGCGCCCTGGTCGCCTCCCTGCTGCTGATGGGCGTCGCGACGGTCGGCGTGGGCCTGCTGCCCACCTACGAGACCGCCGGACTCCTCGCCCCCGTCCTCCTGGTGACGCTCCGTCTGCTGCAGGGCGTCAGCATGGGCGGCGAATGGGGCGGAGCGGTCCTGCTCGCCGCCGAGCACGCCCCGCCCGGCCGCCGCGCGCTGTACGCTGCGGTCCCCAACATCGGCCCGTCGCTCGGCTTCCTGCTCTCCAGCGCCGTTATCGTCCCCACCCTCGACATCGTCGGCCGGGCCGGTTTCACCGACTGGGCCTGGCGGATCCCGTTCCTGCTCAGCGCCGTGCTCGTCATGGTGGGGCTGTGGGTGCGCACGACGGTCGCCGAGTCACCCGTGTTCAAGGCGGAGACCGGCGGGGGCACGCGCACACCGGCGTGGGCCCACGCGGAGGACCGGCCCGCCGAGCCGGCCCCGTCCCCGGCGTCCCGCTTCCCGCTCGGCACGCTCATCGCGCGGCACCCCGGTCGGCTGTTGCTCGGCACCGGGGCGGCGATCGGCGGCTCGGCCGTCTACTACCTCACGATCGTCTACAGCCTGTCCTACGGACCCAAGACGCTCGGCATCCCGCAGAACACGATGCTGACGGCGGCGAGCATCGGGGCGGCGGCCGGGATCGCGATCACCCTGCCCGTCGCACGCCTCGCCGACCGGGTCGGACGGCGGCCCCTCATGCTGACGGGCGCGACCGGGTCCGTGCTGTGGGCGGTGCCGATGTACGCCTCGCTCAGCTCACGGAACGCGCTGCTCATCACCGGAGCGTACGCGGTGGGGCTGATGTTGCTCGCGCTGATGTTCTCGCCGATGGCGGCGTTCCTCGCGGAGCTGTTCCCGGCGCGGCTGCGGTACACCGGGGCGTCCGCGGCGTTCATCCTCGCCAACACGCTCGGGGGCGGGTTCGCGCCGCTCGTCGCGACGTGGCTGAACAGCCAGTGGTCGTCGCCGCTGGTGCTGGGCTTCTACACGGGTGGGTTGTGCCTGGTCAGCCTGGCGTGCGTGGCGGCTCTGCCGGAGACGCGGGAGGGGCACTTCTCCGTCTGACGGTGGTTCGTGGTTGCCCGCGCAGTTCCCCGCGCCCCTCGAAAAGCAGGGGCTGCGCCCGTGCTTTCCGAGGAAGGCCGGACCGCAGGCCCGTTCCTTCAGGGGCGCGGGGAACTGCGCGACAAGCCCCCACGCAACCGCGCGTACCACTCAGGGAGACGCCGGCGGGTACAGCGAGCGGGGAAGCTGGGACGCCGCCGCCGCGTCCAGGAGCCACAGCGTGCGGGCCCTTCCGTACGCGCCCGCGACCGGCGCCTGGATCTCACCGGCGCCGGACAGGCCGATGGCGGCCGCCCGCGCCTTGTCCTCGCCGGCCGCCAGCAGCCACACCTCGCGTGCCGACCGGATCGCCGGCAACGTCAGGGTGACCCGGGTGGGCGGGGGCTTCGGCGCTCCCCGCACCCCGACCACGGTCCGTTCGGTCTCCCGTACGGCCGGCAGTTCCGGGAACAGCGACGCCACATGCGTGTCCGGGCCGACGCCCAGCATCAGCACGTCGAACGTCGGCACCGAGCCGTGGTTCTCCGGCCCGGCCGCCCGCGCCAGCTCCTCCGCGTACGCGGCGGCCGCCGAGTCCACATCGGTGCCCCACGGCCCGTCCGACGCGGGCATCGCGTGCACCCGCTTCGGGTCCAGCGGCACCGAGTCCAGCAGCGCCTCCCTCGCCTGGGTGACGTTCCGCTCGGGGTCACCCTCGGGCAGGAACCGCTCGTCACCCCACCACAGGTCCAGCCGGCCCCAGTCGACGGCGTCCCGCGCGGGCGCCGCCGCCAGCGCGGCGAGCAGACCGTTGCCGTTGCGGCCACCGGTGAGGACCACCGAGGCGTAGCCGCGCGAGGCCTGCGCGTCCACGACCTTGGTGATCAGCCGGGCGGCCGCCGCCTGCGCCATCAGCTCCTTGTCGCGGTGCACGACCAGCTGAGGAGTACTCACTACGAGGCCGCCTTCTTCACGGGCGGCATCTGCGCCGGCGTGGGCCGCTCGCCCTCGCCCTCGCCCTCGCCGTCACCACCGGCCGCCAACGCCGGCAGGGCCGGCGAAGCGGACGCGGAAGTCGAAGCCGAAGAGGACGCAAAAGCCGAACCGGAAGCGGCCGTCGAAGCCGTGTCCGCACGCGAGGCGTCCGCCGCCGAGGACGACGCGCTTCCCGTGGACAGGGCCGACCCGGCGCCTCCCGGAGAAGCCGCGCTCCCAGCCGAAGAGGAAGCCGAAGCCGATGTCGTCTCGGACGTCGTCCCGCCCGGCAGCGCGCTCCCCGCGGAGCCGCCCAGCCGGTCCACCCCGAACCGCAGTGCCGAGGCGTACGTGTCGTCCGGGTCCAGTCGGCGCAGTTCCTCCGCCAGCAGCTCGGACGTCTCGCGGCGCTTGAGCGCCACCGCCCGGTCCGGCTGGTCCTCCAGCGTGAGGAGGGCGAGACCGCCGGAGGGCCGGTACAGCCGGATGGGGCCGGTGCTGGTCAGCATCCGCACCTCGTTCAGGCCGGGGCCCGCCGACACCCCGCGCCGCACATGGACGTGCAGCCGGTCCGCGAGCCACATCGCCAGCAGTTCCACGCTCGGGTTGTACTGCTCGCCGTGCACCTCCGCGGAGATGACCTCGCAGTCCACCTGGTCGAGCGCGGCCGCCAGCATGGAACGCCACGGGGTGATCCGCGTCCAGGCGAGATCCGTGTCGCCGGGCTCGTAGTTGTCGGCGCGGGCCCGCAGCTCGTCGATCGGCTTCTCGGCGGAGTAGCTGTCGGTGACCCGGCGCTGGGCGAGCGCGCCCAGCGGATCACGGGCCGGGTCGAGCGGCGCGGTGACCGGCCACCACACCACGACCGGCGCGTCCGGCAGCAGCAGCGGCAGCACCACCGACTGGGCGTGGTCCGCGACCTCGCCGTACAGCCGGAGGACGACCGTCTCGCCGGCGCCCGCGTCGGCGCCCACCCGCACCTCGGCGTCGAGGCGGGACTTCGTCCGGTCCCGGGGCCCGCGCGAGACACGCTTGATGACCACGAGCGTGCGCGAGGGATGCTCGCGGGACGCGTCGTTCGCGGCCTTCAGCGCGTCGTACGCGTTCTCCTCGTCCGTGACGATGACCAGCGTGAGCACCATGCCGACGGCCGGCGTGCCGATCGCGCGGCGAGCCTTGACGAGCGCCTTGTTGATCTTGCTGGCGGTGGTGTCCGTGAGGTCTGTCTTCATGGCCGGCGCCAGCTCCGTCCGTCTCGTTCGAGCATCTCGTCCGCCTCGACGGGGCCCCAGGTACCGGCCTGGTACTGGGCGGGCCTGCCGTGCTTGTCCCAGTACTCCTCGATCGGGTCGAGGATCTTCCAGGACAGCTCGACCTCCTCCGTGCGCGGGAAGAGGTTCGAGTCACCGAGCAGGACGTCGAGGATCAGCCGCTCGTACGCCTCGGGGCTGGACTCCGTGAACGACTCGCCGTACGCGAAGTCCATCGACACGTCCCGGATCTCCATCGAGGTGCCGGGCACCTTGGAGCCGAAGCGGACGGTGACGCCCTCGTCGGGCTGGACGCGGATGACGATCGCGTTCTGGCCGAGTTCCTCGGTGGCGGTGGAGTCGAAGGGGGAGTGGGGCGCCCGCTGGAAGACCACGGCGATCTCGGTCACCCGGCGGCCGAGGCGCTTGCCGGTCCGCAGATAGAACGGCACACCGGCCCAGCGGCGGTTGTCGACCTCCACCTTGATCGCGGCGTACGTGTCGGTCTTCGACTTGCGGTCGATGCCGTCCTCTTCGAGGTAGCCGATGACCTTCTCGCCGCCCTGCCAGCCGGCCGCGTACTGCGCGAACACGGTGTCCCGGCCGAGGTCCCGCGGCAGCCGTACCGCGCCGAGGACCTTGGTCTTCTCCGCGGCGAGCGCGTCCGCGTCGAAGGAGGCGGGCTCCTCCATCGCGGTCAGCGCCATCAGCTGCAGGAGGTGGTTCTGGATGACGTCACGGGCGGCGCCGATGCCGTCGTAGTAGCCGGCGCGGCCGCCGATGCCGATGTCCTCCGCCATGGTGATCTGCACATGGTCCACGAAGGACCGGTTCCAGATCGGCTCGAACATCGTGTTGGCGAAGCGGAGCGCCAGGATGTTCTGGACGGTCTCCTTGCCCAGGTAGTGGTCGATGCGGAAGACCTGGTCCGGGGCGAAGACCTCGTGGACGATCGCGTTGAGCTCCTCGGCCGACTTCAGGTCGTGGCCGAAGGGCTTCTCGATGACCGCGCGCCGCCAGGAACCGCTCGACTGGTCGGCCAGTCCGTGCTTCTTCAGCTGCTGGATCACGACCGGGAACGCGGACGGCGGTACGGAGAGGTAGAAGGCGAAGTTGCCACCGGTGCCCTGCGCCTTGTCCAGCTCCTGGATCGTGTCGCGCAGCCGCTCGAACGACACGTCGTCGTCGAAGGTGCCCTGGACGAACCGCATGCCCTGGATGAGCTGCTGCCAGACCTCCTCGCGGAAGGGGGTGCGGGCATGCTCCTTGACCGCGTCGTGGACCTCCTGCGCGAAGTCCTCGTGCGCCCATTCACGGCGCGCGAAACCGACGAGCGAGAAGCCCGGCGGCAGCAGTCCGCGGTTGGCGAGGTCGTACACGGCAGGCATCAGCTTCTTGCGTGACAAGTCGCCTGTGACGCCGAAGATGACCAGGCCCGACGGCCCCGCGATACGCGGGAGCCGTCGGTCCGCGGCGTCACGCAGCGGATTGCTGCTCGACAAGGTGTTCAGCCCTCCGAGGGTGCGAGGCGCTTCAGCTCCGCCTCGGTCGACTTGAGCAGGTCGTTCCAGGACGCCTCGAACTTCTCGACGCCCTCGTCCTCCAGCAGCTGGACGACCTCGTCGTACGAGATGCCGAGCTTCTCGACCGCGTCCAGCTCGGCACGGGCCTGCTCGTACGTCCCGGCGACCGCGTCGCCGCGGATCTCACCGCTGTCCGCGGTGGCCTCGAGGGTGGCCTCCGGCATGGTGTTCACCGTGTTCGGCGCCACCAGCTCGTCGACGTACAGGGTGGGCTTGTACGCGGGGTCCTTGACACCGGTCGAGGCCCACAGCGGACGCTGCTTGTTCGCGCCCGCGCTCTCCAGGGCCGCCCAGCGCTCGCCGCTGAAGACCTCCTCGTACGCCTGGTAGGCGAGGCGCGCGTTGGCGACGCCGGCCTTGCCGCGCGCGGCCTTGGCCTCGGGCGTGCCCTGCGCGTCGAGGCGCTTGTCGATCTCGGTGTCCACGCGGGACACGAAGAACGACGCCACCGAGTGGATCTTCGACAGGTCGAGGCCGCGCTCCTTGGCCTTCTCCAGACCGGCCAGGTAGGCGTCCATCACCTGGCGGTAGCGCTCCAGCGAGAAGATCAGCGTGACGTTGACGCTGATACCGAGGCCGATGACCTCGGTGATGGCCGGCAGGCCGCCCATCGTCGCCGGGATCTTGATCAGGGTGTTGGGGCGGTCCACCAGCCAGGCGAGCTGCTTGGCCTCGGCGACCGTCGCCTTGGTGTTGTGCGCCAGCCGCGGGTCGACCTCGATGGACACCCGGCCGTCCTGGCCGTCGGTCGCGTCGAAGACGGGGCGCAGGATGTCGGCGGCGTCACGGACGTCCGCCGTCGTGATCATGCGGATGGCCTCCTCGACGGTCACCTTGCGGGCCGCGAGGTCCGACAGCTGCTGGTCGTAGCCGTCACCCTGGGAGATCGCCTTCTGGAAGATCGAAGGGTTGGTGGTGACGCCCACGACGTGCTGCTGGTCGATCAGCTCGGCGAGGTTGCCGGACGTGATGCGCTTGCGGGACAGGTCGTCCAGCCAGATCGCCACGCCTTCCTCGGAGAGGCGCTTGAGTGCGTCTGTCATGGAATTACATCTCCTACGTGTCGTATGTGAGCGTCAGCGCTGGGCGGCCGCGAGAGATTCCTGCGCGGCGGCGACCACGTTCTCCGCGGTGAAGCCGAACTCCTTGAAGAGCACCTTGCCGTCGGCCGAAGCGCCGAAGTGCTCCAGCGAGACGATGCGGCCGGCGTCACCGACGTACCGGTGCCAGGTCAGTCCGATCCCGGCCTCGACGGCGACACGTGCCTTGACGGACGGCGGCAGGACGCTGTCCCGGTACCCCTGGTCCTGCTCCTCGAACCACTCGACGGATGGCATCGACACCACACGGGTCGGCACGCCCTGCGCCTGTAGCTGCTCGCGGGCCTCCACGGCGACGTGCACCTCGGAGCCGGTCGCGATCAGAATGACCTGGGCGTCGCCGCCGTCGGCCTCGAAGAGCACGTAACCGCCCTTGGCCGCGCCCTCGTTGGGCTCGTACGTCGGCACGCCCTGACGGGTCAGCGCGAGGCCGTGCGGAGCGCCCTTGCCCCACTCCTTCGTCCAGCGCTTGAGGATCTCGCGCCAGGCGATCGCCGTCTCGTTGGCGTCGGCCGGACGCACGACGTTCAGACCGGGGATGGCGCGCAGCGACGCCAGGTGCTCGACCGGCTGGTGCGTCGGGCCGTCCTCGCCGAGACCGATGGAGTCGTGCGTCCACACGTACGTCACCGGCAGGTGCATCAGCGCGGAGAGCCGGACGGCGTTGCGCATGTAGTCGGAGAACACCAGGAAGGTGCCGCCGAAGATACGGGTGTTGCCGTGCAGCGCGATGCCGTTCATCTCGGCAGCCATCGAGTGCTCGCGGATGCCGAAGTGGATCGTGCGGCCGTACGGGTTCGCCTCGGGCAGCGGGTTGTCCGCCGGGAGGAACGACGACGTCTTGTCGATCGTGGTGTTGTTCGAGCCGGCGAGGTCGGCGGAGCCGCCCCACAGCTCGGGGATGACGGCGCCGAGCGCCTGGAGGACCTTGCCGGACGCGGCGCGGGTGGCGACACCCTTGCCCGCCTCGAACTGCGGCAGGTGCGCCTCCCAGCCCTCGGGCAGCTCACCGGCCGCGACGCGCTCGTACTCGGCGGCGCGCTCGGGGTTGTTGTCCCGCCACTGCTGGAACGACTTCTCCCACACGGCGCGGGCCGCTTGCCCGCGGTCGCCCAGGCCGCGCGTGTGCGCGATGACCTCGTCGGTGACCTCGAAGTGCTTCTCCGGGTCGAAGCCCAGGACGCGCTTGGTGGCCGCGACCTCGTCCGCGCCGAGCGCCGAGCCGTGCGCGGCCTCGGTGTTCTGCGCGTTCGGCGCCGGCCAGGCGATGATGGAGCGCATCGCGATGAACGACGGCCTGTCGGTGACGGCCTTCGCGGCCTCGATCGCCTCGAACAGCGCGGCCGGGTCGAGGTCGCCGTTCTCCTTGGGCTCCACCCGCTGCACATGCCAGCCGTACGCCTCGTACCGCTTGGCGGTGTCCTCGGAGACGGCCGTCTCGGTGTCGCCCTCGATCGAGATGTGGTTGTCGTCCCACAGCATGATCAGGTTGCCGAGCTTCTGGTGCCCGGCCAGCGACGACGCCTCGGCGGAGATGCCCTCCTGGAGGCACCCGTCACCGGCGATCACGAAGATGTGGTGGTCGAACGGCGACTCGCCGGCGGCGGCCTCCGGGTCGAACAGACCGCGCTCGTAGCGGGCGGCCATGGCCATGCCGACGGCGTTGGCGACACCCTGGCCGAGCGGCCCGGTCGTCGTCTCCACACCCTTGGTGTGCCCGTACTCGGGGTGGCCCGGCGTCTTCGAGCCCCAGGTGCGGAAGGACTCCAGGTCCTCCAGCTCCAGACCGAAGCCGCCCAGGTACAGCTGGATGTACAGCGTCAGGGAGGAGTGGCCGGCGGACAGGACGAACCGGTCACGGCCCACCCAGTCGGGGTCGGCGGGGTCGTGGCGCATCACCTTCTGGAAGAGGGTGTACGCGGCGGGCGCGAGGCTCATGGCCGTACCCGGATGGCCGTTGCCGACCTTCTGTACGGCGTCGGCGGCCAGGACGCGGGCGGTGTCGACGGCCCGCTGGTCCAACTCGGTCCACGCGAGGTCTGTAGTGGTCGGCTTGGTGCTCACCCTGGGTCAGGGCTCCTCTCACATGTCCGGTGCCGGCGTTCTCGGGGCGCCGGCCGCAGTCGAGCCTACCCCCGTAACAACGCGCATTTTTTCGAGTCATTCCAGACTGCCGGGACCGTCCCGGATCCGCCTCCCGACCGGTCGTTCCGCATGGTGAGACCAGCGGGTTCGGTCGCTCGACATCTGAATACGCAGCCGCTCATCCGACTGCTCAACCGAAGTGTGTTCGGCTCGTCCGGGCATGCCGTCCAACACGACCCGACCCCGTTGAAAGGCTGGCTCTGGGCAACGTCTACAGTGGCGTGGTACGCGCGAGCCGTTACGGGGAGTTCACATCCGTGGTGCTCGCTGGGAGTCTCTGTCAGGGGTGTGCGTGACGGCCGTCGAATCCCGTCCACCGGGAGTGCTGGGCGCGAGCAGCACGAGCAGCATCCGGGGTCAGCGGCCGTTCGGGGCCCGCGTCAAGGCGTTCGTGGCCCTCACCAAGCCGAGGATCATCGAACTGCTGCTGATCACCACCGTTCCGGTGATGTTCCTCGCGGAGCAGGGCGTGCCCGACCTCTGGCTGGTGCTCGCCACGTGTATCGGCGGCTACCTCTCCGCGGGCGGCGCCAACGCGCTCAACATGTACATCGACCGTGACATCGACGCCCTCATGGAGCGCACCTCGCAGCGCCCCCTCGTCACCGGCATGGTCACCCCGCGTGAGGGCCTGGTCTTCGGCATCACCCTCGCCGTCGTCTCCACCGCCTGGTTCGGTGTCCTCGTCAACTGGCTGTCCGCCTGGCTGTCGCTCGGGGCGCTCCTCTTCTACGTCGTCGTCTACACGATGATCCTCAAACGGCGTACGGCGCAGAACATCGTGTGGGGCGGCATCGCCGGCTGCATGCCGGTCCTCATCGGCTGGTCCGCGGTGACGAACTCGATGTCCTGGGCCGCGGTGATCCTCTTCCTGGTCATCTTCTTCTGGACCCCGCCGCACTACTGGCCGCTGTCCATGAAGGTGAAGGACGACTACGCCCGCGTCGGCGTGCCCATGCTGCCGGTGATCGCCTCCAACAGGGTCGTCGCCCGCCAGATCGTCCTCTACAGCTGGGTGATGGTCGCCGTCTCCCTCCTGCTGACCCCCCTCGGCTACACCGGCTGGTTCTACACGACGGTCGCCCTGGTGACCGGCGGTTGGTGGCTCTGGGAGGCCCACGCCCTGCAGAACCGCGCGAAGAGCGGCGTCACCGGCGCCAGGCTCAAGGAGATGCGCCTCTTCCACTGGTCGATCACCTACGTCTCCCTCCTCTTCGTAGCAGTGGCGGTGGACCCCTTCCTCCGCTGACGGCTTCTTTCCCGGGAAACGCCCGCGGCAGCGCCCTTTAAGGGGCGCGGGGCTGTGTCCATCTGCGGCTCCGCCGCGTGGGCGCGAGCAACCACGATGCACTCGCACGCGCCCCTCACCGCGACGCACGGCGGCGAGTGGCCAACCCCACTGCCCCCACCGTCGCGGCCCGCCCTACTCATCGGTAGCATCCAGCCATGGCAGACACGAAGCAGCTCGACGAGGCCAAGGACACCAAGGCCGCAGCCAAGGCGGAGCGCCAGGCGGCCAAGATCGCCAAGCAGATCGGCGCCTTCGCGAAGGCGCACGGCGGCGCCGAGGCCCAGGTCGCCTACATCGGCGAGCGTGGCTCCCGCATCGTCCTCGTCGGCGAGGACGGCGGCTGGGGCGACCTCGTCGCCCCCACCCACGCCATCGCCGAGGAAGCCGTGCGCAAGGCCGGCGTCACCGTGCACGAGGACTTCGACGGCGAGTTCGCCGCCAAGGTGCGCACCGGCCCGTACGAGTGGTCGCGAATGGCCGGAATCCAGGTCGGGGGACCGGCCAACAGCAACACCTGAGCCCGACTCACCCGTTAGGACCTGTGGGAGCACACCGGTCCAGCGACGGGGAGTCCGGATGATCGAAACGCCGTCCCTCGTGGATCAGTACTGCCATGGCGTACTGAGAACGGAGCTGGGCCTCGGCACGTTCGAGGCCCACCTCGCCCGCGGTGAGGGACCACCGGCGCCCGGCACCACCTACTTCGACACCCAGACCGGCTTCGCCGTGCGCCGCTGGTGCCCGCCCCTGCTGGGCCTCGAACCGCACTGCCCACCGGCCCGCTATCTCGCCCGCCGCCGTGAACTGGGCGTCCTGGAGGCGGGCCGCCGACTGCTGCGGGGCAGCGGCATCACCACCTACCTCGTCGACACGGGGCTGCCCGGCGATCTCACCGGGCCCGGCGAGATGGCCACCACGGGCGACGCGGACGCCCACGAGATCGTCCGGCTCGAACTCCTCGCCGAACAGGTCGCCGACACCTCCGGCACCGTGGAGTCGTTCCTCGCCAATCTCGCCGAGTCGGTGCACGGGGCCGCCGCGCACGCCGTGGCCTTCGCGTCGGTGGCGGGCGTACGGCACGGTCTGGCGCTCGCACCCGAACCGCCCGGCCCCGGGGAGGTGCGAGGGGCCGCCGGACGCTGGCTCGCGCACCGGCCCGTCGGCGGGACCCTCACCGACCAGGTGCTCCTGCGCCATCTGCTGTGGATCGCCATCGCCTCCGGGCGCCCCCTCCAGCTCCACGCCGGCCTCGGCGAGCCCGGCCTGCGCATCGACCGCACGGATCCCGTCCTGCTCACCGACTTCGTCCGCGCCACGGCCGGCCTCGGCACCGACCTGGTCCTGCTGCACGGATACCCGTACCACCGCCACGCCGCCCACCTCGCCGGTGTCTTCCCGCACGTCTACGCCGACCTCGGCGCCGAACTGGTCCGCACCGGGGCGCGGGCTCCCGCCGTGCTCGCCGAGGTCCTCGAACTCGCCCCCTTCGGCAAGCTCCTGTTCTCCAGCGGCGCCCACGGCCTGCCCGAGCTGCACGTCGTCGGCGCCCACCTCTTCCGCGAGGCGCTGGCCCGGGTACTGGGCACCTGGGTCGCCGAGGGCGCCTGGTCCCTGACGGACGCCCAACGCGTGGCCGCACTGATCGCGGCGGACAACGCGCGACGGGTGTACGGCCTGGAGTGAGCCGGACCTGGACCGGACAGACTGGCCCGTATGACACGCAGCGACCCGACCCCCACCGCCGCCTTACGCGCGCTGCCGGACTCCGCCGACGCGACCGCCGCCCTCCTCCGCCGCTTCGTCGACGGGCTGCGGGGCGGCCCGGACCCGCTCGCCGTCTGGGCCCACGGTTCGCTCGGCGGGGGCGACTACCAGGAGGGCCGCAGCGATCTGGATCTGATCGCCGTCCTCGACGGGCCGATCACCGCCGGGACGGTGTGGCGGCTGGCCCGGCTGCACGCGCGGCTGCGCCACGAGCCGCTCGCCGACCTGCTCCACTGCACCTATCTGACCGCCGACACCGTGTCCGACCCCGGCCGCGGGCACCTCACCTGGGCGCACGGCCGGCTGTTCCGGCGGACGGTCACCCCGGTCACCCGCCGTGAACTGCACACCTTCGGCCTGGTCCTGCACGGAGAGCCGCCCGAGGCCCTGCTGCCCCCGGTCCAGGACATCGACCTGGCCGCCTTCGTCGTACGCGACCAGCGGGACTTCTGGCGCCCGGCGGTCGACAGGGCCCACCTGTGGCAGCGGGACGTCTGGGTCGACCTCGGTCTGCTCACCCACGCCCGGGCCACCGCCACCCTGCGGGACGGTCGGCTGATCTCCAAGCGCGAGGCGCTGGAGCTGCTGCCGGAGCTGGGCGCGCCCCGCGAGGTGGTCGAGGACGTCCGGCGGCGCCGCTACCGGGAGCCGGCCCGCGTGGTGCCGCGTCGGGGCGAGCTGACCAGGGCGTTCCTCGGCCCCGCGATCGACGATCTGGTCCGGACGTACGGCTGACTCAGCCGTGGGCCACGACCGGGCGCTCCGCCTGGGTCGGCACCGGCACGTCCGTAAGGTCCGCCGGTCGCTCCCGCAGGGACAGCAGGACCCTCAGGGTGGCGATCCACACCAGGCAGGAGCCGAGCATATGGGCGCCGACCAGGACCTCGGGGAGGTCGGTGAAGTACTGGACGTAGCCGATGACGCCCTGCGCGAGCAGGACCAGGAACAGGTCCCGGGTGCGGCGCAGCGGGTCGCGGGGCGCGTCGACCGCCTTGAGGACGAACCACAGGGCGAAGGTCAGCGTCACCACGATCCAGGCGAGCACGGCGTGCAGCTTGGTGACCGTCTCCCAGTTCAGCGGGATGCGCTCGACCTTGCTGGAGTCACCGGCGTGCGGACCCGCGCCGGTGACGACCGTGCCGACCGCGATCAGCAGCACCGTGACGCCCACCAGGATCCACACCAGCTGCCGCACCGCCGTGCCGACCAGCGGACGCGGGGCCGCGTCACTCTCCCGGGTGCGGTGCCACATGACGGCGGCGACGGCGATGAGCGCGGTCGACAGCAGGAAGTGCGCGGCCACCGTGTACGGGTTGAGGCCGACCAGGACGACGATGCCGCCGAGGACCGCGTTGCCCATGACCACCCAGAACTGAGTCCAGCCCAGCCGGGTCAGGTCGCGCCGGTACGGCTTCTGGGAGCGCGCGGCGATGATCGCCCAGCCGACCGCCGCGCACAGCACGTACGTCAGCAGACGGTTGCCGAACTCGATGTAGCCGTGGACGCCCATCGCGCGGGTCGCGGTGAGCGAGTCGTCGGTGCACTTGGGCCAGGTCGGGCAGCCGAGGCCCGACCCGGTCAGTCGCACGGCGCCACCGGTCACCACGATGACCACCGCCATGACGAGGGCGGCCAGGGCCGCGCGCCGGACCGTCCGGGGATCCGGGGTCCAGCGTTCGGCGATGAAGGCGAGCGGGTTGCGCGCTGCGGAGACGAGGTCGTCGCGGGTCACGTTCGGCACGCGCACCATGGTAGGCCGCCGCTTGTGCACGCGTTCACGAGGGGGCACACGGCTCCCGGACCACCGCTGTGAGCTGCCTTACTCCCAGTGGAAGAACCGGGCGGCCGCGCCGAGCCCGAGCACCGCCCACACCGCGAGGATCCCGAGATCCGCCCACGGCATTCCGGCGCCGTGCTGGAGGACGTCGCGCAGTCCGTCGGACAGGGCCGCGATCGGCAGCAGCCCGAGCACGCTCTGCGCCGCGTCGGGGAACTTGTCGAGCGGCACCACGACGCCGCCGCCCACGAGCAACAGCAGGAAGACCAGGTTCGCGGCGGCGAGGGTCGCCTCTGCCTTCAGCGTGCCCGCCATCAGCAGGCCGAGGCCGGAGAAGGCGGCCGTGCCGAGGACCAGGAGCAGCAGGACGGCGAACGGGTTGCCGTGCGGGGACCAGCCCATCGCGAAGGCGATCACCGTGAGCAGGACGACCTGGAGGACCTCGGTGACCAGCACGGACAGCGTCTTCGCGGTCATCAGGCCCCAGCGGGGGAGCGGGGAGACCGCCAGCCGCTTGAGGACGCCGTAGCGGCGTTCGAAGCCGGTGGCGATGGCCTGCCCGGTGAACGCCGTCGACATCACGGCGAGCGCGAGGACACCGGGTGCCAGGAAGTCGACGGCCTCGCCCTTGCCCGTGTCGACGATGTCCACCGACCCGAACAGCACCAGCAGAAGCGTCGGGATCACGACCGTCAGCAGCAGCTGCTCGCCGTTGCGCAGCAGCATCTTCGTCTCCAGGGCCGCCTGCGCCGCGATCATGCGGGGCAGCGGGGCGGCGCCGGGCCGGGGCGCGTAGGTACCGCTGGTGGTCACGAACGCAGCTCCTTGCCGGTCAGTTCCAAGAAGACGTCTTCGAGGGTGTGCCGCTCCACCGAGATCCGGTCCGGCATCACGCCGTGCTGGGCGCACCAGGACGTGACCGTCGCGAGGAGCTGCGGGTCGACCTTGCCGGTGACCCGGTAGACGCCCGGGGTCAGCTCGACGGCGGTGGAGTCGGCGGGCAGCGCCTTCAGCAGCGAGCCGACGTCGAGGGCGGGGCGCCCGGTGAAGCGGAGGGTGTTCTCGGCGCCGCCGCGGCACAGCTCCTCGGGGGTGCCCTGGGCTATGACCCGGCCGGCGTCGATGATGGCGACGTCGTCGGCGAGCTGCTCCGCCTCGTCCATGTAGTGCGTGGTCAGGATGACGGAGACCCCGTCGGCGCGCAGGTCCCGGACGAGGTCCCAGGTGGCCCGGCGGGCCTGCGGGTCGAGGCCCGCGGTCGGCTCGTCGAGGAAGACCAGCTCGGGGCGGCCGACCACGGCCATCGCCAGGGCGAGCCGCTGCTGCTGCCCGCCGGACAGACGGCGGTACGTCGTACGGCCGCAGCCGCCGAGGCCGAGACGCTCGATGAGGGCGTCCACGTCGAGCGGGTGGGCGTGCAGCTTCGCCACATGGCGCAACATCTCGTCGGCGCGGGCGCCCGAGTAGACGCCGCCGGACTGGAGCATCACCCCGATGCGGGGGCGCAGCGCGGCGGCCTCGCGGACCGGGTCGAGACCGAGGACGCGCACGGTGCCGGAGTCCGGCTTCCGATAGCCCTCGCAGCTCTCGACGGTGGTGGTCTTGCCGGCGCC
>NZ_LIRK01000100.1 GCF_001419765.1 Streptomyces torulosus
CCACCCGCCCCACCCCGTCAACGCGGACACCCGCAGCCCTCCACGAGCGCGCCGCACGCGACCTGTGGGCCCTGTGCCAGAGCGTCATCCACGACGACGACGCCGCCCAGCGCATCGCCCGCTTCGACACCACCTGCGATCCCGGCGGCGCCCTCGCCTTCGCCTGCCTGCTGGTCCTGGCCGACCGCGAGGAAGGAGCCCAGTTCTGGTGGCAGTTCGCGGCCGGCGCCGGCAACGCCACCGGCGCCCTGTGCCTATACCTGCTCCACCTGCGCCGCGGCGAACTACGCGACGCCCGACACTGGGCCCGGCAAACCGCAGCCCTGGAGGACTGGCCCTGCCAGTACACCCCGGTCCCCCACGAAGTCGTCGACATCACCGCGCCCGCCGACGGTATCGCCGTCCACATCGACCTGCCGCACCACGCCGCGACCGTTCCTGAAGAAGCAGTCAAGGGCGCGATCCGGAACCTCGACGTGCCACGGCTCGACGACTTCGGCCCCATCCCCCAGCCCAGCCCGCAACTCGCCCATCGGCTCGAAGACCTCGTCACTGCCGGCGCCGGATAGAGACCCGCAGAGGTGAAGCAAGGCCGGCACGGCCTGGAGGTGTACTTCCAGGCGGCAGCCGCCGCGCCAGAAGTCTGGAGGAGGTCCCCTTCACGCACATCGAGCACCTGAAGTTCGACCTGTAGACCTCCCGAAGAGCCGCGAGCCCGGACCAGTTGGTCCGGGCTCGCTTGCGTATCCGCGGGGAGGGCCGGATGCACGTGACTTCGCAACCAGGCGTGCCGATGGGCACACCCCTGCAAGCGTCGGTCGAGGCTGTGAGGCGCGCACGCGAGGCATCTGAGGGCCTTGTTCGGCGGCCTGGCTGGGCCGACCGCGCGAAGGTCAGTCGAAGATGCCGAGGTGTCGATCAGGTCGGCAGTGTCTGCAGGCTCGCAGGCCTGAGGCGAGCAGCCGGCGGGCTTCGTCGCGGTCGACGGGGCGGCGGCGTTTGCCCGCGGCGTAGCAGCCGCCGGTGTGGAGCTCGATGGGCGGGCGGCCTACTCCGATGCCGAGTTCGACCATCCAGTCCGGTTCCGGGGGCCGACGCTGGCGGCCGCGTTCGGCCTCGGCTTCCCGCTGCCGGACGGCGGTGATCTTGCGGTCGATCCGGTCCAGCCAGAGGGCGTGCCAGGTCCTCAGAGTGAGCAGTCGCTCCAGGTCGGATGGCAGGTCGTCGCGCATGAGTGGTTCCCAGGTTCCTTGCCGCGCGGGCCGGACCCTCGCGTGTTCGAATGATAGTTCGATAACGTGGGGTGGAGGAGGTGGGAGTGTCATGAGTACGGGTGAACCGGCATGCGGGGTGTCGACGGTGATGCATGTGCGCTGCCCGGACCGGCTGTCGGAGGAGGTCTACCGGCAGGTCCTGGAGCAGCTCGCGGACATCTCCCCGGTCGTGCAGGCCTTGCCGCCGTCGGCGGCCCTGGTGGAGCTCCGGGGCGCGCTGAACTATCACGGTGTTCCGGCCGGGCGGCTGGGGGAGGTGCTGCGGGTGCGTACGGTCGCCCGGCTCGGTGTCGACGTCCGGGTCGGCATCGGCCCGACCATCACCGTCGCGGCCACAGCCTCCGCCCAGGTCCCGGCTCCCGGCGGCGTCCTCACCGTCGGCCCCGACGAGGTCACCGACTGGCTCGGACCGCTGCCCGTCCACGCCCTCCACGGCATCGGCCCGCGCCAGGCGGAGGTACTGCGTACATACGGCATCCACTGCGTCGGCCTGCTCGCGGCGGTGCCGCCCGCCACCGTCCAGCGTCTGCTGGGCGGCCGCGCCGGACGCCTCGCCGCCGACCGGGCCCGCGGCATCGACCCCCGACCCGTCATCCCTCGCGCACTGCCCGCCTCGACCACGACCCGCTGCTCCTTCTCCCGGCACACCCTGGACGGCGCCGAAGTCCGTGCCGCCCTGCTCGACCTGGTCGTCCGGCTCGGGCAGGACCTGCGGCGGCGGGGCCAGGCGGCCCGCGCCCTGCGGCTGACTCTGACGTTCGCCGGCGGTGCCACGTGGGAGACCACCCGTCGGCTGGCCGCGCCGTCCGCGCACGCCGACGACCTGCGTGTCCTCGCGTACCGGCTGATGGACGCGGCCGGCCTCCAGCGCGGCCGCCTCACCGGCCTTGTTCTCAGGGGCGAGGACCTGGTCGACGCCGACCGGGTCGCGGAGCAGATCAGCCTGGACGAGGCGCGCGAGGCGCGGCTGACGGCGGAAGCGGTCAGCGACCGTATCCGGGCCAAGTACGGGCCCGGCTCGATCGGCCCGGCCGCCGCGTTCCGGCACGTCTCCTGACCACCCCCGACCCCCGCCTGGAGGAGAGAACCGTGCTGCTTCACCCTCCGGGGCTCCTGCCGTACGAGCTGCTGCCGCACTGGCCCTACGCCCGTGCCGTCGACCAGGACCTCACCGAGCGCGGCATCCCGCCGGGTTCCGTCCGCGTCGAACGCACCGGCCGCGAGCACGGCGAGACGATGTACATCGTGTTCGGCTGGGACGTCAGTCGGACCGTCCGTCCTGGCGGTATCCGCCTCACCTGGCAGGAGGAGACGGGCTGGTCGTACGCCTTCCTCGGACGGCTGGGACGTGTGAGTCCCTGCGGTCCGCTCAGGCCGCTGCACCGGGTCTTCTCGTTACCGGAGTCGATCGGCGAGGTTGCCGACATGCTGGTGCGGTCTAGGCACACGCCGTCAGGGTCGTACGGAGCTGAGTGGGAGGGCGCTGATGCCGTCCGCGCCGCGATCGGTGCGTTCCGGAGCGGTGTTGTCGGCTAGCCTGCGACGCGGCGGGGCCGTAGACCAGCATGTCCGCGACGGCTACGCCGCCTCTTGGCCCTCGCCGTCCTCACGTTCGAGGGCATGCTTGAGCTGGGAGCGGGCATCGAGCCGTTCGGGCCCGGCGACGTCGTTCCAGAAGGCGTGCGTGAGGATCACCCCGGTGAGGTCGCGTTCCTTCTCCCGCAGCACGGCGACCTCCTGCTGCTCCTGCTCCGACCAGCCCGGCGAGTCCGGGTACGCACGGGAGGTGGCGAGCCAGTAGCCCTCGGGACGCTGCCATGCCTCCATCGGTTCGACGGAGTACGGCAGCCGCTCGTACAGGGCGGTGAGGTCGGCCCGCACCTGGGTGAGTTCCTGCTGCGCTGCGATGAGGTCGCCGGGGAAGTCGTACGTTGTCGCCACAGCCCCAACAGTAGTTCGACCCGGCGGCCGCGCTGCCCGTACGACGCGGCGGCACTACGCGCCCGGCAGCTTCTGCCGATGACGGCTCAGGGCTGGTCGGGCGGGGTGTCCTGCAAGTACCAGCCGTGGGTGGCCATGCACTCCTTCGTCCACTCCATCAGCAGGTGCGAGCCCTCCTTGACGCGACTCGCGTCATGACCGCCACGGTCGGCGAACCACTGCACAAGAAGGCCGGCCGCCGGGCGGTCCACGTCGCCGGTGTCGCACACCGGGCACAGCTCCAGGTGGATCGGCCGCCCGTGTTCGTCGTCCTGCGGCGCCACCCCGCTCATAATGAGGTCGCCCCGGCAGCGTGAACACTGCGGCAGCCGGTCGGAAAGCCTGAGCAGATCCATGGCCAGTCCCCTTGCTCTGGACGTGGCCCTCCACCCAAGACCCACTGACCTGTGACGTCAACTGTGACGACGCAGCTTTGGGACTGCGCCGGCTGTCGCTGGGCCGAGGGATGTGCGCTGTGTAGTTGGCAAAGATGCAGTAGGACAGTTGGCAAGGCGGGGTCACGGATTGCGAGCGAATCCGTCTGGCGAGGGGAGAGGCGGCTACCTGTCGGGATTATCCGCATGCCAGGGGGCGCCGGCTCGGGTGGGGCGTGCGCTGGCGGCGATCCGCAGGGCGTACACCGGCCGTTCGTCGTCGGGGACGGGGCCGAGGTAGTGGTGGCCGGTCATGTGGCACCAGGCGGGCAGGTCGAGTGGTGCGGCCGGGTCGGTGGCGATGACGTGGACGACGGTGCCCGGCTGGGCTCCGTCGATCTCCTTGCGCAGGCGCAGCAGGAGGGTGACGCAGAGCAGGCCGGTGCCGTCGACGGTGATCTCGGGTGCGGGGGTTTCGTGGTTCGTGGGGTTCATCGGCGGTAGGCGGTGGCGGCGACGGCGGGCAGGAGGGCGAGGGAGAGGGCTCCGCCGGTGAGGGCGAGGGCGGGGTAGCTGGTGGCGGCGACCATGATGCCCGAGGTGATGCCGCCGGTGGCGCCGGCGAGGGCGATGGAGACGTCGACCAGTCCTTGTGTCTTGGCGCGGGTGGCGAGCGGGACGGTGTCGGTGATGATCGCGGTGCCGGAGACGAGGCCGAAGTTCCAGCCGAGTCCCAGGAGGGCGAGGGCGAGCGCGAGGAGGGCGACGGAGTCGCCGGGGGCTGCGGCGGCGAGGATGCCGGCGGCCAGGAGGGTGATGCCGGAGGCGGCGGCGATCTTCATGCGGCCGTAGCGGTCGACGAGCCAGCCGGTCAGGGGTGAGGGCAGGTACATGGCGCCGATGTGGATGCCGATGACGAGGCCGGAGGCGGCGGTGGAGTGGCCGTGGTCGTGCATGTGGACCGGCGTCATCGTCATGATCGCGACCATGACGAGCTGGGTGAGGATCATGACCAGCGCGCCCAGGACGACGCCTCCGCGGCCCTCCCCCGTGTCGGCGGCGGCATCGGCGGCCGGGTTGGCTGCGGCGTCGGCTTCCTTGGCCTGGGCGACGGCACGGGCCAGGAGTAGCGGGTCGGGGCGCAGCCAGAGGGCGAGGACGAGCGCGGCCAGCGAGTAGGCGGCGCCGGAGATGACGAAGAGTCCGGCGAGGTGGGGGATGCCGAGGTGTTCGGCGAGGGTGCCGGCGGGGGCGGCGAGGTTGGGTCCGGCGACGCCGCCGAGGGTGGTGGCGACCAGGACGGTGGAGACGGCGCGGGCGCGGCGGCCGGCCGGGGCGAGGTCGGCTCCGGCGTAGCGGGCCTGGAGGTTGGTGGCGGTGCCGGCGCCGTAGACGAACAGGGCGATGAACAGCAGGACGGGGTTGTCGAGGACGGCGGCGGTGATGACGCCGGCTGAGCCGATCGCGCCGGTGAGGTAGCCGGTGGCGAGGCCGGGGCGTCGGCCGCGGGCCTGGGAGATGCGCCCGACGACGACGGCGGCGAGCGCGGAGCCGGCGGTGAACAGGGCGCTGGGCAGTCCGGCGAGGCTGGTGGAGCCGAGCATGTCCTGCGCGAGGAGGGCGCCGACGGTGACGCCGGCGGCTAGCCCGGCGCCGCTGAGGACCTGGGAGGCGACCAGGACACGCAGGATGCGGCGCTGCGCTTGGGCGACGTCGGGTATGGAGGCGGGGATGGCGGGTGCGGGGCTGGTCATGTCTCTTCCTGCGTGCGGCGGTTGGCAGTGGGTGCGTCAGGGGGTTGTGGTTGCTGGTGGCGTCCACTGCTGGTCGTGCCACGCCGGGTCGACGGGTGTGTGGGTGAGGTGGTTGGTGTAGTTGGACAGGGTCTTCATGCCGACGCCCAGGACGATGTCCAGGATCTGGCGGTGGGTGTGTCCGGCGGCGAGGAAGCCGGCGATGTCCTGCTCGTCGGCCCAGCCGCGCTTGTCGACGATGGCCTGGGTGAGGCGGCGTACGGCTTCCAGTGACGGGTCCTGCAACGGGGTGGCATCGCGTAGGGCGTTGACGTCGTCCGGGGTGAGACCGGCGCGCAAGGCGAGGGTGGAGTGCGCGGCAACGCAGTGCGGGCAGGCATTGGCGACGCTCGCGGTGACCAGGACGACCTGCTGCGCGGCCTTCGGCAGGGAGGAAGCGGCGAACTGCTGGGCCAGGGCGGTGTAGCCAGCCAGGAGTTGCGGGGATTCGGCCATGACGGCGTTGAGGGTGGTGAGGAAACCCATGCGTTCGCGGGCCGCGGCGAGGTGCGGGAGGGCCTCGGCGGGTGCGGTGGCCTCGTCGTGGAGGGGGAAGCCGGTCACGGGATGGACGCCTTTCGTGCAGAGGTCGTACGGGACGCCCACCGGGCCCTCGTACAGGTCCGGTGGGCGGAAGGAAGAGGGCTGTCAGGCGGTGTCGAGGGCCTGGGCGAGATCGGCGATCAGGTCGTCGGCGTCTTCGAGGCCGACGGACAGGCGGACCATGCTGTCGGCGATGCCCCGCTTGGCCCGCTCGGCCGGGTCCAGGCCGTGGTGGGTGGTGGTGATGGGCTGGGTGACCAGGGACTCGACTCCGCCGAGGCTGGGCGCGATGGCGAACAGCCGCAGCCGGTCCACCACCGCGGCGGTCTGCTCGGCGTCCGCGTCCAGGACAGCGCTGAGCATGCCGCCCCCGCCACGCATCTGCGCGTCCACGATGCGCTTCTGCTCGCCGGTGGCCAGCCCCGGGTAGTGAACGTGGGCCACGCGCGGGTGCGTGGCGAGGAAGGCGGCGACGGCAGCGGCGGTGTCGTTCTGCGCGCGGACCCGGACGGGCAGGGAGCGGAGGGAGCGGGCGAGGAGGAAGGCGGTTTCGGGGGCGATGATCTGGCCGAGGTTCTTGCGCCACCCCGCCACGGGGGCGAGGTGTTCGGCGGGGCCGGTCAGGACGCCGGCGGTCAGGTCGGAGTGCCCGCCGAGGTACTTGGTCGCGGAGTGCACGACCAGGTCCGCACCGTGGGCGAGAGGGTTCTGGTTGACCGGGGTGGCGAAGGTGTTGTCCACCACCGTCAGCGCGCCGACCGTGCGGGCCTGGGCGGCGACGGCTGCGATGTCGAAGACGGTCAGGGTGGGGTTGGCCGGGGTCTCGAAGAACACGATCCGCGTCTGGCCGGTCAGCACCTCGGGCAGCGCCAGATCGTCCAGGAGGCGGGCGGTCAGCGCCTCCACTCGCCCACGCAATGCCCGCATGCGGCCCGGAGTGAAGTGCGGCTGAAGCAGTGACCGCATCCGCGCATGGTCGGTATTCTCCGTGTCGTAGTTGCCCAGCGGGCCTCCGAACAGGGCTGATTCCCCGGAGCGCGCCGCGTTGTCCGGGTCAGGGTGGGACCGGCCGAGCCCGGAGGTGGAGGCCTGCTCCCCCTGATCGGCTGGCGGCTATCGGTCTCGGTTCTGCGGAGCAGTTCAGGGCGCTGCGGCTGCAGCCCCGGCGCGGTGGGGGAGTCGCAGAGAGTCCCGAAGCCGCCCCCCTCGGGCCTGTGCGGGGCGCGAGCCTGGAGTCCATCCGTGATGCGGCCGAGGGGCGGCGGGCGGGCGCCTGCCGACGCCGACGGCGAAGTGGTGCCGGTGGGGCGTGGTCGTGGTCGTCACCCCGCCTGGTGACCGCTGTTGTCGGTGTAGGTCTCTTCCCGGAAAAGCCCGAGGCTCTTGATCATGGGGAAGTCGTTGAAGGAGAAGAGGAAGGCGTCCTCGGCCGGGTCGTCATTGGCGTGCTCGTGCCAGGCCCAGGAGGGCACGCAGAAGATGTCGTTCTTCTTCCAGTCGAACCGGCGCCCGCCGATGACGGAGTGGCCTCGACCCTTGGCGACCTGGTAGATCACCGAGCCGGTGTGCCGGTGGGCCTTCGTCGCCTCGGCGGGACGCAGCAGCTGCATGTGTGCGCCCATGGTCGGCATCACCGAGCCGCCGGTGACCGGGTTGACGTACTCCATGATGACGCCGTCGTACGGAGAACCGTCGCTGACCTTGGCGAGGTCGGTGACGGCTTCGTGGGTCTGCTCCCAGGGATAGGCGAGGAGCGGTGAGTAGGCCTTGCTCCAGCGGCGCCCGTCGGGCTTGAGGATTCCGCCACCGTGTTCGAGCAGCGAGGTATTGGTGACGCGGCCGGGCACCTGGTGCAGGTCCGGGTGAACCTCGTAGAAGTTCGCGTCGAGGGCGTTGACCAGCGGGATGTCCAGACCGTCCTGCCAGATCACCGGGTTCTCGTCGGACTCGTTGCCGTGTTCGTGCCAGGTGCCGTTGGGTGTGATGGCGAAGTCGCCCGGACCGACCTTGAGCCGGTCGCCCTCGACGATGGTCCAGGCTCCCTCGCCCTCTATCACGAACCGCAGCGCGGAGGCCGCGTGCCGGTGGGCGGTCATCGACTCGCCCGGATTCATGATCTGCAGCCCGGTGTAGAGAAGGCCTGCAGCGGCACTCAGCTCCTTGCGGCCTTCGTTCACCAGCATCACCACGCGGCGCCCGGCGTCCTCGCCGCGCACCAGGTCGGCCGACTCCAGCACGTGGGGACGAAGTCGTTCGTAGCTCCAGTGCATGGGTACGGACTTCGGCTGCGGATACCAGGGCTCTATCTCGTTCGCCACGGTCCAGAGGGCGCCGGCGCCGAGCTTCTCGAGCCGCCCGTAGTAGGCCACAAGCTCAGGTGAGTCGCCGACGTTCGCCCGGCCGATCACATCTTCCTGCTCAGCCATCTCTTGAGTCTCCTTCACGGCCGACGTCAGTGCTTGCGGGGAGCGCGTGGCCCCCGTCACCGGGTGCCGGTGGGTGGTCGATCTCGTTACCGAGAACGCTAGCTTGATATTTGATCAAATGCTAGAGTCTGCTCGTGTCGGATGGTCCAGACGCCGGTTGAGAGGCCCCTATGCCCGACTTTCCACAGTTTCGAGCCGCGGCCGTGCAAGCCGCCCCCGTCTTCCTCGATACCGCGGCCACGATCGAGAAGGCATGCGGCCTGATCGCGGAGGCCGCCCGCGGGGGAGCCTCTCTGGTGGCCTTCCCCGAGGCATTCGTCCCCGGTTACCCCTACTGGAACTGGACCATGTCCCCGGTTCAGGGAAGCCCGTGGTTCGAGCGGCTCTACCGTGCCTCCATCGACGTCCCCGGGCCGGAGGTCGATGAGCTGCGGGCCGCCGCCCGCGCCGCCGGCTGTCACGTCGTCATCGGCGTCAACGAGCGCGACCCCCGCTCGATCGGCACGCTCTACAACTCCGTGCTGTTCATCGATGACGAGGGTGAGCTGCTCGGAGTCCACCGCAAACTGGTGCCCACCTGGGCCGAGAAGCTCACATGGACCGGCGGTGACGGCAGCTCGCTGCGTGTGTACGACACCTCCGTCGGGCGGCTGGGCGGTCTGGCCTGCGGCGAGAACACCAACACCCTGGCCCGCTTCAGTCTCCTCGCGCAGGGAGAGACCGTGCACGTGGCGAACTACATCGCCCTGCCCGTCGCCCCTGCCGACTACGACATGGTCGAGGCCATCAAGGTCCGGGCCGCGGCCCACTCGTTCGAGGGCAAGATCTTCTCGGTCGTCGCATGCTCCGCGATCACCCCCGAGATCGTCGAGGCGGTCGCTCATGACGGCGAGTCACGCGCGCTGCTGGAGCGCCCGCACGCCGCCTTCAGCGGCATCTTCGGGCCGGACGGCCGCCTGCTCACCGAACCGCTCATCGATGACGAGGGCATCGTCTACGCCGACATCGACGTCGCCAAGTGCATCCAGCCCAAGCAGATGCACGACATCACCGGCCACTACAACCGCTTCGACATCTTCCAGTTGCATGTCAACCAGGAGCCGCAGCGCAGGCTCGTCGTGCACGAGTCCGGCGATCCCGCGCCCCTGCCGGCCGACCTGTAACCCACCCACCCCACCACGGAGTTTCCATGCGATTCCTCATTTTCAGCACCGCGATCGACGGCGACCGCCGCCTTGGCCTTTCCTTGCCCGATGGCACCGTCCTCGATCTGGTCGCCGCACTCGAGGGCGCCATCGCAGTGCCCGCCACCCTCACCGAGTACATCGCTGCGGGCCCCGCTTTCCATGAACAGGTCCGCGAGGCCGTCGCCGCGAACGCTTCCTGGCCGGACGACGTCATCCGACAGCATGATCAGGTCGTGCTGCACGCCCCGTTGCGTCCCGGCAAAATCATCGGCGTCGGCCTCAACTACGTCGAACACGTCGAGGAGTCCAGCCGTTCCCTGGACACCGACAAGGACGTGCCCACTCGACCGGTGCTCTTCAGTAAGCCCGGCACTGCCGTCATAGGCGCCGGCGAGCCGATCCTGCACAACAGCCGCCTCACTGCCCAGCTCGACTGGGAGTGCGAACTCGCCGTCGTCATCGGAGCATCGGCGCTCTCCGTAGCGGAGAGCGACGCCTTCGCTCACGTCTTCGGCTACACGATCCTCAACGACATCAGCGCCCGAGACCAGCGCCGCTCGGGCCAGTGGTTCTTCTCCAAGGGCCAGGACAGCTACGCCCCGCTCGGCCCCGTCGTCGTCACCGCCGACGA
>NZ_LIRK01001000.1 GCF_001419765.1 Streptomyces torulosus
CCCCCACACGTCAGGCGCCCGACCCGCACCCGAAGGCTCCGACACCACCACCTTCGTCCCGTCCCCCCACGTGGCCGTCGTATCCCCCATAGGCGCAGGCGACGCCTTCGCCGCTGGCTTTCTCTCCGCCACCCTCCGCGGCCTACCCCCCAAGGCCCGCCTCCGCCACGGCCACCTCATGGCCGCCGCGGCCCTCACCACCCCCGGCGACCTCGGCACCCCACCGACCCGCCACCACGCCGACCACCTGGCAGCCCTGGACGACGACACGTGGGGGACACTTCGACTCGCCCCCGGCTGGACACAGACACCGGACGGGGCCGACGAGGAGGTACGCACCACATGAGCCAGACCGTCGACCGCGCGCTCAGCATCCTGCCGCTGCTCGCCGAGGGCCCGGCCGACCTCGGGCAGGTCGCCGACCGCCTCGGCGTCCACAAGTCCACGGCCCTGCGCCTCCTGCGCACCCTCCACGAGCACGGCCTCGTCTACCGCCAGTCCGACCAGCGCTACCGCCTCGGCGCCCGCCTCTTCGCCCTCGCCCAGGAGGCCGTGGAGAACCTCGACATCCGCGAGATCGCCCACCCCCACCTCGTACGCCTCAACGAACAGTGCGGCCACACCGTCCACCTCGCCGTGTACGAGGAGAACGAGGTCCTCTACATCGACAAGGTGGAGAGCCGTTACCCGGTCCGCATGTACTCCCGCATCGGCAAACCGGTCGCCATCACGGTCGCCGCCGTCGCCAAGCTGTGCCTCGCCGACCTTCCCGAAGCCGAGCGCCGCGCCCGCGTGGAGAAGCTCGACTACCCCATGTACACGTCCCGTTCGACCCCCAACGCCGCAGCGTTCCTGAAGGAGCTGGCGAAGGTCCGCGAACAGGGCTGGGCCACCGACCTGGGCGGCCACGAGGAGTCCATCAACTGCGTGGCCGCCCCCGTCCGGGGCGCCGACGGCCGGGTGGTCGCCGCGATGTCGGTCTCCGCCCCCAACGTCGTCGTCACCGCCGACGAACTCCTCACCCTGCTCCCCCTGGTACGCCGCACGGCGGACGCGATCAGCGGCGAGTACTCCGGCAGAACCCCGACGACAGACCCCGTCTGAACCCGACCCGAACCCGCCCCTCGACGGACTCCTTCCGCCCTCCTGGACGGACTCCTTCCGAACCCCCTAGACGGACTCCTTCCGAACCCCCTAGATGTGTTGTCCCGGGACGTTGG
>NZ_LIRK01001001.1 GCF_001419765.1 Streptomyces torulosus
TGCCGATCTTGCCGAGGCCGAGGAGGACGACGTGGCCTGAGAGGCCGCGCGGCGGCTTCCGGAAGGCGGAGCCGCTGCGGAAGGTGCCCAGGGCCTCCAGCACGGCGGCCAGGAGCACGGGCAGCAGGAGTAAGCCCATCAGGCCCGAGAGCAGTTGGAGGACCTTACGGGAGTCGCTGCCCTCGGTCGCCGGGTCGTTGATCGCGAAGAGGTCGAGCAGGGTCGTGTACGTCGCCCCCAGCGGATGCTCCCCGGTCGTCACCATCTGTGCGACGGCGAGGGCGAACACACAGCCCACCAGCCCCGCCAGCGACCACCGCAGCCGCCGGGAGAACAGCGACCTGAACGCGCCGACCGCCCCGAGCGGGCCGCCGCCCGACCGGCCCGCCGGCAGCGCGGGGCCCGCGTACCGCACGGTGTCCAGGACGATGGACCCGCGCCCGGTGGCCTCGGCCACGGCCCGCTCGTCGGGCAGGAGTTGCGGGCCGCGCTCCCCGCTGCCCTCCGAACCGTCGGCGCCCGCCGGGTCGTTGGTGGTGGCCGACAGCAGCGCGAGCGTGCACAGGCCGCGGCCGGGGCCCTGGCTGGTGTGTCCCGGCGGGCGTTCCACGGCCCGCAGCATGAGTCCGTCCGTCTGGACGACCTTGGTGGTGCCGGCGACGGCGGTCGCGGCGAGCGCGGGCGCGGCGGTGTCCGCGTCGGACAGGACGGTCGTGGAGGCCCCGAACCCGTCGACGCCGTCGACCCCGTCGTCGGCGTTGCCGCCCGTCGCCAACGCGGCCGCCCGGTCGAGGAGTTCCTCGATGTGCTGGCCGAGCCGGCGGTTGTAGAGCCGCAGGACGAGCCGCAGCCTCGGGTTGAGTCGCCGGGCGGTGAGGGCGGCCCGGATGTTCGTCTCGTCGTCGTCATAGACGAGCGCCAGCGCGGCGGCCCGCTCCACCCCGGCCTCGGCGAGCACCGCCTCCGTGGCCTCCCCCGCCTCCAGGAGCCGCTCGCCGTGCGGGGCGATGGCCGGGGCCGCGGTCCGGTCGTTCCCGGTGCCGGCGCCGGCACCGGTGCGGTCACCGGTCGCCGGATCGCCGTTGCCCGCCGCGCGGTTGACCGCCGCGGAGACCCGGTCGAGGATCGTGGCGGCCCGGGTGCGGCCCACCACAGGCCGGGGTGCGACCCGTGCCGTCGGCGGCACCACGAGCGTCACCTGCTCCCGGTACACCGTGCACAGTTCCGCGGCGAGCCGGTGCGCGAGCCCGTCGTCGCCGCAGACGACCATGTGCGCCCCGGAATCGGCCGGTCCGCGCTGCCCGCCGAGTCCGGCGAGGATGCCGGTTCTGGGCGGGCCGGCCGGTGCGCCCGGCGCCGCTTGGGAGTTCGGGTCGGCCGGTCCGGTCCGACGGCCCGGAACGGGCTGGCTGCTCTGCTGCGAAGGGCTCCCCACGAAGCAGAAGCCTGCCTCATGAACGCGACCGGTTCCCGCGTGATCCGGATCACACTTGGGGGTGTGAGTGCGACCGCGGGTGGACATCCGTACTCAAGGGGGACGGGGGTGACGACCGGTGTCCGAATGCGAGGATGGGGCGCCATGATCGCAGGGTGGGGTACCCGCACAGTCCGGGCCGCGATGTTCGCGGCCGTCTGTGTGCTGCTCGCCGCCCTGGGCCACGTCACCATGTCCGGCAGCCCGGTCCCGTGGTGGGCCATGGGCACGGCGGCCGCCGCAACCGGCGGGGTCGGCTGGTGCCTGGCGGGCCGTGAACGGGGACTCCCGCTGATCGTGTCCGTCGTGCTCGCCGCCCAGACCGCCCTCCACTCGGGGTTCTCCCTCGCCCAGCCCGCGCACCCGGCCGGTGCCGGCGGCCCCGTGGCCGGAGGCTCCGTCGACGGGGGCTCTGCGGGCGGGGGTTTCGGTGGCGCTAGCGCCATGGAGATGGGCTCCGCCCACATGGATCACACCGTCCATATGGGCTCGGCCGGTCACATGGGCCATGCGGACCACACCGGGTACCTCATGGACGGGCCGTTCACGGCCTCGTCCGGCATGCTCGCCGCGCATCTGCTGGCCGCGCTGCTGTGCGGACTGTGGCTGGCGTACGGCGAACGCGCCGCCAGCCAGCCGGCCACGGCCCGCAGCAGCCCGAAGGCGGCGCGTTCGCCGTACGCCAGCCACAGTCCGCACAGCAGCGCGGCCAGCAGATGCGCGGCGAGCATGCCGGACGA
>NZ_LIRK01001002.1 GCF_001419765.1 Streptomyces torulosus
GGCCGGGGTCGGGGGCCGGGGCCCGGATCGGATCGGGGCTCGGATGTGTCGGTCGACGGTGCGGGTGCTGGGGCTGCCGTTCACGGGCTGAGCGTCGGTGCACGCGCACAACGTAGGGGCGCGGGACTGCGGTGACTACGGGCTGTTCGGCCACAATCACGGATTGTAGGAACCTACGGGTTCTGTGATCCTTGTGGTCCGAGTGACCTGGGTAGGCATGGCCGTATGACGAAGCTGGACGACCACATACGCGCACGTCTCCTCGCCCCCCCACTTCTGGCATCTGGCCACGGTCGGCCCCGACGGGGCGCCCCAGGTGTCCCCCATGTGGGTGGACCTCCACACCGCCGGCGACACCGAGTACGTCATGGTCAACACCTCCGTGGGCCGGGTGAAGGAGGAGAACCTCCGCCGCAACCCGCTCGTCTCCCTGTCCCACCACGACCCCCACAACCCCTACGACCGGGCCGAGATCCGGGGCCGCGCCGTGCGGTTCGTGGAGGGCGAGGAGGCCGCACGCTCCATGGACCGGCTCACCCTGAAGTACATCGGCGAGGAACGGTATCCCTGGCTGCTGCCCGGGGAGCGCCGGCTGATGATCCTGATCGAACCGGTGCGGGTCCGCCGGGTGGTGGGCCTGGAGCCGTTCCGGGACGGAGTGCTGGACCAGGTCAGCCCTTGACCGCGCCGCCCAGGGCGAAGCCACCGCCCAGACGCCGGGCCACGCCCACGTACAGCAGGATCACCGGGGTCGAGTAGATCACCGAGAACGCCGCCAACTGCCCGTAGACCACCGTCCCCTTGTTGCCGAAGAACTCGTTGATGCTCACCGCGGCCGGCATCTGGTCCGGGGTGAGCAGCAGCATGAACGGGACGAAGAAGTTGCCCCACATCATCACGAACGAGAACACGGTCACGACCGCGACGCCCGGCCCCATCAGGGGCAGCACGATCCGCAGCAGCGACTGCAGGGGCGAGGCGCCGTCCGTCCACGCCGCCTCCTCCAGCTCCTTCGGCACGCCGTCCATGAAGTTCTTCATCAGCCAGATGGCGAACGGCAGTTGGGAGGCGGCGAAGAAGAGGATCGTGCCCTCGTGGGTGTCGATCAGATTCACCCGCACGAACAGGGCGTACACCGGGACCATGATCGCCGTGATCGGGAGGCTCGTCGCGAAGAGGATCGTCAGGAGGAAGGGGCGGTTCAGGCGGGAGCGGAAGCGGGACAGGGGGTAGGCGGCGAGGGCGGCGCACACCACGGTCAGCGCGGTCCCGCCGCCGCACAGCAGCAGACTGTTCAGCAGCGGCGTGACGGTGATCTCCGGGGTGAGGACCGCCTCGTAGTTGGCGAGGGTCACGGAGTCCGGGAGCCGGACCCGGAGGTCGGCGCGGGCGTCCACGGACGACAGGACCACCCAGGCGAGGGGCAGGACGAACGCGGCGGCCACGACGAGCAGTCCGGCGTCGGCGGTCAGCCGGCGCCGCAGGGTCCTGCGCGAGGCGGGTGTCCGGGTTCTGGTCGGCACGGCGGGTGTCGGGGTTCTGGTCGGCACCGGGTCAGACCTCCGTTCGCAGCAGCCGCAGATACACGACCGAGAAGAGGGAACCCACCACCAGGAGCAGCAGCGCGACCGCCGTGCCGTAGCCGATCATGCTCTTCTGGAAGGCCTCCTCGTACATGAACAGCGGGAGCGTCTGGCTCCGGCCGCCGGGGCCGCCTCTCGTCATCACCCAGATCAGCCCGAAGACGGAGAGGGTCTGGAGGGTGATGAGCATGAGGTTCGTGCCGATGGAGCGGCGGATCATCGGGAGGGTGATGTGCCACAGGCGGCGCGGGCCGCTCGCGCCGTCGACCTCCGCGGCCTCCGTGATCTCCTTCGGGATCTCGTCGAGCGCCGCGGAGTACACCAGCATCGAGAACGCCGTCCCCCGCCAGACGTTCGCGAACGACACCGCCAGGATCGGCAGGGTGTACAGCCAGTTCTGGGCGGGGAGACCGAGCCAGTCCAGGACGGCGTTGAGGGTGCCCTCGCGGCGGAAGAAGGCGTACAGCAGGAAGCCGGCGACCACCTCCGGCAGCACCCAGGCGGTGACGACGATGCCGCCGACGAGGGTGCGCACGGGCTTCGAGGCGCGCCGCATCAGCGCGGCCAGGGCCAGACCCAGGGTGTTCTGGCCCAGCAGCGCCGAGACGACGGTGAAGACGAGGGTCAGCCACACGGCGTTGCGGAACGCCTCGTCGCCGAAGGCGGTCCGGAAGTTCTCGAAGCCGACGAAGGAGTCCTCGGCCTGGCCGGTGAGCTGGAGGTCGGTGAAGGCGATGGAGACGCAGTAGGCGATGGGGCCGGCGAGGAAGAGGACCAGCAGGACGGTGGCGGGGGCGACGGGGAGGGCT
>NZ_LIRK01001003.1 GCF_001419765.1 Streptomyces torulosus
AAGGACATGCAGACCTGGGCCGGGCTGACCCGGCTGCGCGAGGCGTTCGAGCGGCTGCGCCCGGAGCTGGTCACCTTCCGCGACGAGAGCGGTGGCGAACTCTTCGACCTCCCCGACGCGCCCCGTCCCGACCCGGAGACCCCGGCCCCGCCCCGCCTGCTCCCCGAGTTCGACAACCTGCTCCTCTCCCACGCCGACCGCTCCCGCGTCGTACCGCCCGACCTCAAGGGCCGTAGCTGGCAGGGCAATCAGGCGTACCGGACCTTCCTCGTCGACGGGTTCCTGGCGGGGATCTGGAAGTTCGACGGGCCCGCCCTCGTCCTGGAGCCGTTCGTCCGCCTCACCGCGGAGCAGCGGACCGACCTCGTCGCGGAGGCCGAGCGCACCCTCCGGACACTCCCCGGTGAGGGCGAGGGCGGCGGCCCGTACGACATCCGCTTCGGCACCGTCGCGAACTGACGCGACCGGGACGTGGCGGACTTGGAGGAGGTGCAGGACGTGGAGAGGGGGCGCTGCGAACCGCTCGTGGCAGGTTCGCAACGCCCCCTGGTATCACCTGAGGATGTGCCTCAGGAGCTCGCGGGCCGGCCTTCCGCGCTATGAGTTGATCTGCGCGGCCACCGTGTTGGAGAAGGTGGTCAGCCGGGTGTAGATACCGGGGTACTGCGCGTCGGCGCAGCCGTTGCCCCAGGAAGTAATACCTGCCAGGACGCCCCCGATGATCAGGGGACCGCCGCTGTCGCCCTGGCAGGTGTCCACGCCGCCGGACGTGTAACCGGCGCACACCATGTCGCTCGCGATGAACTCGGAGCCGTAGGAACTGGAGCTGCCGCAGACCGAGTTGGCGACGGTCGGCACGGTCGCGGTGCGCAGCTGGTTGGAGGAGGAACCGCCCGAGGAGGTGGTGCCCCAGCCGAGGATGCGGGCGGTGGCGCCGGCCGCGTACACGCCGGTCTGCGACGAGGTGACGTACGAGACCGGGGTGTACGGCATCGACGACGACAGCGTCAGCACGGCGACGTCCTTGCCCGACTGGACGGAGGAGTAGCTGGGGTGTATCCAGATGCGGCTGACCGTCCGGACGGTGCCGTCCGTGCCGTTGCGGTACGTACGGCCGCCGACGACACGGGTGTTGGAGGTCGTTCTGCCCACCAGACAGTGAGCGGCGGTGATCACCTTGGTGGGCGACACGAGCGTGCCGCCGCAGAACTGGCTCTGCGAGGCGTTCGTGATCTGCATGACGTACGGGTACGCGCTCGCGGTGGTGGTCGTACCGCCGACGATGGGCTGGGGAGCGGCGACGGCGCCGGGGGCGGCCAGCAGAGCGGCCGCGGAGGCCGCGGCGGTCGCCGCCGCGGCGACGATCGTCTTCCTGGCACGGTGGAACCCGAACATGGTTCTCCTCATGGGGGGAGGGAGTTGCCGGTGGGGGA
>NZ_LIRK01001004.1 GCF_001419765.1 Streptomyces torulosus
CCCGGCGAGGTGTTCCACTCCGCGCGCTGGAACCACGACTACGACCTGCGCGGCAAGCGCGTCGCGATGGTCGGCACGGGAGCCTCGGCGATCCAGATCGTGCCCGCGATCCAGCCCGAGGTCGGCCGGCTGACCCTGTTCCAGCGGACCCCGCCGTGGGTGCTGCCCCGCGTCGACCGTGACATCAGCCGGGCCGAGCGGTGGCTGCACCGACAGCTGCCCTTCACCACGCAGGCCAGGCGCGGACTGCTGTGGGGCATCCGGGAGCTCCAGGTGCAGGCCTTCACCAAGCGGCCCGAACAGCTGGGCCTGGTGGAGCGGATGGCCCGGCGGAACATGGCGCGGGCGGTCAAGGACCCCGCCCTGCGTGCCCGGCTCACGCCCGACTACCGCATCGGCTGCAAGCGGATCCTGCTGTCGAACACCTACTATCCGGCGCTCACCCGGCCGAACGTCGACGTGGTCGCCTCCGGGCTCGCCCGCGTCGAGGGCTCCACGCTCGTCGCCGCCGACGGGACCACCGCCGAGGTCGACGCGATCGTCTTCGGCACCGGGTTCCACGTCACCGACATGCCCATCGCCGACCGGGTCGTGGGCGCCGACGGCCAGACCCTCGCCGAGTCCTGGGCCGACGGCGGGATGCGGGCGCTGCGCGGCGCGTCGGCCGCCGGGTTCCCGAACTGGATGACGATCATCGGGCCCAACACGGGCCTCGGGAACTCCAGCATGATCCTGATGATCGAGTCCCAGCTGAACTACATGGCGGACTTCCTGCGGCAGTTGGACGTGCTCGGCGGCCGGGTCGCCCTCGACGCCCGGGCCGACGCCGTGGACGCCTGGAACCGGCGCGTCCAGAAGCGTATGGAGCGGACCGTCTGGAACACCGGCGGCTGCACCAGCTGGTACCTCGACGCGCACGGCCGCAACACCACCATCTGGCCCGGCACGACCACCGAGTTCCGCGGCGCCACCCGGCGGGTGGATCTCGCCGAGTACGAGGTGCTGCGGGTGCCGCCGCCCGGTACGGGGAAGACCCGGGGGACGACCGCGACCGAGGCGACGAAGGTGGAGGCCGGAGCGTGACCCGACTGACTCATGTGAAGCACGGGCCCTACGCCCCGCCCGTCGCCGTACGGGAGTTGACGGCCGTGTCCGCCGACGGCGCGCGGCTGCACGTGGAGACCCATGGGCCGGACGACGCGCCCGCGGTGGTGCTCGTGCACGGCTGGACCTGCTCGACCGCGTTCTGGGCGGCGCAGATCCGGGACCTCGCCGTCGACCACCGGGTGATCGCCTACGACCAGCGCGGCCACGGCCGCAGCCCCGCTTCCGCCCTGTGCAGCACGGACGCCCTCGCGGACGACCTGGAGGCGGTGCTCGCGGCGACGCTCGCGCCCGGTGAGAAGGCCGTGCTCGTCGGGCACTCCATGGGCGGGATGACGCTGATGGCGGCCGCGGCACGGGCCGGTGTGCGGGAGCACGCGGCGGCGGTGCTGCTGTGCAGCACCGGCAGTTCGAAGCTGGTGTCGGAGGCGCTCGTCGTGCCCGGCCGCCCCGGACGGACGCGCACCTGGCTCACCGCCAAGGTCCTCGGGTCGCGGGCCCCGCTCGGGCCGGTCACACCCGTCGCCCGGCGGATCCTCAAGTACGCCACCATGGGCCCCGGTTCGTCGCCGGCGATGGTCGAGGCGTGCACGAGGAGCGCGCACGCCTCGACCATTGCCGG
>NZ_LIRK01001005.1 GCF_001419765.1 Streptomyces torulosus
AGGTCGTGGACGGGTTCGCTGTCGGGGGTCGGCGGGTGAAGCGGCTGGCGGTCAGTCATGCGTTCCACTCGGTGTTGATGGAGCCGATGCTCGACGAGTTCGCTGAGGTGCTGGCGGGGGTGGAGTTCCGCGAGCCGTCGATCCCGGTCGTGTCGAACGTGACGGGTGAGATCGCGGGGGAGGAGTTGTGCACGCCGGAGTACTGGGTCGGTCATGTGCGGGAGACGGTCCGGTTCGCCGATGGGGTGCGTGCCGCACGCGCCCAAGGCATAGGGACGGTTCTGGAGGTGGGCCCGGACGGCTCGTTGATCTCCGTGATTCAGGAGACGGAGCCGGAGGTGGCGGCGGTCGCCGTGTTGCGGCGGGACCGGGACGAGGCGGCGGCGTGGGTGTCCGCGATGGCGGAGGCCCATGTGCACGGCGTGGTCGTCGACTGGCGGGCGGTGTTCGAGGGGACGGGTGCGCGGCGGGTGGAGCTGCCGACGTACGCCTTCCAGCACCGCCGCTACTGGCCCGACACCCGTGTGGGCGCCGGTCGCGGCCGTGTGGTCGACGACTGGCGCTACCGGGTCACCTGGCGACGCCGTCCGCTGACCGGGGAACCAACCCTGACCGGCCGTTGGCTGCTGGTGGACCCGGGCGACGCCGTCGGCGCCCGGGTGGCGGAGGCGCTCCGGGCTGCGGGCGCGGAAGTGGAAGTCGCCGACCATGCCGTGGCTGGTGACTTCGCGGGCGTGGTGGCCCTGCCGGACTCGGTCACGGACGCCGTCTCGCTGGTGCAGGACCTGCGTGCCGCCGGTTCGCAGGCGCCGCTGTGGTGGGTGACGGCGGACGCGGTGGCCGTCGGCTCCGGTGACGCCGTACGGCCCGACGCCGCGCAGCTGTGGGGCCTCGGTCAGGTCGTCGGCCTGGAGGAACCCGGCTGGTGGGGCGGGCTCGTCGACCTGCCTGCCGTATGGGACGACCGTACGGGCGAGTTGCTCACAGCCGTCCTCGCCGGCGCGGCCGACACCGAGGACCAGTTGGCCGTACGCGGAGGCGAGGTGTTCGCCCGGCGCCTGGTACGGGCACCGCTCGCCGGGCGCGCCCCCGCCCGGCCGTGGAAGCCGCGGGGCACGGTCCTCGTCACCGGCGGCACCGGCGGTGTCGGCGCCCGCGTCGCCCGCTGGCTGGCCGGGGAGGGCGCGGAGCATCTCGTGCTGACCAGCCGTCGCGGTGCCGCGGCGCCGGGAGCCGAGGCGCTGGCCGACGAACTGCGTTCCCTGGGCGCCGAAGTGACCCTGGCGGCCTGCGACATGGCCGACCGGGAGGCCGTCGCCGCCGTCCTCGCGGACATACCGCAAGAGACTCCGCTGACCGCCGTCGTCCACGCCGCCGGCATCGTGCGCTACACCAAGGTGCGGCATCTGACCCCCGAGGAGATCCACGAGGTCGTCGACGGCAAGGCGACGGGCGCCCGCCACCTCGACGAACTCACCGCCCACCTCGACCTCGACGCCTTCGTCCTGTTCTCCTCGGGCGCGGCCTCCTGGGGCGGCGGTTCCCAGGGCGCCTACGCCGCCGCCAACGCCTACCTCGACGGACTCGCCCAGTCCCGCCGCGCCCGGGGACTGCCCGCCACCTCCCTCGCATGGGGCACCTGGCGCTCCGAAGGAATGGCGGCAGACCTCGACGAGGAGTCCCTCGCCCGCATGGGCCTCGCCCTCATGGACCCCGCACTCGCGCTGTCCGTCATGAGGGAGGCGGTCGAACACGGCGAGAGCTGCCTCACCGTCACCGACACCGACTGGTCCCGCTTCACCCCCGTCTACGCGGGCGCCCGCCACCGCCCCCTGATCGAGGACATCCCGGAAGCCGCCCGCGCCCTCAAGGGCGATGCGGACACCGCCGAGGGCAGCACAGACACGGCGGACGCCGACACCAACGCCTCCGCGCTGATCCGCCGGCTCGCGGACCTCACCGACGGCGAACGGCGCACCGCCCTACTGGAGTTGGTGCGTTCCCGCGCCGCCGCCGTACTCGGCCACACGGACGCGGCGGAGGTCGCCGCCCACCGGCCGTTCAAGGACCTCG
>NZ_LIRK01001006.1 GCF_001419765.1 Streptomyces torulosus
TCCCTGCGCTATCCCGCACGTAAGGTCTCCGTAACCGGCGATTCAGACGACCTTGCGACGCTTCCGCAATGAACCCCGTCCCGCCCGAGCCCTCGCCTCCCCCACGCAACGGCCCAAGCAACGGGAAGAGCGCGGGCAGCGGCCGTCCCGCGGCCACCGCGGCCCACCCCGGCGGCACCGACGACGTCGTCGCGCGGATCGACGCGGACATCGCCGGGAACGCCGTCGCGCTCCCTCCGGCGCTCTCCGACGCGCCTGTGATGCTCGCGGCGCGGAAGAATGGTGCCATGAGCCAGTCCAACGCCCAGGCACAGGTCCAGCACGCGCAGCCGTCCGTCGGCTCCATAGCCGCGCACCGCCCGCACACGGTGGCCGCGGTCGTCTCCGATCTCGAACCCGACATGGACGCCGACCTCGACGGCTACGAGGAGGCGCCGTACGACGGCGACCGCCTGCCGCAGAACCGCTTCCTCGACCGGGAGCGCAGCTGGCTCGCCTTCAACGAGCGTGTCCTGGAACTCGCCGAGGACCCGAACACGCCCCTGCTGGAGCGGGCCAAGTTCCTCGCGATCTTCGCCAGCAACCTGGACGAGTTCTTCATGGTCCGGGTGGCCGGTCTGAAGCGCCGCATCGCCACCGGTGTCGCCACCAAGTCCGCCTCCGGTCTCCAGCCCCGCGAGGTGCTGGAGATGATCTGGGCCCGCTCCCGTGAGCTGATGGCCCGGCACGCCGCCTGCTTCCACGAGGACATCGCCCCGGCCCTCGCCGAGGAGGGCATCCACGTGGTCCGCTGGGGCGAGCTCACCGAGAAGGAGCAGGCCCGCCTGTTCACTCTCTTCCGGCACCAGATCTTCCCCGTCCTCACCCCGCTCGCCGTGGACCCGGCGCACCCCTTCCCGTACATCTCGGGCCTGTCGCTGAACCTGGCCGTGGTCGTCCGCAACCCGGTCTCCGGCCACCGGCACTTCGCCCGTGTGAAGGTCCCGCCGCTGCTCTCCCGCTTCCTGGAGGCCTCCCCCAGCCGCTACGTCCCGATCGAGGACGTGATCGCGGCCCACCTGGAGGAGCTGTTCCCGGGCATGGAGGTGCTGGAGCACCACGCCTTCCGCCTCACCCGCAACGAGGACCTGGAGGTCGAGGAGGACGACGCGGAGAACCTGCTCCAGGCCCTGGAGAAGGAGCTCATGCGGCGCCGCTTCGGGCCGCCGGTGCGCCTGGAGGTCGAGGAGTCCATCGACCGGTACGTCCTCGACCTGCTGGTCCGCGAGCTGAAGATCTCCGAGGCCGAGGTGTACCCGCTGCCGGGCCCCCTCGACCTCACCGGTCTCTTCGGCATCGGCGCCCTCGACCGGCCCGAGCTGAAGTACCCGAAGTTCATCGCCGGCACCCACCGCGACCTCGCCGAGGTCGAGTCGGCGTCGCCGCCCGACATCTTCGCCGCGCTGCGCGAGCGGGACGTCCTGCTGCACCACCCGTACGACAGCTTCTCCACCTCCGTGCAGGCGTTCCTGGAGCAGGCGGCCGCCGACCCGGACGTCCTCGCCATCAAGCAGACCCTGTACCGGACCTCCGGCGACTCCCCGATCGTGGACGCGCTGATCGACGCCGCCGAGTCCGGCAAGCAGGTCCTCGTCCTGGTCGAGATCAAGGCCCGCTTCGACGAGCAGGCCAACATCAAGTGGGCCCGCAAGCTGGAGGAGTCGGGCTGCCACGTCGTCTACGGCCTGGTCGGTCTGAAGACCCACTGCAAGCTGTCCCTGGTGGTCCGCCAGGAGGGCGAGACCCTGCGCCGCTACAGCCACGTCGGCACGGGCAACTACCACCCGAAGACGGCCCGCCTCTACGAGGACCTGGGTCTGCTCACCGCCGACCAGCAGGTCGGCGCAGACCTCTCCGACCTGTTCAACCGTCTCTCGGGCTACTCCCGCCGCGAGACGTACCGCCGGCTCCTCGTCGCCCCCAAGTCCCTGCGCGACGGACTGATCGCCCGCGTCAACAAGGAGGTCCAGCACCACCGCGCCGGACGTCCCGCGTCCGTCCGCATCAAGGTCAACTCGATGGTCGACGAGGCCCTGATCGACGCCTGCTACCGGGCCTCGCAGGCCGGGGTGCCCGTCGACATCTGGGTGCGTGGCATCTGCGCGGTACGCCCCGGCGTCCCCGGCCTCTCGGAGAACGTCCGCGTCCGCTCCGTCCTCGGCCGCTTCCTCGAACACTCCCGGATCTTCGCCTTCGGCAACGGCGGCGAGCCCGAGGTGTGGATCGGCAGCGCCGACATGATGCACCGCAACCTCGACCGCCGGATCGAGGCCCTCGTACGAGTCACCGACCCGGCGCACCGGGCGGCCCTCAACCGCCTGCTGGAGACCGGTATGTCCGACACGACCTCCTCCTGGCACCTCGGCCCCGACGGCGAGTGGACCCGGCACTCGACCGACACGGACGGCCAGCCCCTGCGCAACGTCCAGGAGATGCTCATTGACGCCCGGAGGCGCCGGCGTGGCACAGCAACACCTTGACCCCAGGAACTCCACGGCCGTCGCCGCCGACGCCCTCGCCGGGTATCTGCGGACCCAGGCCACCGAGTTCCTCCGCGCGCTGCGCACCCACCGGGAGACCGGTGGAGGCGCGGCCGGCGGAGCCGAGGAGTCCACCGACGCGGCGCTCGCCCTGCGCCGCTCGGCCCGCCGCATCAGCGGCACCCTCCACACCTTCCGTCCGCTGCTCGACGCCGACTGGTCGGAGTCCCTCCGCCCCGAACTGGCCTGGCTGTCGGGCACCCTGGGCCGCGAGCACGCCTACGCGGCCCGGCTGGACCGCCTGGTGGCGGCCCTGAACCGGCTGTCCGGAGCAGCCGCCGCCCTCCCCTCCCAGGCCGGCGCCCCCGTGGCCGGCCGCACCGCCGGGTCGGAACGCGCGGGCCCGACCGGGCCCGCGCGTTC
>NZ_LIRK01001007.1 GCF_001419765.1 Streptomyces torulosus
CCCCCTACCCCATCGCCTCCACGACCCCGTCCCACAAGCGGGCCCTCGCTTCGAGCGCGGCGGTCGCCGTCTCCACCGCCTCCTCCCACCGCCCGTCCTCGGCCCCGCACAGGTCGGCCACCATGGCCATCGCCATCGGGGTGTGCTCCTCGCCGTCGACCTCGATGTGCCGTGCCAGATAGTCCCGGAACAGGCAGAACCGGTCGGTGCCCTCCGCGCCGATCACCTGGTCGAACATGTCGGGGATCAGGTCCTCCCGTGAGAACGCGAACGCCGCGGCCCGGCAGTGCAACGGCCGCTCCGCGATGATCTCGAACGTGGTCCGGACGAACTCCGCCGCAGGGCCCGGCACTTGGGCCACCCTCAGGGCGGCCGACACATCGTGGCCCTCCCCGACGAGCCCCAGGAACGTGTCGAGGCGGGCGGTGTCCGCGCCGGCCTCGGCCATGCCCGCCCGGTACAGCTCGAAGTGACTGGTGAACCCGCCGTTCAGCTCGTCGCTCTCCTCGACCAGGACGATGTCGTTGATGAGCCGCCGGCTCACCTCCGAGCCCCGCGGCACCCACGGGACGTCGACGCACGTGAGGTCCCGCTGGAGGGACTTCAGCAGCGACATGAAGTCCCACACCGCGTACACATGGTGCTCCATGAAAACGGCAAGGTCCGCACGGCTTTCCACCCGCCGATAGATGGGGTGCGCGGTGACTTCTTTCCGTACGGGTTCGATCGCGGCACGCGCCTTGTCGATTCCCTCGTGCTGGAGGTCCCAGTCGTACCTGGACATGGCTCTCCTTTTCTTCCGTGCTGCTTCTTCGCAGAGCCCGAGGGCGATGGTGCGCCTTTTTCGGTTTGCCGGGCAAGCGCTTCCGGAAATTACCGGAAGTTACTCCGTCGTACTCCCCGACAGACGGCTCCAAGGCGGCTGAAAGAGCGTCATACGCGAACGATCCGGACAGCTTGAAAAAGTTCGTTGAAGATTTGAACGGGGCGTCAGTTCTTCCCGTACTCGACGGCGTGAGCAGGAATCCCGTTACCGTCACCATCGCGTATCACGTGGTGCCGGGGCGCGAGGCCGACTTCCACTCGTGGGGGTGGGCCGCGCTGCGTACGAGTGCGCGGCAGCCGGGCTTTCTGGGGGGCGGCGTACTGGTCGACGGAGAGGCGGAGTGGCATGTGGTCTACCGCTTCGACAGTGAGGATTCGGCCCGGACCTGGGAGAACTCCCTGGTCAGGGCCGAGTGGGCGGCACGTGCCGAGGGGCTGGCCAGGGAGACCGGTCGCCGCAGCGTGACGGGCTCCAAGGCCTGGTTCGACTCCCAGACAACCCGGGAACCGACGCCGGCCGCCCCACGCCCGCCCCCGAAATGGAAACTCTGGCTGGTGAATATGAGCGCGGTCTTCCCACCCGTGCTCCTGTTCAACCTGCTGGTACTCCCTTATCTCGCCGATCTCAATCCACTTTTCCGAACACTTCTGCTGTGTCTGTCCGTGACGGCCATCGTCACCTGGATTCTCATGCCGAGACTCCAGCGATTCCTCAAAAAATGGCTGTACCCGCCGCTGCAGGCGCTGCGCGGCCGGCACAAACGTCGGACCGCCTAGGTCCGAGAACGATCAGAGGGGGGTGGGCAGGATGAAAACCTTGCTCATCGACAATTATGACTCGTACACGTACAACCTGTTCCAGCTGATCGCCGAGGTCAACGGCGAGGAGCCGGTGGTCGTGCTCAACGACGCCTCGCCCGACGACATTCCGGAACTGCGGGAATTCGACAACGTCGTGGTGTCGCCCGGGCCCGGCCACCCCTCGGAACCGCGCGACTTCGGTATCGCCGCGCAGGTCATCGCCGAGGCCGCGATCCCCGTGCTGGGCGTCTGCCTGGGCCACCAGGGCATCGNNNCCGTCGTCCGCTACCACTCGCTGTCCGTGCGCGAGCCTCTGCCGGCGAGCCTGGAGGCCACCGCCTGGTCCGAGGACGGTGTCCTCATGGGGCTGCGCCACCGTGAACGGCCGCTGTGGGGCGTCCAGTTCCACCCGGAGTCCGTCCTCACCGACCACGGGCACCGCCTGCTGGTCAACTTCCGCGACCTCACGGAGGAACGAGCCGGCGGCCCCCGTACGAGAAGCTCCCGCAGCGCCCCGCCCGACCCGCCGAGGAGCACCCCGGTCACCGCGCGGGCCGGTGCGGTGACCGGGGTGCTCCTCGGCGGGGCGGGCGGGGCGCTGCGGGAGCTTCTCGTACGGGGGCCGCCGGCTCGTTCCTCCGTGAGGTCGCGGAAGTTGACCAGCAGCCGGTGCCCGTGGTCGGTGAGG
>NZ_LIRK01001008.1 GCF_001419765.1 Streptomyces torulosus
GTCGAGGTTGAGTCTGGGCGGGGCGGGGTGGTTCCCGTCCCCCTGTACGTCTCCCCGCGTGCCGTGCGTATCTGTCATGTGGCGCGCATCCCCGACCCGGCAGGCGCCCGGCGTGCGCCTCTGTGTCGCATGCGCCTGCGCGCCGAAGCACGGCGCCGGACCCTTACGCTCGCGGCGGCGGCTGTGTGCGCCGGGGGTGCTCCCGTACGCGGCATCGGGACTCGGGCCCGAGGGGGCAAATCCCCGAACGGGTGTTGACGTGCCGTGTCCGTTTGATCACGCTTGTGGTCATCGATTCGCCGCGAGGGGACGACGAGGGCTTCGGTGACGGGAGCCCTCGACGAGTGTGGGTCGTGTTTCGGCGTCGGCTCCCGACCGGGCCCGGGGAGCGGGGCGGGTACGCCGAGGCCGGATGGCGGCGCGCGGTGCCGAGCTCGGGGCGGGCAGCGGCGCGCCGCCTACCGACCCTGTCTCACAGCACCGCCACCGGAGCCACCGGTGTGCCCGTACCGCCGACGAACGGCTCCGGCATCGCCGACAGCAGGAAGTCGTACCGGCCCGCTTCTCCACAGGCTGTGGACAACTCCTCCAGATTCCAGTTCTGGCCCTGCGGCATCCCCATCTCGACCAGGTGCAGCGCGTGCACCGGGAGCCAGAGGTCCTCGATCTCCGGCGGGAAGATCTCGAAGGTCATCGTGTCGTTGGCGACGGCGGCGACGTCCCGCGCGTGGAACCACTCCGGGGTACGGATCGACAGCCCCGGTGACGGGAACGCGTACCCGTGCTTGTCGCCCGCGAGGTACGCCTGGACCTGCCCGGTGCGGACGAGGACGATGTCGCCCGCGCGGACCCGCACCCCGGCCGACTCCTCCGCCGCGTCCAGGTCCTCCGGTGTGACCGCGTGGCCGCCGGGCAGCCGGCCGGTGTCTAGGCCCAGGGCGCGCGGGATATCGAGGAGCACGCCGCGCGAGACGATGTGGCGCGCCTTGTCGATGCCGGCGAACGCGGCCCCGGTGTGCGGGGTGATCGTGTCCGCCGGGCGGCCGTTGTAGACGCGGCCCGAATGGGAGACATGGGTCAGGGCGTCCCAGTGGGTGCCCGCCTGAAGGCCCATCGTCACGGCGTCGTCGCTGCACGCGACCGTGCCCGGCCCGAAGATCTCCTGGTTGATCTGCACCATGACGTGCAGCGGATTGACCCGGCCCGGGATCATCCCCGTCTGCACGCCGTCCTGCCGGAGGGACAGTGCGAGCGGGACGCGGCGTCCGGAACGGACCGAGCGAGCGGCCTCGCGGACCACCTCGTCGGTGATCAGGTTGAGTGTGCCGATCTCGTCGTCCGCCCCCCAACGGCCCCAGTTGTTCACGCGCTTGGCGATCTCATGGAACTCCGTGGGCAGTGACATCGGCCCTCCCCGGGGCTTGTGTCGGTGTATCTGACGGGTCGTAGAATCGGCGTGCGAGCAAATCTAACGGTCCGTCAGAAACCGCGATGAGGGGAAGGGGCCGGGGTGGGAA
>NZ_LIRK01001009.1 GCF_001419765.1 Streptomyces torulosus
GCCTAGGACGGCGGGGCGGCTGAGGAGGGCGGGGCGGCTGAGGTTCACGCGCTTCCCCCCGCCCCTCGACGGCGCCTCTGCGTGCCCCCTAGCCAGGGGCCGACATCGGCGGCCCCGCTCTCGCCCTGGCCTCTGCGGTCAGCAGGCCGGAGCCCGACGCCGCCGTGACGTCCGCGATCTCCCCCTCCACCTCGCAGCTCACGATTCGGCTCCCTTGCGCCCGTGCCACCCTGTCGGCCGTCGCGCACGCACCCTCACCGCCCTTCATCCAGTGGTCGGCGGCGGCCAGTGCCGCGAGATCGGCCGCGCCGGCCGCACGGTGCCGGATCACCACCGCCTGCCCCATCGCGAGCACGGCTCCGAAGACGGCGCACAGCACGACCAGCACACCGACGACCCAGACGGTCGCGGAGCCCCTGTCCGAACGGGCGGTCGAGGGCCCGGTCGAGCGGAGACCCGAGGGGGCGGTCGAGCAAACGGCCGAAGACGCGGCTGGACGGACAGTCGAGGGCACGGTCGGGCGAGCGTTCGGCGACACTCTCATCCGCTCTCCACCCCCACCGTCTCCTCCGCCAGGGCCACGGCCGTGTGGCTCAGGTCCAGGCCCAGGCCGCCGGGGCCCGGGGAGCGGGCCGAGACGACGACGCGTACGTAGTCGCCGTCCCGGCCGACGCTGACCCGCGCCCCGTCGGGCGCCGCGCGCCGGGCCATGGCCGCGACCGCGCCCGGCGGGTCCTGGCGGGCGGCGGCACGGGCCCCGACCCGCGCCGCGTCCACGCACTGGATCTGGGCGCAGGCCGCGAGCAGGGCCCACACGAGGGCCATCGCGAACAGCACCAGCACGGGCAGGGCCATGGCCGCCTCGGCCGTCACGAACCCCTGGTCGCCGCCCAGGGCCCTGCCGCGCCGCCGTGGCTCACTCCCCGCCACTGAGGGCCCGCCCGACGATCTCCTGCAACTCCGCCTGGACCTGCCCGCTGGTCACCACCTTGTAGAGCACCGCGGCGAAGGCCACCGCCGCGATGATGCCGACGGCGTACTCGGACGTCACCATTCCGGCGTCCCTCCGTGCCGCTCGCACCCGAAGCATCAGGGCGCCCATCAGCCGGACCCGCACCGCATCCCGCACTGCCTTGTACATCTCAACCCCCGTGAGGTTCTGTTCCGTTGCTCGTTCGGTTCGTAATCGCTCGTTCGTAGATCACTGGTCTTCGACCGCCAGTCATCGGTCGGCGGCGGCCGGTCATCGCTGCCGGGTCAATCGCTCGCCGATATCGCCGCCCCGCTCACCTCCTCCCAGCCCTCACCCCCCACCC
>NZ_LIRK01000101.1 GCF_001419765.1 Streptomyces torulosus
CCCCCGACCGCCGCCCACGCCCTGCCTCACGCCCCGCTCCACGGACCGGCGCCCCCGTCGGACCGCCCCGCCGGTCACCTCGTTCAGGGAACAGAGCCGCCGGGCCTCGGGTCAATGGGGCCTCGTAGGCGCGTTCGGTGATGCGTTGGGTGGTGCGTTCGGTGGGTCCTCGGGTGGTGGTCGGCTCAGGCGTCCCGCCGGTCACACACATCGGCCACCGGCCGTGAGGAGGGCCCTGACGTCGTCGGCGTCGGGGTGGCCGAGGGTGATGAGGATGGTGAGCGCCTGCTGCCAGGCCGCGTGGGCGTCGTCGTGGTTGCTCATCGCGCGATGGGTGTCGCCGATGTGGACGAGAGTGCTCGCCTCCAGATACGGCACGCCCAACTGCTGGTAGAAGCCGAGCGCGTTGCCGTAGCCGAGAAGGGCCTGCCGGTGACGGCCGAGATGGTGGTGGGCGAAGGCGATGCTGTGCCAGGTGGCCGCCTGGCCGTAGCGGTCGCCGAGGTCCTGGAGCAGGGGCAGCGCCTGGAAGCAGTGGCTCAGCGCCTCCCGGTACTCCCCGAGCAACGCGTGGTACCAGCCGACCGAGTTGAGGACGCTGGCGTGCGCGGCCGGGCGGCCGCTGTCCCGGAACAGTTCCAGGGCGCGCCGGTTGTGGCGCAGGGCGCCCGGCAGGTCGCCCGCCTGGTCGCAGGTCCAGCCGAGGCTGCGGTGGGTGTCGGCCCGGCCGATGGCGTCACCCAGCCCGGTGAAGAGGTCCAGCGCCCGGTCGAGGCGGGGCCGGGCCAGCTCGTGCAGACCCAGCCGCCCCTCGGCCCGGGCCAGCGCACGCAGCCCTCTCGCCTCCCACGCGGGGTCGCCCAGCCGCAGTGCGGCGTCGAGCGCGGTCCGCTGGGTGGCCGCCCAGTCGTGCCAGTGGCCCCGCCGGTCGAAGTACGGCTCCAGCGCCCAGGCCAGCAGACAGGCGAGCCGGTCCCGCCCCGAGCGCACCGCCGCCTCGATCACGGTCAGGAGCACCGGGTACTCGGTCGTCAGCCACGCCAGAGCCTGCTCGTGATCACCGAACGACTCGACCCGTACGCCCCCCGGGACCGGCCCCGGCGCCAACGGATCCTCCTGCGGGGCGAGCAGCCGTTGGCCGGCGTGGGCGGCGTGCAGGTGGTAGGCGTACAACCGCCCGACGGCTACGTCGTGTTCGGCAGCCGTGTCGTGTCCGGCGGCGAGCTGGTGCCCGGCGGCCGTTTCGTGCCCGGTGGCGATGTCCCACCCCACCCTCGCGTCCCGCCGCACTGTCGTGTCGCGCTCCGCTGCCGTGTCGCTCCCGGCGGGGGGCTCGCCGTCCGGCTCCGGTCCGGCTTCCCGGAGGAGTTCGGTGGCGTGGGCGCGGAGGAGGTCGTGGAGGGCGTAGCGGCCGGGAGCGTGCTCGTGGACGAGGTGGACGTCGGCGAGTTCGGTCAGCAGGGAACGGGCCCGGCGCGGCGGGAGCCCGGCCAGCGCGGCCGTCGCCGGCGCCGAGAAGTGCGGGCCCGGGTGCAGGGCGAGGAGCCGGAAGAGGCGGGCCGCGTCCGCCGACACGGCACTCAGGGACCACGAGAAGACCGCGCCGACGTTCGCGGACGCGTCGCTCCGGCTGAACGCGTCGAGGCTGCCGTGCGCCTCCCGCAGCTCGGCCGCGATCGCCGACAGCGCGAAACGTGGATGCGCGGCGGCGCGGGCCGCGACACACGCCAGGGCCAGCGGCAGCCCCGCGCACAGCGCGGCGATCTCGGCCACCGCCCGCGACTCGCCCGTCAGCCGCGCGGCACCCAGCCGCCGTTCGAGGAACGCCCGCGCCTGCTCGGTGTCCAGCGGCCGCAGGGTCAGTGCGTGGGCGCCGTGCGCGGACACGAGCCCGGTCAGCTGGTTGCGGCTGGTGACGATGGCCAGGCACCCGGGCGCCCCCGGCAGCAGCGGCCGTACCTGCTCGGTGTCGCGTGCGTTGTCCAGCAGCACCAGGAACCGCCGTCCGGCCAGCAGGCTGCGGTACAGCGCGGCCCGGGCGTCCACGCCGTGCGGGACCCGCTCCGGGGGGACGCCCAACGCGTCGAGGAACACCCGTACGGCTTCATCCGCGCCCATCACCGCGCCCGAGGGGGTGAACCCCCGCAGATTGACGTACAACTGCCCGTCCGGGAACCGGTCGGCGACCCGGTGCGCCCAGTGCACGGCGAGCGTGGTCTTGCCGATGCCGGCCATACCGCCGATGGCACTGATGACGACGGTGCCGAGGGCGGAGGCCGACGGGCCTGGTGTGGGCGTAGGCGTGGGCGTGGTGGTGGGCGTGTGTGGAACGGTGGTGGCGGTGTCCAGGAGGGCCAGCACCTCCTCCAGCTCCGCCCGACGGCCGGTGAACGTCGGCAGGTCGTGCGGGAGTTGGGCCGGGACGGGTGCGGATGCGGATGCGTATGCGGAGTTGGGTTCCCCTGCGGGTGCCGGCGCGGGCGCGGGCGCTGATGCCTGTGCGGTGGCGCGGCCCGTGGTGGGGCACGGGGCGGGCGCGAGGGGCGGATCCGCGGCCCCCGTCGACGCCTCGGCGTCCCCTGACCACCCGTCGGCGTCGCAGGGCCATGCGTCGGCGTTCCCCGACCACGCGTCGGTGTCGCCTGACCACGCGTGGACGTCCCCAGGCCGCGCCTGGGCATTCCGGGGCGCCGCCTCGCGCAGGACCGTCCGGTGCGCCTCACGCAGTTCCCGTCCCGGATCGATGCCCAGTTCGTCGGCGAGTCGAGTGCGGGCGGCCCGGTAGGCCGTCAGGGCCTCGGCCGTGCGGTCGGTGGCTGCCAGGGTGAGGATGAGCCTGGCCAGCAGGGGTTCGTCGAGCGGTGCGCCGAGCGCGGCCTCCTGGAGGGCGGGCAGCACCGTGCCGGGTATGCCGGCGCGCAGGGCTCCGTCGGCCGCCTCCCGTACGGCTGCCAGGCGCTCGCGGTCGAGTTGGCCGAACCCGGCCCGCTCCCGGACATCGGCGGGCAGACCGGCGCCGACCGGTCCGCGCCACAGCTCCAGGGCCTCGGTGAGGAGGTCCACGGCCCGTGCGGGCGCCGCGCCCGGGTCGGCGGAGGTCCGCCGTGCCTCGTCGCGCAGCCGGCGGAAGCGGAGCAGGTCCAGACAGTCGTCGTCGACCAGGAGCCGGTACCCGCCCGCCTCACGGACGAGCCACCGCCCGACGGCTCGAGTGGGAAGTCCCGGCTCCAACCACCGCCGCAACGACCCCACATGGCGGCGTATCACATTGACGGCGCTGTCCGGTGGGCGCCGCCCCCACAGCACGTCGACGAT
>NZ_LIRK01001010.1 GCF_001419765.1 Streptomyces torulosus
CTCCACCTGCCCCCGCCTCAGGCCTCGCGAGGCCCCCCAGTGGACCCCCGAACCATCAGCTCCCCGCGCACCGTGGCGATCCCGCCCGGCGGCGCCTCCTCGCGCCCCATCGCGATCCGCCCGGCCCGGGCCCCCGCCTCCGCCAGCGGCAGCCGTACGGTCGTCAGCGCGGGCACCGCGTCGATGCTGAACGGGAGGTCGTCGAACCCGGCGACCGAGACGTCGTCCGGGATGCGCAGGCCGGAGTCGCGCAGCGCCGCGCACGCGCCCAGCGCGACCGTGTCGTTCGCGGCGACGACCGCCGTCAGCGTCGGGTCGCGCCGCAGCAGCTCCAGCGTCGCCTCGTACCCGGAGAGCCGGTCGTACCGTCCGTAGACGGTCCGTCTGGGGTCGTCCTCGACACCGGCCGCGGCCAGCGCGGCCCGGTGCCCCTCCAACCGGTGCCGCGTGGTCGTCCGCTCCTCGGGCCCGGCGATGTACCCGAGCCTCCGATGCCCCAGTCCGATCAGATGCTCGGTGAGCAGCTGTCCGCCGCCCCGGTTGTCGAAGGTGATCGCGATGGCCTCGGGGGTGGGCGGCCGGCCGCAGAGCACGACCCGCGTCCCGGCATCCGCCAGCTTCCGCAGCTTGTTGCCCACGGCGGTGAGATGCGCCGGGTCCTCGATGGCCCCACCGGTCAGCACCACGGCCGCGGCCCGCTGCCGCTGCAACAGCGTGAGATACGTCAGCTCACGCTCCGGAGAGCCGCCCGTGTTGCACACCACGGCCAGCCGCTCCCCGCCCGCGCGCCCGCCCGGCCCGCCGATCTCGTTCTGGATGGCGCTCGCCATGATCCCGAAGAAGGGGTCGGCGATGTCGTTCACCAGGATGCCGACGAGGTCGGAGGTGGCGGCGGCGAGGGCGCTGGCGGGCCCGTTCAGGACGTAGTCCAGCTCGTCGACGGCCTTGAGCACCCGCTCCCGCGTGGACGCGGCCACCGGATAGTTCCCGTTGAGCACCCGGGAGACGGTCGCGGGCGACACCTGCGCACGGGCCGCCACGTCCGCCAGGGTCACTGTCATCGTTTACTCGCCTCCGGTGAGCGTCTCGTTCGAGTCGTCGTGAGCCGTGCGGCTCGTCCAGTCGGTCGTACGACCCCTGGACAGGTCGGCGCGGCTCGTCCGGGGAACCATACGGCCGCGATCACCGTTCGCCCCCTCGAACAACTCGAACCCCCTACGGTCTTGTCCGGACCGCTGCTCAGAGGCTAGCTTCTCACTAGATAGAAAGCGCTTGCTGTCACGCTCACCTCTTCGCGGGTCCCAGGGCGTACGCGGCGCCGGACGCGTACGAACCAGAACGAACAAGTCAGCAACGCAGACAAGACGAAGGGATCGGCCGTGACACGCAAGACCGTACGGATCGCCATGAACGGCGTGACGGGGCGCATGGGGTACCGCCAGCACCTCGTCCGCTCCCTCCTCGCCCTCCGCGAGCAGGGCGGACTCGACCTCGGCGACGGCACCGTCCTGTGGCCCGAGCCGATCCTCGTCGGCCGGCGTGAGCACGCGCTGAAGGCGATGGCCGAGCAGCACGGCCTGGAGCACTGGTCCACGGACGTGGACGCGGTCCTCGCCGACGACACGGTGGACATCTACTTCGACGCCCAGGTCACCTCCGCCCGCGAGGAGGCCCTGAAGAAGGCGATCGCGGCCGGCAAGCACATCTACACGGAGAAGCCCACGGCCACGGGCCTGGAGGGCGCCCTGGAGCTGGCCCGCCTCGCCCACGGGGCCGGCATCAAGCACGGCGTCGTCCAGGACAAGCTGTTCCTGCCCGGCCTGCTGAAGCTGAAGCGCCTCATCGACGGCGGCTTCTTCGGCCGCATCCTCTCCATCCGCGGCGAGTTCGGCTACTGGGTCTTCGAGGGCGACTGGCAGGAGGCCCAGCGCCCCTCCTGGAACTATCGCGCGGAGGACGGCGGCGGCATCGTCGTCGACATGTTCCCGCACTGGGAGTACGTGCTGCACGAGCTGTTCGGCCGGGTGAAGTCGGTGCAGGCCCTCACCGCCACCCACATCCCGCAGCGCTGGGACGAGCAGGACAAGCCGTACGACGCCACGGCCGACGACGCGGCGTACGGGATCTTCGAGCTGGACGGCGGCGCGATCGCCCAGATCAACTCCTCCTGGGCCGTCCGCGTCAACCGCGACGAGCTGGTGGAGTTCCAGGTCGACGGCACGGAGGGCTCCGCGGTCGCGGGCCTGCGCAACTGCCGCGTCCAGCACCGCAGCGCCACCCCGAAGCCGGTGTGGAACCCCGACATCCCCGCCACCTACTCCTTCCGCGACCAGTGGCAGGAGATCCCCGACAACGCCGAGTTCGACAACGGCTTCAAGGCGCAGTGGGAGCTGTTCCTCAAGCACGTGTACGCCGACGCGCCCTACCACTGGGACCTGCTGGCCGGCGCCCGCGGCGTCCAGCTCGCCGAGCTGGGCCTGAAGTCCTCGGCCGAGGGCCGCCGTCTCGACGTACCGGAGATCCAGCTGTGACGATCCGACTCCCCGACGGCGCGGGCGGGCTCAAGACCTACACCCCCCGCCC
>NZ_LIRK01001011.1 GCF_001419765.1 Streptomyces torulosus
GCCCCACTTGATCTGCGTGGCGGCGTTGGTCTTCCAGTCGGAACCGGCGGAGGCCATCTTCGAACCGGGGAGAGCCTGGACCAGGCCGTAGGCACCGGAGGACGCGTTCGTCGCGTTGGGGTTCCAGTCGCTCTCGTGGTCGACGATGTTGGAGAAGCAGGTGTACTGAGCGGAGTTCGCGATCATCTTCTTCGCGGTCGCCTGGGCCTGCGCGGCCTCCGAGGTCGCGGCCTGTGCGGGCACGGCGGCGAGCAGCGCACCGGCGGTGGCGGCGACGACGGCGGTACCGGCGAGGGCCTTCTTCGGGGAGGCGATGCGGCGGAGAAGGGTGCGAGTCACGGGGAACCTTTTCTTCGGGGACGTTGACGTCGCGGGCATGCCTTCACCACATGCGCTGCGGTGGGGGCGTACGTCGGCGCCGAGCCCGTGTGGGTGGTCGGCGCCGTGCGACTCGTCCACAGAAGCAGCCCGGGGGACCTGTCCGCAAACACCCCTTTTGCTGGTTGTGGCCGTATGCGGGTGGAGGGGGTGCTCTGTGACCTGGCTCTCAATCCGCAGGTCAGCGGCCATGACGACGTGGGCATGCCACGCTGTTCGATCTACGGCCCCGCTTCGTATGTGACCTGCGCCCTGTGGGGTGGTTCACCGCGCATCCGACGCTCCGTGTACGAGGCCCGACTCCGCGTTCAGGGGGTGGGCGGGTCGAATGTGACCGCGCTCTCGAAGGCGGCCCGGCGCGTGGCCCGCCGCAGCGCCCGCAGCACCGGGGTACCGAGCGTGAGGGTCAGGGCGACCGTGACCACGGCCCGGCCCAGGTCCCAGCCGAGGGAGGTGGCCAGGCAGTACGCGAGAAAGCGGGCGAGGTTGGCGGCGGGGGAGGCGTCCGCGTGGAAGGCGATGTTCGAGGCGAGCGCGTCGATGAAGGGCCAGCCGTAGAGGTTCATGACCGTGCCGTAGGCGAAGGCCGCGACGAACCCGTACTGCCGACAGCAGCACGAGTTCGGCGCGGCCTTCGCCTACGGCAC
>NZ_LIRK01001012.1 GCF_001419765.1 Streptomyces torulosus
GCGGTGCGGGGCGCCCCGCCACCGGGCCCGCGCTGCCGCCGGGGCCGCCGCCCACAATTCCGTGACCCGCAGTCGGCAACGGCGCGGGCGCCCCACGGGAGACCCGCACGTGTGACTGGGGAGTGCCGGGCGGTGCGGGTGGGCAAGCGCCCGCCCCGCCCGCATCCGCACCGCATGCTCATTCGTCCGCACGTCATACGTCATCAGCTTCGGCAAACACACCGCCAACACCCCCACCGCCGCCACACACAACACCCCACCGGCCCACACGGACGCCCGCACCGACGTCCACGCGGCCATCGCCCCCGCCCGCACCTGCCCCAGCTGGGGCCCCACGGAGTACGACAGCAGCTCGATCCCGGCGAGCCGCCCCCGCAACTCGTCGGGGATGGTCTGGTTCCACATGGCCGCCCGGAAGATCCCGCTGATCATGTCGAAGCCCCCGCCCAGCACCAGGAACGCCAGCACCAGCCACACCTCACGCACCAGCCCCGCCGCCACCACGGACAGCCCCCACAGTGCCGCCGCGAGCACCACCATCCGCCCGTGCCGATGCACCCGGGACGTCCACCCGCTGGTCAACGTCACCAGCAACGCCCCTGTGGGCAGCGCCGCGTACATCAGCCCCAGCGACCACTCCGCGTCCAACTCGTCCGCGAGGAACGGCAGCACGGCCAACGGCATCGCCAGGAACATGGCGGCGAGATCGACGGCGTACGTACCGAGCAGCTCCTTCCGGCTCCACGCGTACCGCGCGCCCTCCGCGATCGACCGCCACGACGGCTTCGCGGCCTCGTGCGAGGCGGGGGAGGGCGCCAGCCCCACGGCCAGGGCGACGGAGACGACGAACGTCGCGAGATCCGCCGCGTACGCCCAGCCGAGCCCGGCGTACGCGACGACCACGCCGGCGAGGGCGGGCGCGGCGACGCCGCCGACGGTCCACCGCAGCGAGTTCAGGGAGGCGGCGGCCGGTAGATGCTCGTGCGGGACGATCCGGGGGACGATGGAGTCGAGGGCCGGCCGTTGCACCGCGACGAGCGCGGAGGAGAGGGCGGCGACGAGGTACAGCGGCCACACGAGCGGCTCGGGCAGCAACGCGTTCACGAGGAGCGCCGCGCACAGCAGCCCCTGCCCGACCTCGGTCCACAGGATCAGGGCCCGCTTGTCGAGGGCGTCCGCGAGGGCCCCGCCGTAGAGCCCGAACACGATGAGCGGTACGAGTTCGACGGCCCCGATGGCCCCGACCGCCGCGACCGACCCCGTCAGCTCCTTCATCTGAACGGGCAGCGCGACGAAGGTCAGGAAGCTCCCGAAGTTGGTGATCAGCCTGGCCACCCACAGCCGCCGAAAGTCCACGGACACCCGCCAGGGAGCGAGATCCGGCAACAACGAAACGAGCCGCGCGGCCACGCCGGAGGGCGAGGGAGCGGGCGGTGAAGGGGGCGCGGGCGAAGCCGTGGAGGAAGGCGCCGTAGGGGGAGCGGCCGCGGGAGGAGCCGAAGGCGAGGGAACGGCCGCTGGTGAACGCGTGGTCGAGGCATCGACAGAGGCGCACTCGTCGTCATCGGGTCTACTCACGCCGCCCCATGCTCAGCCGAGCCACCACCTGGAGCAACCAGTTTTTTCAGGCCCCGCCCACTTTCAGCCTGGCCCTGCCCGGCCCTCAACGTGTCTGTCCCTGTCCTTGCATACGAGCGGCTGCCTCACCGCCTCACCAGCCCCGGATCCTCCATCCGCCCTGCCGCGTCACCTCTCACGTCGCCCCTCCACCCCCGCTGCGCGCAGCGGGG
>NZ_LIRK01001013.1 GCF_001419765.1 Streptomyces torulosus
GACAGGGACCGGGGTGGCGGGCAGCGCGCCCAGGCGGTGCAGCCAGACGACCCCGGTCGCCGAGACCAGTCCGAACACGGCGCAGCACACCCAGGGCAGCCATCCGTGACCGGCGCCCTGCCCGGCGTCCATGGCCCAGCCGACGACGGCGTTGCCGACGGCCGCGGCCACACCGGAGACGACGTAGAAGATCCCGAAATAGGTGCCGGTCAGCTCCGGGCGGCCGAAGCGGGGGATGAGCTCCATCACGAACGGGGAGGCCACCATGGTCCCGAGGTACAGCAGCAGCGCGCCCAGCAGCACTGGCACGGCGTCGAACCACTCACCCGGGTCGGCCCCCGCCCCCAGCGCGGGCGGCAGGAACGCCAGCCCCATCACGGCGAGCCCGGTCGCGATCCAACGCCCCCTGTCGCCGCGCGACTTCAGGGCCGTGGTGATCCTGAGCTGGAGCGCCAGGTTGGCGAGGGTGCCGACGAGGAAGACGAGACCGGCCGCGCCGTCCCAGCCGGTGGCCTCGCGTGCCCCGGCGGGCAGCAGCAGATACAGCTGGTTCTCCAGGGTGAACATGCCGACCATGGCGAGCGCGAACGCGAGGAACGCCCGGTTGCCGAGCACCTCACGCCAGTCCCCGAGAACACCGCCCCCGCTCGCCTCCACCTTGCGGGCGGGCAGGACGAGGGCCTGCGCCACGGTGAGCACGGCGAAGATCCCGGCGGCGGTCAGCGCGGACGTGCGGAAGTCCACCAGCAGCAGCGCGCTGCCCAGCAGCGGCCCGATCAGGGCGCCCGTCGTAGCGAACACGTTGAACAGCGCGAACGCCTCCGCCTTGCGCTCCCCGGCCTCCTGCGCGAGGTAGGCCCGCACCGCAGGGTTGAACAGCGCCCCGGCGAGCCCGCTCAGCACGGACGCGGCCAGCAGCACGGCCAGTCCGTCACCGAGCGCGAACAGCCCGAACCCCACGGTCCGCAGCGCGCACCCGGCGATGATGACGCCCCGCGCCCCGAGCCGGTCGGAGGCGGAGCCGCCGATGATGAACAGGCCCTGCTGGCTGAGGTTGCGCACTCCGAGGACCACACCGACGAGGGCCGCCGACATGCCCAGGTTCTCGGTGAGATGGGTGGCCAGGTAGGGGATCAGGAGGTAGAAGCCGATGTTGACGCCGAGCTGGTTGACCAGCAGGAGGCGCACAGCGAACGGGAAGCGGCGTATCTCATGCCACGTCCGCACCACGCACCTCCTCCCTGGGCCGAACTCCCAGTCCTGGCAGCTCACTTGCCCGTACGACCCCGTCGTGGCCGCCGATGCCGGTCCACGGGTCGTGGGCGAGGAGGAGATGTCCGTCGAGGTCGGCCCAGCGGGCCCGGTCGGCGAGGTGGACGGCCGGGGCGAGACCGAGGCTGCTGGCGGTGAGGCAGCCGAGCATGATGTCGGTGCCGCTGCCCTCGACCGCCGCGGCGATCCCCAGGGCCGCGTGGACGCCGCCGCACTTGGCGAGCTTGACGTTCACCCCGTGGACGCGCCCGGCGAGTCGCCGTACGTCCTCGGCGCTCACGGCGTCCTCGTCGGCGATCACCGGCAGCGGCGAGCGCTCGGCGAGGGCGGCCAGCGCCTCCGGGTCGCCGGGGACGAGGGGCTGTTCGACGGCCTCCACGCCCAGTTCCGCGAAGCGCGGCAGCAGGGCGTCCGCGCGGGCCGCCGTCCAGGCGCCGTTGGGGTCGAGGAGCAGCCGCACGCCGGGCGCCGCGTCCCGCACCGCCCGCACACGCGCGAGGTCGTCCTCCGGATCGGGCGCGCCGGCCTTGATCTTGACGACCTCGAAGCCGTTCGCGGCGAGCCGGCGGGCCTCGGCGGCGGCACGCGTCGGCGCGGTGATCCCGATGGTCCGGGCGGTGGCCACCACCGGGGCGGACGGTGCGCCGAGCAGCCGGTGGACGGGGCTGCCCGCCCGCTTCCCGACGAGATCGAGCAGCGCGGCGTCCACGGCCGCGGTGACGGCCGGCGGAGTGCCCGAGCCCACCACGTCACCGTCGATCAGCGCCTGGAGCGCGCTCTCCGGATCGGGGAGGCACTCCAGATCGGTGGCGACCGCCGTGCACAGCCGCCCGAGGGTGTCGGCGTCGAGGCCGTAGTACACGCTGGTGACGGCCTCGCCGTGGCCGTGCAGCCCGTCGTGCTCGACGGTCAGCCACACCGCGTCGCGGGCGG
>NZ_LIRK01001014.1 GCF_001419765.1 Streptomyces torulosus
AACCGGCGCCCTCCGCGCCGGCGGCTTCGCTCCTGCCCCCGGCCCCGTCCAAGGCCCCTTGCGCAGCCCCTTCTTCAGCCCGGTCCGCAGCCCGGTCCGCAGCCCCTGCCTCAGCCCCGTTCCTCGCCCCGTCGGCCGCGCCGTCGCCGTGTCCCTCGCCGCGAGGGAACATCAGGTGCTCCACCAGGTGCGCCATCCCGTGGCGTCCCGGCGGGTCGTCGTCGCCGCCCGCCGCCACGGTGAGGGCGACCGCCACGAGGCCGCGGCCGGGGGTCTCCTCGGTGACCAGCCGGAGGCTCACCGCAGGGGCCGGTACACGGAGACGCACATCTTCCGGCTGTCACCGCCGTCGAAGGGCTGCTCTCGCCAGCCGGAGTAGCGGGCGGAGAGTTCCAGACGCGCGATGCCGGCGAGGAGGTCGAGCTCGCTCGGCCACAGGTAACGCATCACCGTCGTCGCCGACTTGGGGGCCTCGCCGTCGAGGAACAGCGTGTTGTGGATCATCATGTTCTGCGAGGCGGGCAGCACGCCGATGGACTCGATCATCGCGCCGCGCCCGTCGATCGGGTACGTGCTGATCTCGTTCTTCTTCTGCACGTGGTAGTCGCTGGGATCGAACGTCTCGATGACCACGTGCCCGTCCGGTGCCGTGTGCCGGGCGACCGCGTGCATCAGGGCGATCTGCTCGTCCGGGGCGACCGCGCAGCACAGGGAGTTGAAGGGCGCGAGGACGACGTCGAAGGTGCGGCCCAGGTCGAGGGTGGCGAAGTCGGCGTGGACGGGGGTGATCCGGCCCTCGGGGTCCTTGCGCGCCAGCCGGGCCAGCATGCCCTCGGAGGAGTCGACGCCGTGCACCCGGAAGCCCTTGTCGGCGAGCGGCAGGGCGACCCGGCCGGTGCCGACGCCCAGTTCGAGGACGCTCGCGCCGGGCGCGGTGAGGGTGAGGAGGAAGTCGGCGATGTCCTCCAGGTCGGGGGTGGCCGGGTAGATCTCGTCGTAGACCTCGGCGAGCGCGTCGCTGTACGCGGTGGTCAGGGCGGTGCCGAGCCCGGCACCCATCTCGGCGGCGTCGGCCGGGC
>NZ_LIRK01001015.1 GCF_001419765.1 Streptomyces torulosus
TCAGTGGTGCGGGTGAACCGGACCAGGCCCTCGGCGCTGACCTCGGCGCGCTCACCGCCGAGGTCAGCGCCGACCGTCAGCCGCCCCTGCCCCTCCTCGACGGGCTGCCGGGCGCCCTGCTCGACGAGGCGGAGAGCACCGAGAGCAGCGTCAAGATCGAGGAGGGGCAGGGGCGAGAAGCGCAGGGCTCGCCGCCCGGACGACGCGCGGGTCGGCGGGAGAACGTGCCGGACGAGTGGCAGGACGGTGGACGCCGGATGACAGGAGACTCGGGTCGGGTCGGGGCGGCGCGGGCGGGCGGAGAAGGAGGGCGGACGCCGGGTGACGGAGGCGGCCGCCGGCCTGAGGGAGCTGGTTCCCGCCTGCCATGCCCCGCCTCCGGTGTCAGCCGCCGGTCAGCGGTCCCGTGCTCGCGCGGACCGTCAGCTCGGGGGCGAGGAGCACCACCTCGTCCGTCTCCCGCCCGTCGAGCTTGGCGACGAGCTGCTCGACGGCCCGCCGCCCCATCTCCTGGGCGGGGATGGCGACCGAGGTCAGCCGCACCGACGCCTGCATGGCGACCTGCTCGGGACAGACGGCGATGACCGAGACGTCCTCGGGCACCGCCCGGCCCTGCTGGCGCAGCAGCGCGAGCAGCGGCTCGACCGCGGACTCGTTCTGCACGACGAACCCCGTGGTGCCCGGCCGTTCGTCGAAGATCCGGGCCAGCGTCGCGGCCATCGCGTCGTACCCGCCCTCGCAGGGCCGGTGCAGCACCCGCAGCCCCAGCTCGCGTGCCCGGGACCGCAGCCCGTCGAGGGTGCGCTCGGCGAAACCGGTGTGCCGCTCGTACACCGCGGGGGCCTCGCCGATGACGGCGATCTCGCGATGACCGAGCATCGCCAGGTGCTCCACGCACAGTGCCCCGGTCGCCCCGAAGTCGAGGTCGACGCAGGTCAGGCCGCTGGTGTCGGCCGGAAGCCCGATGAGCACGGACGGCTGGTCGGTGTCGCGCAGCAGCGGCAGGCGTTCGTCGTCCAGCTCGACGTCCATCAGGATCATCGCGTCGGCGAGCCCACTGCCGGTGACCCGGCGCACCGCGTCGGGCCCCTCCTCGCCGGTGAGCAGCAGCACGTCGTAGCCGTGGATACGGGCCGTGGTCGCCACCGCGATGGCGATCTCCATCATCACGGGCACGTACATGTCCGTCCGCAGCGGGACCATCAGCGCGATGATGTTGGACTTGCTGCTCGCCAGGGCACGCGCCCCGGCGTTCGGGTGGTAGCCCAGCTCCTGGATGCTCCGTTCGACCCGCTGGCGGGTGCCGGCGGAGATGGACCGCTTGCCGCTGAGGACATAGCTCACCGTGCTCGCCGAGACTCCGGCGTGCTGGGCGACCTCGGCGAGGGTGACCATCCAGCTCTCCAAGCGTGTTTAAGCGCTTCGACTGCGCATTGGTTCCGTACAGGGTGATGTGAGGGTGGCTCGACAGTAGCTCGGTGGTGAGTGCGTGTCCATAGGTTGTCGAAGCGCTTCGATACCGGCCCGGGCACCTAAGAGGTGGGGGGAGGGTGCCGCACGGCGGCCGCGGGTTCGTGGGGGCTCGGAGCGCGGTTCCCCGCGCCCCATTCGGGCGCCCTCTGCTTCGACAGGCGCCGTACGTCTCAGCTTAGGGCCGGGGGACGGCTTTCGGC
>NZ_LIRK01001016.1 GCF_001419765.1 Streptomyces torulosus
CCCGACTGGCTGCCCCGCCGGGGTAGGGCCGGCGGGGCAGCCAGTCGGGGACGGCGTCGTCCCAGAAGTTGCCGTGGTAACGGACGTGCCGCACCGGGCGGTTGCCCCATTCCTCGCTGCACCCACCGATGGAGGCGCGGTAGTCGTAGACGGCGTTGTGACGCACGGTCATCCAGTTGCTGCTGTCGTCGGTGTAGATGCCGACGTTCCACACGCCGTACCGGCTGTCGGTGACCGCGTTGTCCCTGACGACGAGGCCGTCCGCGTACGAGGTGCCCTGTTCGCCGCGGAGGTAGATGCCGCCGCCGTCGGCCAGCAACCGGTTCGTGGCGAAGACCCGGTTGCCGACGATGCGGCCGCCCCGCATCAGGCCGCGCAGGTCCTCGCTGGGGCCGGAGAGGATGCCCGTGTACGGCACATGGTCGACCTGGTTGTGCGCGATGGTCGTCTCCCGGCCGCCGGTGTCCCAGATGCCGGAGGCGGCGTGGTACTCGGCCGCGATGTGGTGGATCCAGTTGTCGGTGATCCGGTTGCCGCGGTTCGTCCCCTTGGTGTCGGGCGGCAGGACGCCCAGGACGACACCGCCGTCCGAGATGTCGGTGAAGACGTTGCCGACGACGGTGTTGTGGGAGCTGTTCTCCGACAACTCCAGCCCTTGCGCGCCGAGTCGGACGAACCGGTTGCCCTGGAAGGTGATGCGCTCGGCGGTCCTGAAGGCGATGTTCCCCGGCACCGTACGGGCCTCCATCGCGCCGCCCGCCCCGCGGCCGGGCCTCATGTACATGCTCCACGCGGCGACGAAGCCGGCCGGCTCGTTCGGCGCCAGCCAGGTCGCGTCGGCGAACGTCAGTCCACGGAACGCCATGTCGTGCACCGGGCGGCCGGGGCGTCCGGTGCCGCTCAGCAGAGTCTCCAGGACGGGCGCCACCACCGATGTGCGGCGCAGGTCCTGGCCGGGCGCCGGACGGTAGAGGAGCCGATGGCGGCCGGGCCGGGAGCGGTCGAGGTACCAGCTGCCGGGCCGGTGCAGGAAGTCCGGCGCGTTCTCGACGAAGGACGGCTCGCCGAGGGACTCCTTGCCGTACAGGTCGCGGGCCAGTTTCCAGCAGGTCCGCTCCATGGTGATCGTGGTCCGCTTCCCCGGCCCCCGGGAGATGTCCGCGACGCCGCAGCGGCCCTCGACGTAGTCGAAGCGGTACACCAGTTCCAGGTCCTCGGGGTGGCGCCAGGACCGGGGGATCGCACTGGTGGTGGTATAGCCGGTCGCGGTGGTCCGCAGCTCGCCCGGCAGACCCGAGCCGAGGCTCGCCCGGGTCGCCCGCCGGCCGTCGACGTACAGCTGGCGGGTCTCCAGGGCGCCGACGTCCGCCCGCCACACCCCCTCCCGCTCCGGGTCC
>NZ_LIRK01001017.1 GCF_001419765.1 Streptomyces torulosus
GACGATCCACCCGCCGACGTACCCGACGTACCCGATGCACCCGACGACCCACCCGATGACAGACCTGACGAGGCCCCGGACGACGTGCTGGGACCGACGCGCTCGACGACGAGGTAGTACGCCCCGGCCGCCTGGCACATGTACTCGTCGGCGCCGATCTCACGCGAGGCCCAGGCGGTGACGGGGTGGGCGCTGCGCGTGGGGCCGAAGCGGGCGTTCCCGTACGAGCAGCGGTGGGCGTCGACGTCCTCGATGGAGACCCTCAGCCCGTCGGAGGAGACGACGCTCGCCCCTGCTGCGGGTACGGCGGTGCCCGAGACGTACGCGCTGGCGACGGCGTCTAGGTCGAGGCGGTAGTAGAGCTTCTCGCCGGGGCCGATGGCACTGCGGTACGTCCTGCCCGGCGTCAGCCNNNNTAGGAGTACGGCGTCGGCTCGCCGGCCGCCAGGGCGGGAACGGGCTGTGCCATGGTCATGAGCAGGGCCGCTCCCACGGCTGCCGCAGTGCGCCCCCAGACCGTGCGCCGCCCCATCACGCGCCACCCCTCGTCGTAGCCCCGAACGCGCCCATCCTGCCGTTCCCTCCGCACAGATGCGCGCTTTCTCAGGGACGAGCGGCCGAAATCGCGCTCTTGACAGAGCACCGTTTCGCTATTGCAAGCAAATCATTCGCTGCAGTGAATCGCAGACGGTTTCGCGGCCTTCGCACCCCTGGGACGACGGACCCAGGACACACAAAACCCCGGCCGCGAGTACGGCCNNCTCCGTCCACAGATCCTGCTCGGCGCGATCCGCCTGGATCTGGCGGTACACGAGGAGCCCGCCGATGGCGGCCAGTGCGACCAGGAGAAGCTTCTTCACCGCGCGACCTCGTCTTTCTTGACGTAGGGGACCTCTGGCGCCCGACTATACACACCGACCGATATCGATCGGTGACCTGCGTCGGCCCCTCAACTCCCGGCCGGACGACCCCAGTAGAACCGGATGCCGTCGTTCCTATCGCAGGTTCATCGGACCGGTTTCCCGTACGACTTCGCAGCTCCGGGGAACTCTCGCACCCCCTTGCGACCATCCGAGTGGTGTTGATCTGAAGATCGACGCGCCACGGGCGTCGGTCCCCCACTTCGCGGCCCGCATACACATCATGAGGAAAGTACGCAAATCGCCCGACCCGAAAGTGAGGGGCCATGGCCCAGAACAAGGTCATGAAACTGTGGACCACCATCGTCACCGCCTTCCTCGCGC
>NZ_LIRK01001018.1 GCF_001419765.1 Streptomyces torulosus
ACCCGCACCCGCCAACGAACCACGCACCCCCGAGTCATGAGGCGCCCCCCGTGGGCCGGCGGCAGCCGTTCGGCTTGTCCTGGGGGGCCATTCGCAGTCAGACGCGGCGTCAGCGCTCGCGCGGGCGCCGCCGGGGGACTTGCCTGAGGGGGTGTTCCCTCGTGCTCGCGGCCCCCTGTCGACCGCGCTGATCCTGCTCGCCTGCCTGCTCGCGCCGGTGGGCGCGCTGGCGGCGTGGGCGACGTACGAGCTCGGCGACCGGGCCCGCTACGAGGCCGTCACCGCGCCGCTCGCCGCCGACCCCGACGTACGGGAGGCCCTCGCGGACGCGGTCGCCACCGGGATCATGCGCGACGTGCGGGTCCGGCCGCCGCTGCGCGAGCCCGTACGGGACTTCACGCACGACGCGGCCCGGTCGTTCACCCGGACCGAGGCGTTCCGTACGGCATGGCACACGGCCAACCGGGCGGCCCACGACGCGGTGCTGCGGGCGGTCCGCGCGGAGAGCGCCGGCGGCAGCGGGCACGGGGCCGGGCCGGTGACCATCGACCTGGCGCCGGTCGGCGAACGGGTCAAGCGTCAACTCGCCCGCGACCACGTGCCGTTCGCCCATCGCATCCCGGTCGCACACACCGAGGTCACGGTGCTGTCGGCGGAGGAACTCGTCCAGTTGCGGAAGGGATATCGCATGCTCGAAGTCGCCGCGTTCTGGTTGCCGGTCGGTGCGCTCGTACTGGCCACGGCGGGGATCCTGATCGCCACCCGGCGCCGTCGTGCGGTGTGCGCGACGGGGCTCGGCACGGCGCTCGGTGGGGCCCTGCTCGGGGTCGCCGTCGCCCTCGGCCGCCATCTCACGCTCGCCGACCTGCCGCCGGACGTCTCCCCGGCGGCCGCCGGCGCCGTCTACGACGCCCTCACCGCCACCCTGCGCACCGTCACCTGGGGCCTCCTCGCCCTCGGTGCCACCGTGGCCGCCGCGGCCTGGCTCACCGGCCTCCTCGGGCGACGTCCCCCAGCACCACCAACGCCTCCGCCAGCTCCCGCGGACCCACCGACGCAAGTCCCAGCCGGACGCAGTTGAAGGGGCTGACCTGGGCCCGCCCCGCCATCCGCACCGGCCGCCCCGCGTCCGACAGCGCCGACGCCGATGCCACCGACACCCCCGACGCGACCGCGGGCACGCTGAACGCCGGTCCCGGTGTCACCGCCACCCCGCGTTCCGCCACCGCCGCGCAGAACGTGTCGGCCCGCCAGGGCTCCGGCAGTTCCCACCAGGCGTAGTAGGCGCGCGCGTCCCCCCGTACGGCGAACCCGGCGAGGCCCTCGCGCACGAGCCGCTGCCGGGCCGCCGCGTCCTCGCGCTTCGCGGCGACCAGCCGGGCGACCGTCCCGTCCGCGATCCACCGCACCGCCGCCTCCAGGGCGAACCTCCCCGCGGCCCATCCCCCGGACCGCAGCGCGTCCCCGGCCTCCTCGGCCCGCCCCTCGGGCACCACGAGGAACCCGACGGTCAGCCCCGGCGCCACCCGCTTGGACAGCCCGTCCACGACATACACCCGCTCCGGCGCGTACGCCGCCAACGGCAACGCACCACCGACGCACCCCCGTGACGCCTCCGCGGTCTGCCCCGCGCCTTCGCCCGCGCCTCCGCCTTCGTCCTCGCCCGCACCCGGGTCCGCGCCCTGGCCCACACCGGCCTCCGCGCCCGCGCCCGCCAGGAACGCCCAGATCCGGTCCTCCACCACCGGCAGGTCCAACTCCCGCACCACCGAAGCCAGTTCGGCGCGGCGTTCGTGCGGCATCGTCGTGGACGTCGGGTTGTGGAGGGTCGGCTGCACGTACACCGCCGACAGGGGGGCCGCCCGGTGCGCCGCGGCCACCGCGTCGGGCCGCAGCCCCTCCCCGTCCGTCGCGAGCGGTACCAGCGTCACCCCCAGCCGCCCGGCGATCTCCTTGACCAGCGGATACGTGAGGGACTCGACCCCGACGCGGCCCCCGGGCCGGACCAGGTGCGCGAGGGCGGCGGCGATGGCCTGGCGGGCGTTCCCGGTGAAGAGGAACCGCTCCGGTTCCGGACGCCAGCCGGACATCGCGAGCAGCCCGGCCGCCGCCTCGCGCGCCGCGCCCGTACCGTTCGCCGGAACCAGGCCCAGCGCCTCCCCCAGCGCATCCGTCCGCAGCAGCGGCGCGAGGCCGGCCGCCAGCAGCTCCGCCTGACCGGGCACGGAAGGGTAGTTGAGCTCCATGTTCACCGGCGCCGAGGAGACCGGCTCCGCCAGCGCCCGCCCGGCCCC
>NZ_LIRK01001019.1 GCF_001419765.1 Streptomyces torulosus
GCTGCTCCTGCGCGGCACGCGCCGCCCGCGCGGCGTTGCGCCGCGACAGCGCGTCGAGCAACTCCCGCTCGCCCCGGCCGCGCAGAAGCAGCAGGACGAACGGGTCCTCGTCCAGCAGCCGCGCCGTCTGATAGCAGAGCGCCGCCGCGTGCTTGCAGGGATGCCCTCGGTCCGGGCAACTGCAGTGGGGCTCCAACTCCCCCGGCCCGGGCAGCAGCCGCGTCCCTCGAGGGCTCCAGCCGCCGGACGCGGATGCGGATATGGGTGCGGGTCCGGGTGCGGGTGTGGCACCACCAGCCAGGGAGTGCGGGAGCTCCTTGTCGAGCAGGGCGGCGATGTCGGCGGGGCGTTCGGCCGCCGTGTCCAGGAAACGGTCCCACTCGTCGTCGTCCAGCGGCCGCAGCCGGACCTGCACCCGGTAGGGCCGGGGCCGGCTGCCGTGGACGTACGCCAGCACCAGCCCCGGCGTGACCGTGATCGCGTCCACGTTGCCCTGGTCGGCGTACGCCCGCCCCCGTCCGAGCCGGGCCGCGTCCAGGGCGCCCTCCTCCAACGCCGTCACCCACGCGTTCCCCCACCAACTCTCCGCGAACGCCTCTCCGCCCGAGGTCCGGGGCGGAAAGGCCCGGAAGGTACGCCGGAGTTCGCCGTCACGGGAGGGGGCGGCCATGGTGCCCGGGACGCGGGGCGTGGCGGCGCCGCCTCCGGGCCGGGCATCACCGGGGTGGTCGACGGCACGGCCGACAGCCCGGTCGCCGACATGAGCTTCGGCTTCGCCTCGGGCTTGCGCTTCGGCTTGGGTACGGGCTTGAGCTCGGGCTCGGGTGGGAGCTTCGGCTTCGTTGCGGGCTTCGGCTTCGCCTCGGGTGCGAGCTTCGGCTTCGGCTCGCGCGGTATCACGGGAGCCCTGCGGAGGCTCGGCGGCGGTAAGGCCGTGCGTCGGCGCGAGGTCCTCCGAGGGCAGCTCGAAGGCACCTGCGAGCAAAGCGCGTACGTCCCGGACCGGGCGGGGCCCCTCACTCCGGTCAGCATCCTCATCTCGGTCAGCGCCGCGGTCACTCCCTTCCTGCCTCCCTCTGCGGCGGCCCGGGGCCTGGTGCGCGGGACGGCGCGAGGGCCCAGCCCGGCGCCCGGCATCGGCTGCTCCCGCTGCTGCCGATGCCTCAGGTGCGGCTCCCCCGGCACCGCCATCAGCATCGATCCAGGCCTTTGCCCCGGCATCGGCACCGGTCCTGGCCTTGGCATCAGCCTTGGCCTTGGACTCCGCCTCGGCCTCCGCGCGGGCCCGCTCCGCCGCGCTTCGAGCGGCGCGCAGCGCGGCACGGGCGATGTCACCGGGCCGGGCACCGCCCGGTGCGGCGGTCCCACCGGCGCGCGGGGCCTCGGGGGTGCGTGGTGCACGCTCCCCTGGCGGCTCCTCGGGCGAGGCCGCCGCCCTGGCGCCCGCGGCCCGCCACAGCGCTGCCCGGGCCGCATCGCCCGGCCGGGCACCCCGCGCCCCCTTGGCCTCACTCCCGTCCGACGCGGCCGCCGTACCGCCGCCCTCCGGCTCCTCACCAAGGCTCTGCGGCACCGCACTGCCACGGCCGGACGTCTCCACCCCGCGCCCCGACGCCTCAAGGGCCCCGCCGGACGCAGCACCCTCCGAGTCCGAGGCACCAGCACCAGCACCAGCACC
>NZ_LIRK01000102.1:0-5292 GCF_001419765.1 Streptomyces torulosus
AGCGGGCACACAGGCGGGTGGTGCGGGAGCCACAGGCACACAGGCGGAGAGCGCGGGAGCCGTCGGCACGGGCACCGGGGCGTAGTCAGCCGCGCCCCTGGGCGCTGGGCGTGGGGAGGCGCCCGCTGGTCACTCCGTCGAGGGCAACTCGCCCACGGGGACGGTGGTGGCCGTGCCGCGCGGGCAGCGCCACACGGCTGTGCCCCTCTCGACGGCCGCCTCCAGCGGATGCGTGTCCGGATGCGCCGGGCAGCGCGGCCACACCGCGGGCTCCCCGGCCGCCCACAGTGCCTCCACCGCCCAGCCCTGCACCTGGTCCGCGACCTCGGCCGTCAACACCCCGGGCCGCACGTCCGGTTCGGCCCACACCCCCTGGCCCGACCCGTCCGGCGCGTAGAGCACCACACCGGGGCCGTCCTCGTCCTCCCGCACCTCGGGTCGCACGGAACACTGCGCGCGCAGATCCCGCAGCACGACGGCCAGCGCCTCGCTGAACTCGGCTTCGGTACGGCTCATGCGTCGGACACCCTTCGGAAGAGGACCGCAACCACGGCTCAGGTCGCCGCCGTGATGATCACGACCGTGGTCGCCATCGTCGCGGCGGCCGTCTCGGCCATGCGGCGGAGGGCGGGGTCGGCCCAGTGGCGTTCGGCGATCTCCGTCATGCGCCGCTCGACCGCCGCGGACTGCTCCTTCCCCAGGTCGGGGAAGGCCAGTTCCCGCAGGTCGGCGTGGTGGAGCAGGGTGACCAGGGCGGCAGTGCGGTGGTCGGGTTCGCTTCCCTCCAGGACTACCGAGGCGAGCCGACTGCGCAGCGCGGCCTCCACCGTGCCGTCGACCTCCGGGTGGACGGTGGTGCGGAAGACGAGGAGGAGCCGGCGCTTCTCCTCGCGGATCAGGCCCTTGTCCAGCAGACCCCGCAGGGCCTTCTCGTACTCCTCGGTGCGCTGGTCGTTGATCCACTTCTCGGCGTCGTCCGGGAGCGCCGCGTCCTCGGGGCCGTCGGCGAGCACCCGTTCCAGCAGGGCCGCCGCCGCGATCGCGTAGGGCGTCCGCAGCGGCAACTTCGCCTCACCCGTGGAGTCGTCGAGGGAAAGGAGGAGGATCTCCTCACCGAGGGTCGTGGGGGCGGGGCCGGAGGCAGAGGACGACATGGTCATGATCGGTAGGACGCGTCGAGCCCGTACGACAGTTCCCTCCGCTCGACCTGGGCGGATGACTGCCCGACCTGGGCGGCGTTCCGCTTGCCCTCGGCGGGCGGGTCCAGCCCCAACACCCTGCGGGCCTCCCCCACATGGCGCAGGCCCTCGGTCGCGGTGCGGACGACCGCCGCGTACTGGTCGGGCGTACGGGCGGAGGCCAGCCGCGCCCGTGCGGTGCGGAGGCGTTCGGCGGCGTCGGCCAGGGCCCGGGCCGCGCCGTCGTCCGCGCCGGCCTGCGCCCGTACGTCGATCCCGGCCAGGCCACCGCCGAGCCGGACCACCCAGCGGTTGGCGTCGGCCTCCGCGTCCAGGTCGGACGTCGCTTCCCGCCCGTCGCCGCGGCGCCGCAGGGCGATGACCGCGATCACCGCCCCGAGGACCAGCAGCAGTGCGAGCAGCACGGCGAATTCCATGTCCTCCTCCACGTCCCGAGGTTCTCCGGCGTTTCCGTCCCCTACGGGTTCCTCGCTCTCTCCGTCCATCACACCCGCGCCCGCTGTGCGCCTCCGTCGAGAAACCTGTGCGTCCCCTGATGACATCCCCAGCGCCCGGCCCAAAGGTGCGTACGGGCACACCGAAAGGCCCGGAACCCGAGGGAACGGGATTCCGGGCCTCGCGCCGAGCCACGCGGTGAACGCGTCAGCCGTCGGTGCCGGTGTTCGTCGCGTCCGGGTCGACGCCGACGGTGATGGTGCCGGTGACGCCCTTGGCGATGTCGGCGTAGGGCTCCAGCGACGCCGAGGCGAGGAGCGCCTCTTCCCCGCGCACGGAAAAGGGTCCTGAAATCGACGGACGATTCCAGGACCCTTTCGTTTCAAGCCCTCAGCAGGCTTGCCTCACGCGCTTCTCTACTTCGGCTGCGGCTTCCGCACCGTGAGGTGCAGCTCGCGCAGTCGCGCCTCCTCCAGCTCCGTCGGCGCGCCCATCATCAGGTCCTGGGCGTTGCCGTTGAGCGGGAAGGCGATGGTCTCGCGGATGTTCGGCTCGTCGGCGAGGAGCATGACGATCCGGTCGACACCCGGGGCGATACCGCCGTGCGGCGGCGCGCCGAAGCGGAACGCGCGCAGCATGCCCGCGAACTGCTCCTCGACGGTGTCACGGTCGTAGCCCGCGATCTCGAAGGCCTTGAGCATGATCTCGGGCTCGTGGTTCCGGATCGCGCCGGAGGACAGCTCGACGCCGTTGCAGACGATGTCGTACTGCCAGCCGAGGATGTCCAGCGGGTCCTGGGTCTCCAGGGCCTCAAGCCCGCCCTGCGGCATCGAGAACGGGTTGTGCGAGAAGTCGATCTTCCCGGTCTCCTCGTCCTTCTCGTACATCGGGAAGTCGACGATCCAGCAGAACCGGAAGACGCCCTCCTCGAAGTGCCCGGCACGCTTGGCGGCTTCCACCCGCACCGCGCCCATGATCTTCGAGACCTCGTCGAACTCGCCCGCGCCGAAGAACACGGCGTGACCGGCGGCCAGCGACAGACGCTTGGTCAGCTCGGCGACGTTCTCCTCGGTGAGGAACTTCGCGATCGGGCCGGACAGCGCACCGTCCTCGCCGACGCGCACCCAGGCCAGACCCTTCGCACCCTGCTCCACCGCGTACTCGCCGAGCTGGTCGAAGAACTTCCGGGGCTGGCCGGAGACGTCCGGCACCGGCAGCGCACGCACATGCTTGCCGGCGAACGCCTTGAACTCCGAGCCCTCGAAGATGTCGGTGATGTCGACCAGTTCCAGCTGGGCGCGCAGGTCCGGCTTGTCGGAGCCGTACTTGAGCATCGCCTCACGGAACGGGATGCGCGGGAACGGGGAGGTGACGTGGCGGCCGTTGCCGAACTCCTCGAACAGCTCGGTCATGAGCTTCTCGATGGGCTGGAAGACGTCCTCCTGCTCCACGAAGCTCATCTCGACGTCGAGCTGGTAGAACTCGCCCGGCGAACGGTCCGCGCGCGCGTCCTCGTCACGGAAGCAGGGCGCGATCTGGAAGTACCGGTCGAAGCCCGAGATCATCAGCAGCTGCTTGAACTGCTGCGGAGCCTGGGGGAGCGCGTAGAACTTGCCCGGGTTCAGACGCGAGGGCACGACGAAGTCGCGGGCGCCCTCGGGGGAGGTGGCGGACAGGATCGGCGTGGCCATCTCGTTGAAGCCGAGGGCCGTCATCTTGTGACGGATGGCGCTGATCACGGCCGTACGCAGCATGATGTTGCGGTGCATGCGCTCGCGGCGCAGGTCGAGGAAGCGGTACTCCAGGCGCCGCTCCTCGTTGACCCCGTCCTCGGCGTTGATGGTGAAGGGGAGCGGGGCGGCCGCGCCGAGCAGCTCGACCTCGCCTACCTCGACCTCGACCTCACCGGTGGGCAGGTCGGGGTTCACGTTCTCGGCGCCACGGGAGACGACCTTGCCGTCGACACGGACGGTCGACTCCTTGGAGATCTTGTCCAGGGCCTCGTACGCCGGGGTGCCCGGACGGGCGACGAGCTGCGTGATGCCGTAGTGGTCGCGCAGATCGATGAAGAGGATGCCGCCCAGGTCGCGCCGATTGTGCAGCCAGCCACTCAGCCGGACGTCGGTGCCGACGTCAGAGGCGCGGAGCTCGCCGCAGGTGTGGGACCTGTACCGATGCATCGTCGTTCATCCAGTCTTCGCTGATCGGGGATCTGGGACCGTGTCACACGGGTTCACCGTCCGTGTTTCACGTGAAACACAGCCAAGGGTACCGGGCACCCCAAGATCGCCTCCCCACCATTTACCGCCGCCCGCGGGGGCAACCGCGTCCTACGGGCACCTGGATACCGCTCTCCCCGCCACGGACACCTTTTCCCGCACGGATACTCACCGTCACAGCCATAGCCAGGACCGCAAGCGGTTTCTGTCGATAACGTCAACCGCTGTCACCGCCGTCGCCGCCGATCGCGGTTACCTCCGGACACCGCTCGGTGCTCGGCACAGCTTCGGTGGCACGGTCCGATCAGCTGTTCTTAGAGTGGGTCAATGCGCACTGGTGAGCCCCCGCCCACCGTGGAGGACGTCCTGTCCGCCCTGGCGACGGGACTGTGGACCTGGGACAGCGCTGCCGGAACCGTCACCGTCGACGCCGAGGCAGCCCGGCTCCTGGGGCTGCCCCCGGAACCGACCACCCTCACCCAGGCCGGCGCGCGCTCGAGACTCCACCCCGTCGACTGGAACGAGATCGTCTCGGTCGTCCAGCTCGCCGTCGCGGAGGACACCCTCGCCGAGGTCCGGATCCGGATCATGGACGAGCAGGGCCGGGTGATCCGCACCGTCCGCAGCCGCTCCAAGCCGACCCTGGATCCGGTGCGCAGATCGGTGGAGCTGATCGGCACCATCCAGGAGGTCACCGAACCCTCGCCGCAGACCGCGGCCCGCGCCCCGGGGGCCGTCACCGGCGACTGGCGGCGCTCCCGCGAGGCGTTCCTGCTGGACGCGGGGCGGGCACTGGCCGAGGCGCGCTCGACGGAGGAGGTGCTGCGGGTCGCGGCGGGCCTCGCGATGCCGGGCTTCTCCCCGGACGGTCTCGCCGTGTTCGGGGTGGAGGGCGACCGCCTCACCGTCATCGGGCACCACGGGCACAACCACGGCGACGAGGGCCCGTTCACCCATATGCCGCTGGAGACGGACTACCCGGCAGCGGAGGTCGTCCGCACCGGCCGCGCCGTCTATCTCTCCTCCCCCGAGGACTACAAGTCCCGCTACCCCACCGCCTGGCCGCTCGCGGAACAGTTCAACCGCCGGTCCTGGGCCTTCCTGCCGCTGATCGTCGCCGGCCGCACCATGGGCGCGTGGATGGCCGGCTTCACCTACCCGGTCACCTTCACCCCCGACGAGCGCTCCGTCCTGACCACCGTGGCCCGGATGCTCGCCCAGGCGCTGTCCCGCGCGGGCGCCGCCGAGACCGAACGCGAACTGACCGACGGCCTCCAGCGCACCATGCTGCCCACGCTCGGCCCCGAGATACCCGGCATGAGCGTCGCCGCGCGCTACGTCCCCACCGGCGGCGGACTCCAGGTCGGCGGCGACTGGTACGACATGATCGCCCTGCCCAGCGGCCGCTTCGCCCTCGTCATCGGCGACGTCCAGGGCCA
>NZ_LIRK01000102.1:5356-5714 GCF_001419765.1 Streptomyces torulosus
TCGCCCGCGCCGGGCACCCGGACCCGGCGATCCGCATGGCCGACGGCACGGTCCTGGTCCGGCCGACGCCGGGCGGCCTGCCCCTCGGCATCGACCCCGACGCCGACTACCCCACCACCCGGCTCGTCCTCGAACCCGGCGAGACGATGCTCCTGTGCACCGACGGCCTCATCGAGACGGGCGGCCACGACCTCGACACGGGCTGGCGGCGCATCAGGACGATCCTGGAGTCCTTCGACACGGACGCGGGCGCGACCGCCGACACGAGCCCTGTCGCGGACCCTGTCCCGGCCGCGGACCCGGGCCCGGTCAGACGCGCAGCGGATGGCAACGCTGTCGGGGGTGACGGGGCGGGAAG
>NZ_LIRK01001020.1 GCF_001419765.1 Streptomyces torulosus
ATCTCCACCACCCTGCGGGCGGGACTCCACATCGACAAGGGGCTGCCGCTGGAAGGCAGCTACTCCCAGTTCCACTACGCGCGCCAGAAGGACTCCCCGAAGGACGTACGGATCCACATCATCGAAGGCGCCGACGAACCCGGCGGCGCCGGGGAACTCGGCGTCCAGGCGGCCGTCGGCGCCTCAGCGGGGGAAGGGCGTGAAGTCCACGTCGAAGGTGACGGGGAAGCTGCGCGGCTTGGTGCCGGTGGCGCGCGCGTAGGCGTTGGCGACGGCGCCGACGGCCGCCGGGACGCCGAGTTCACCGGCGCCGCCGGGTTCGTCGGCGCCTTCGATGATGTGGATCCGTACGTCCTTCGGGGAGTCCTTCTGGCGCGCGTAGTGGAACTGGGAGTAGCTGCCTTCCAGCGGCAGCCCCTTGTCGATGTGGAGTCCCGCCCGCAGGGTGGTGGAGATGGCGTCGGTGAGCCCGCCGAGCAGCTGGGCCTCCAGTCCGCGCGGGTTGACGACCCGGCCGACGTCGGCCGCGATGACCGCCTTGGTCACCCGGGATTTCTTCGGGTCGGTGGCGTCGATCTCGACCAGGCAGGCCGTGCAGGACTTGTACTCGTCGTGGAAGCCGACGCCCTGGGCCCAGCCGTCGGGCAGGTCACGCCCCCACTCCCCCTCCTCGGCGACCTTGTCGAGCACGGCCCGCTGCCGCGCGGTCCTGAGGAACTCCCGCCGGAACGCCACCGGGTCCTTGCCGAGTCGCGCCGCCAGTTCGTCGACGACGATCTCCTCGGCCCCGCGGGTGTTGGCCGAGTACACCGAGCGCCACGACCCGGTGTGCATCCTGATCGGCACCTCGGTGAGCGTCTGGGTGGTGAGCCCGAAGTGGTACGGGGACTTCACGGTGGTCAGGAACAGGGTCTGGGCGAAGGTCGCGTTGCCGATCCCGGTGGGCAGGCTCGCGGCGGCGGCGGTGAGGGCGTCGCCGAGTCCGTGCCGGAAGTCCGTCTCGACGGCCGCGACCCGGTGCTGGAAGCTGAGCACCTGCCCGGCGGCGTAGGTCGCGCGGATCCGGTGGTGGGTGGCGGGCCGCATCCGCCCGTGCCGCATGTCGTCGATCCGCGACCACATCAGCCGGACGGGCCGTCCGCTCCTCTTCGACACCACGGCGGCCTCCAGCGCCGCGTCGTAGAAGAGTCGGCGTCCGAAGGAGCCGCCCGCCTGCACCACGTGCACCGTGACCTTGGTGACCGGCAGCCCGACGGCCTTGGCGATGGCGGCCTGGGCGACGATCGGCGACTTGAGCCCCGACCAGACCTCGGCGCGGTCCGCCCGTACGTCCGCGACCGCCGAATTGGTCTCCAGCGGGGCGTGACTGGCGAAGGCGAAGTCGAACTCGCCCTCCACCTTCTTCACCAGCAGCCCGAGCGCGTCCAGCGAGGGCGTCGCCGCCTTCAACTTCGCGCGGACGTCCTGGTCGGACAGCGCGTCGACGGTACCTGGCCCCCAGGTGACGTCCAGGGCCTCCTTGCCGTCGAGGGCCTGCCCGAACGTCTCCGCGACGACGGCCACCCCCGTGTCGATGGTCACCACGTCGAGCACGCCCGGCATGGCCCGTACGGCGGCCTCGTTGTTGACCGTTTTCACGGTGCCGTTGATGGTCGGCGGCCTGCGGACCATGCACGGCTTGGGCGCCGGGCACGTCGAGGTCGAGGGTGTACGCCTGCTTGCCGGTGACGAGGGAGCGGGCGTCGATCCGGGAGGTCGGGGTGCCGACGAGAGTGTGCTCGGACTCCTTCTTGGGGGTCACGACGAGCGAGCCGAGGTCGAGGGAGGCGGCGGCCGCGGACAGCGAGCCGTAGGGGGCGGTGCGGCCGTCGGGCGCCGCCACGAAGCCTCGACGCACCGTCAAGTCCTCGTCGTCCAGGCCCCATTGCTTCGCGGCGGCCCGAACGAGCCCGGCCCGTGCGGCCGCCGCGGTGTGGCGTACCGGGTCGTACAGCGAACGGATGGAGTTGGAGCTGCCGGTGAGCTGGTTGAACAGCAACTCGGGCCGGGCGTCGTCCAGTCGCACCCGGACGTGGTCGAGCGGTGTGTCCAGCTCCTCCGCGACCAGCATCGCCACGGCCGTGGTGAGCCCCTGCCCCACCTCTTCCCTCGGCAGCCGGAAGTGGACGAGACCCTCCTCGTCGACGCTGAGCACCATCATGTTCGCGGTGGGCGCTCCCGCGAGGATCAGCAGGTCGCCGAGGTCCACCAGGTCCGCCGGTGCGGGCGGCGTCGGAATGGCCGCGTCGGCGGTGCCGGGGGCGTAGGCGTCGAGCCCGATCCTCGTCGCGACCGCGAGGGTGGGCGCCGCCACCAGACAGGTGAGAAACCCGCGCCGAGAATGACGTGACATGACGACTCCGTTCAGCGCCCCGCCGCCGTCGCCGGGCCGCCTCGCGATGATCGCGCCGGGTTACCCCTCAGTACAGACCCTTCACGGGATCAGCACACGCCGGTGAGCGGACCCCCACGTGGCCCCGCGCCCACGTGGCCCGCGCCGAGCCACCGCGGAGGCAGCTAGTGCTGTGACCGGAAAGGTTTGCCGGAAAGCTCGCGGCGTCCGGTGCGATGCCTCGCACGGCGGAGCATGACCCGCGTACTGGGACGTACTCGGGTCATGCGACAAC
>NZ_LIRK01001021.1 GCF_001419765.1 Streptomyces torulosus
GGCGCCGGGCGTCGGCCTCCGCGTCGCCGGCGTCGGCCCCGCCGTCCCGGATCAGGGCGACCTGCGCCGAGACCGTGGTGTGGCGGAAGAGGGCGACGATCGGGGGGCGCGTGCCGGTGTGCCGCTCCAGGGCGTCCTGGAGCTGGAACATCGCCAGCGAATGACCGCCCAGGTCGAAGAAGTTGACGTCGCCGGGCACGTCCGTGACCTTCAGGACCTCCGCCCAGGCCGCCGCGACCCCGGCCGACGGATCACCGCCGCCGGGCGCACGCGGGGGCGTACCGCCGTCGGGCGCCTCCGCTGCCGGGCCGTCGTCGGGGGCGGGCCGGCCCTTCGCGGCGGGCTGTTCGGTCGCCGCCTCCTCGGCGGCGCGGTACGGTCCCTCGGCGGCGCGGTACGGCTCCTCCGCGCGGACGCGCAGCCGTGCCCGGTCGGCCTTGCCGTTGACGGTGCGGGGGAAGGAGTCGAGTACCTCGATGCGGGCGGGCACCATCGGTGCGGGCAGCGAACGGGCCACCTGCTCCCGCAGGCTCCGTGCGTCGGGCCGCGTGGGCGCGAGCACGAACCCGGTGAGGGCGGTGCCCCGGGTGTCGGGCACGACGACGGCCTCGCGCACTCCGGGCTGCTCGCACAGCGCGGCCTCCACCGCGCCGAGTTCGATGCGATGGCCGCGGATCTTGACCTGGTGGTCGCGGCGGCCCAGGAAGTCGAGGGTGCCCTCCTCGGTCCACCGGACGAGATCGCCGGTGCGGTACATGCGTGCGCCGGGCGCCCCCGCGAAGGGGTCGTCGAGGAAAGCCTTCGCGGTGGCCTCGGGACGCCCGAAGTAGCCGTGGGCCACCCCGGCGCCCCCGATGAACAACTCGCCCTCGGTGCCGCGCGGTACGGGCCGCATTCCCTCGTCGAGGACGTACAGCCGTACGCCGGGGGCGGGGCCCCCGATGGTCACCGGCCCCGGCGCGCCGTACCGGCGGTAGCTCGCCCAGACCGTCGCCTCGGTGGGCCCGTACTCGTTGACCAGTGCCACCGTGCGGGCATGCAGGGCGAAGTGACGTCGCATCAGGTCGGCGGGGAGCGGCTCGCCCGCCGTGGTCACCGTCTCCAGGGAGCGCAGCCGTTCCATGCCCGCCCGCTCGGCGGCGTCGAGCAGGACGGCGTACAGGGAGGGCACGCACAGCAGGCCGGTCACGCCGTGCCGTTCGACGAGGTCGATCAGCCGCTCGGGATCGCGGACCTCGTCGGGCGCGGCCACCACCAGGTGCCCGCCGGCGGTGAGTGTGCCCCACAGCCCGGCGACGGACGAGTCGAAGGCGAGCGGTGAGACGAGCAGGAAGACCGGCCGGCCCGGATAGACCATGCGCCGCGCCAGCGTCGACGACGCCAACTGCCGGTGCCCGACCTCGACTCCCTTCGGTTCGCCGGTGCTGCCGGAGGTGTAGATGAGGTAGGCGGGGTCGTCGCCGGTGATACCCGTGGCGTCGGGTCGGCCGGTGGCGCCGACGGCAGCTGCGGCTCGTCCGGCCCCGCCCCGCGCCGCCGGTCCGTCGGCGGCGGCCTCCACGGCGTATGCGTGGGCGGTGTCGACGGCGTATTCATGGGCTGCCCCGACGTCAGATGCCTGGACGGACGCGGTGGCCTCCGCGCAGACCGGCGCGGTGGCATCCGCCGGGGCGGCCACGGTGGCATCCGGGGGTACGGCCCCGGTGGCCGGCTCCTCGTCGCCGTCCTCGGCGTCCTCGCCCGCCCCGGCGGTGCGCGCGGTGTCGCGCTCCCCGGTGGGCCCGGCAGTGTCCTCGACCCGTACCAGCGGCAGGCCGAGCCCGGTGAGACGGCCGGCCGCGGACCCGGTGACCACGGCCGCGCCGACCCGGGCGTCGGTGAGGACGCCGGCGATGCGCCGGTCGGGGTGGGCCAGGTCCACGGGTACGTACGCCGCCTCGGCCTTGAGGACGCCCAGGACGGCGGCCACCATCGCGGTGGACGGTTCCACCAGGACGGCGACCCGGCTGCCCCGGCCCACGCCCGACTCGGTGAGCCGGGCGGCGATGCGCCGGGCCCAGGCGTCGAGGGCCCGGTAGTCGATGGTGCCGTCGCGGCCGCTGACCGCGGGGGCGGTGGGGGTGATCCGGGC
>NZ_LIRK01001022.1 GCF_001419765.1 Streptomyces torulosus
CCGGCTGGTCGTGCGGTGCCGTCGGCTGCCGACCAGCTGGCCTGGCGTGGCCAAGCGGCACCGCACGACCAGCCGGCACCGCACGGCCACGGGGCCCGACCTGACCAACCGGTCCCACTCGGCCCACCGGCTCCGCACAGCCAGCCTGTCCCGCACGACCAAACGGCCCCGCACAGCCAGTCGGCCCCGCACGACCAACAGGCCCCACTCGGCCAATCGGGCCCACATGAGCAGTGGGTCCTCCTCGGGCAGTCGGCCCCGCTCGACGCACTCGACCTCGTCGGCCGGGTCGCCGACTCCGCTCGGCGCGTCGCCGGATTCATCGCCGAGCGTCGGGCCCGGCCGGATGACGCGCCGGATCTGTTCCTCGCCGCGGAGCAGGCTCTCGTCCTCGGTCATCCGCTGCACCCCACCCCGAAGAGTCGGGAAGGGCTGTCCGAGGCGGAGGCGCGGCTCTACTCACCCGAGTCGCGTGGCTCCTTCCCCTTGCACTGGCTGGCTGTCGCACCCTCCGTTCTCTCGACCGACTCGGCGTGGACGGAGCGCGGCCGAGTCGTTCCGGCCGAGCAGCTGACCGCACGGCTGGCCGGCCCCGGTCTGCCACTGCCCGACGGCTACGCCGCCCTGCCCGTCCACCCCTGGCAACTGCGCGAGGTCCGACACCGCCCGACCGTCGCCGCCCTCCTGGACGCCGGACTGCTGCTCGACCTCGGCCCCCACGGCTCCCCGTGGCACCCCACCTCCTCTGTCCGTACCGTGCACCGCACCGCCGCCCCCGCGATGCTGAAGCTGTCGCTGGGGCTGCGCATCACCAACTCCCGTCGGGAGAACCTCCGCAAGGAACTCCACCGGGGCGTCGAGGTCCACCGCCTGCTGCGCACCGGTCTGGCCAAGGAGTGGCAGGCCGTCCACCCGGGGTTCGACATCGTCCGCGACCCGGCCTGGCTGGCGGTCACCGCGCCGGGCGGCGACCCCGTGCCCGGCCTGGACGTGGTGATCCGGCACAACCCGTTCGGCCCGGCGGACGACGCGTGCTGTGTGGCGGGGCTCGTATCACCGAGGCCGTATGGGGACCGAGCGCGAGCGGACGGGCCACTTGCGGACGGGGCGCAAGCAAGCGGGCAGCACGCGCACCGGCTGTATGCGGACGGGCCACTGGCTGAGGGGCCGTTCGCGGACGGGCCGCACCCGGATGGCGAGCACCAGGCAACCCGCATCCCCGGGCAGCGGGCGTCCCTCCCCGGCCGGGCGCCGCATCACCACGCGGACCCGCAGGCGCCCGGCCATGCCGACCACCTTCCGGAGGGGCCCGTCATGCGGTCCCGGCTCGCCGAGGTCGTCACCCGGCTCGCGGGGCGCACCGGGCGGCCGCGAGGTGCCGTCGCCGCCGAGTGGTTCCTGCGCTACCTGGAGCAGGTCGTGCGGCCCGTGCTGTGGCTGGACAGCGAGGCCGGGATCGCCCTCGAAGCCCACCAGCAGAACACCGTCCTCCTACTGGACCCCGACGGCTGGCCCATGGGCGGGAGGTACCGCGACAACCAGGGCTACTACTTCCGCGAGTCCCGCCGTGCGGACCTCGACGCCCGACTGCCCGGCATCGGCGAGCACAGCGACACGTTCGTCTCCGACGAGGTCACCGACGAACGGTTCGCCTACTACCTCGGCATCAACAACGTGCTCGGTCTCATCGGTGCGTTCGGCTCGCAGGGCCTCGCCGACGAGCGACTGCTGCTCGCCGCCTTCCGCCGCTTCCTCACCGATGTCGCCACCGGCCCCGCCCGGCTGGACACCACCCTGCCGGCCCTGCTGCTCGACTCACCCGTCCTGCGCTGCAAGGCCAACCTGCTGACCCGGCTGAACGGCCTCGACGAACTCGTCGGCCCGGTCGACACCCAGTCCGTCTACGTCACCATCGCCAACCCCCTCCACAGCTGACCCGATCACTGTCGACCCCCTTCACGCCCCGAGGAACATGACCCACCCCATCCCCTGAGAGGAGCGTCGCGTGCCTCCCACCGATGCGAGCACCACATCCGGCACCGACACGGGCACCACCCGGGCCCCCAGCAACGAGGACACACTCGAACTGCGCCTGTCCGACGACCTGGCCGCGTTCCTCGCGGAGGACGCCGACCCGGACGGTGGGGGCACCGACCCGGGCGGGGCGGCACTCTCGGGCCAAGGGGAACTGCTGGATCACCTCGCCGACTGGAGACCCGCGGTCACCCCCGTCGGCACGCTGCGCCTCCTCCCCGTCCGCCTCGAACGGGACCTCCCGCTGATCACCCGCTGGATGAACGACTCCGCCGTGGCCTCGTCCTGGCAGCTCGCCGGACCCGAGGACGTGACCGCGAACCACCTCCGGGCCCAGCTCGACGGCGACGGCCGCAGCGTGCCCTGCCTCGGTGTGCTGGACGGCACCCCGATGAGCTACTGGGAGATCTACCGGGCGGACCTCGACCCCATCGCCCGCCACTACCCCGCCCGCCCCCACGACACAGGCGTCCACCTCCTCATCGGCCCGGTGGCCGACCGGGGGAGAGGTCTCGGCTCCGCCCTGCTCCGCGCCGTCGCCGATCTCGTCCTGGACAACCGTCCTTCCTGCGCCCGCGTCGTCGCGGAACCCGACCTTCGCAACTTCCCCTCCGTCTCCGCTTTCCTCACCGCCGGTTTCCGGTTCTCCGCGGAGGTCGACCTGCCCGACAAACGGGCCGCCCTCATGATCCGGGACCGGCTGCTGCGCGATCTGATGTAGATCCGATGTGCACCTGCTGTGACGCCGTCATTCCTGGTACACCGCCCGGCCCGATCCGGTTCCCGATCGGGCCGGGCGGTGTACC
>NZ_LIRK01001023.1:0-127 GCF_001419765.1 Streptomyces torulosus
TCGACGGCGACTTCTTCGGGATGGACGACGCGGAGGCGCGGGCGACCGACCCGCAGGCGCGGATCTTCCTCGAACTGGCCCACGAGGCACTGGAGCGCGCCGGATACGCGGGCCCCCGCCGGGCCGG
>NZ_LIRK01001023.1:154-1661 GCF_001419765.1 Streptomyces torulosus
GTGACCTCGCCCGCCACCCGGCCGCCCTCACCGGCAACCTGCCCAACCTGATCGCCGCCCGGGTCTCCCAGGTGCTGGACCTGACCGGCCCGGCGCTCGCCGTCGACACCGCGTGCTCGTCCGCGCTGGTCGCACTGCACCTGGCCCGGCGGAGCCTCGCCGCCGGGGAGTGCGACCTCGCCGTGGTCGGCGGGGTCAACCTGGGCCTGACGGGCACCGGGCACCGGCTGCTCGAAGCGACGGGCGCGCTGTCGCCGACCGGGCGGTGCCGGGCGTTCGACGCCGACGCCGACGGGTTCGTGCCCGGGGAGGGCGGCGCGGTCCTCGTACTCGCTCGCCTGGACGAGGCCCGCGCCGCCGACGACCCGGTCCTCGCCCTCGTACGCGGGACGGCGGTGAACAACGACGGCCGCTCGCTCGGGCTGCTCGCGCCCACGCCGCGCGGGCAACGCGAGGTCATCGCGCGGGCGTACGAGGAGTGCGGGGTCGATCCGGCCGCCGTGTCGTACGTCGAGGCGCACGGCACGGGTACGCCGATCGGGGACCCGGTGGAGGCGCGTTCCCTCGGCCAGGCGTTCCCGCCGCGTCCCGACGGGCTTCCGCGACGGCTGGGCTCGGTCAAGGCGAACCTCGGGCACCTTCTCAACGCGGCCGGGATGCCCGCCCTCGTCAAGGTCGTCCTCGCGCTCACCCACCGCCGGCTCCCGCCCGTGCCGCACGCCGCCAGGCCCGCCCCGTTCCTCGCGGACACAGCCCCCGGCTTCCGCCTCGTGACGGAGCCGGAGCCCTGGACCACCCCGGACGGCAGCCCCCTCACCGCGGGGGTCAACGCGTTCGGCTTCGGCGGCACGAACGCCCACGCGATCCTGGAGGAGGCGCCGGACGCCACGGGTCGCCGTGACTGCGGAGAGGCCGGCCGGCCCGGGCGTGACCGCCCCGTCGGGGCCGCGGCCGACGCCTCCGGGCCGTGTCTGCTCACCCTCTCGGCGCGGACCCCCGGCGCCCTGCGGGCGGCCGTCGCCGAGCTCGCCGCGCACCTCCGGGCGCGTCCCGACCTTCCCGAGGCGGACGTGTGCGCCGCCGTCGGCACCGCGCGCGACGACGCCCCGTACCGTCTCGCGGTCGTGGCCGACGGCGACCTCGTCCGGCGGCTGGAGGCGGCCGCCCACGCCGGGGACGCGGTACCCACCCGCGCCCGGCCCCGTACCGTCTTCGTCCTCCCCGGCCAGGGAGCCCAACGCCCCGCCGTGGCCCGCGCGTTGTACCGGTCCGCCCCCGCCTTCCGGGACACCTTGGACGAGGCGTCCGCGCTCGTGGGCCCCGTCCTGGGCCGTTCCCTGACCGCGTGGTGCCTGGACGAGCACGTCACTGTGGAGGCGCTGACTCGGACGGAGGTGGCGCAGCCCCTCCTCGTCGCGTTCGGCGTGGCCCTCTCCGCGCAGCTCGGCGCGTGGGGGGTGCGTCCCGACGCGGTCGTCGGGCACAGCGTCGGCGAGATCACCGCCGC
>NZ_LIRK01001024.1 GCF_001419765.1 Streptomyces torulosus
GCTTGGAAGGTAGGACAAGCTAAGGGCGCCCACTGGCGTCGCTGCACGATTGGTCTGCGGGCCGACCGCCCCTGGCCCGAGGCTGGCGGGCTATCGGCCCGACCGGGTCATACGGCGGCGAAGCAGCCGAGGACGTTCGCCTGTACTCACCTGGGGAGAGAACCTCGTCAGATGGACGGCCTCGGACGGGTTCACCGCGCTCGCCCGTGACCAGGCAGGCCGTGCAGCGAGCAATGAGAGCATGAGAGTGATCGTGCAGGCCGCAGTAGCAGGGCTGCTGGTCCGGCTCGGACACACCGTCACCGAAACGCCTGATGGCGGTGGTCTGGTGGTGCTCGCCGAAGCGGTCTTCCCACGGGGCGGCAAGGACAGCTAGGGTCCGGCCGGCCCGACGCACTGGGCGCCGACAGTGTGGGTATGCGGAGTGAAGTCGGCGTCGGCGTCGCCCGCGATGCCTCCGGCCGGTGGCGCAACCCCGCACGCTGGCACCGTGCCCGTCCGGACCTCTCCCCCCGGACCTCGCTCCTGTAGCGCGCCGCTTAGCGGCAGGAAGGCGCGTTGTCACCGTGCACGCCGCGAGCGAGGCACGGTGAGGTCAGGTGCGTGTTCCAGCTATGGCCCCGGGTCCGCTTTGGGAGCGGGGGGTTTTCTCGCCGACCTTTTTGACGTCGATGGTGCGGGGGTCGACGGCTTCTCCGGGGGCGCCTTCTTGGTAGAGGCCTTCGGGTTGGGCGTCGCGGTCGTGTGGGAGGAGGAAGAAGACGCGGCGGCGGTACAGGCCGCTGTCGGGGTCGGCTTCGGCGTGGTCGTCGAGTTCGGCGTAGCCGACCATGCGGCCGTCGCGGGCGTAGCGGGGTTTGTTGCGGCGGCGGGGGGTTTTGTCGAGGGCTTGGCGGACGTAGTCGAGGTTGTCGGGGTCCTCCAGCCAGACGACGTGTGCCTCGTGGGTGAGATCGCCCTCGGTCAGTAGCGAGCTCATAGCTGGTTGCCCTCCTTGGTGTGCCAGGTCGGACGGCGGTCCGCCTTGTGGTGTGGTGTGCCGCCTGTTGTTGAGTCTGCCCTGGCGGTTTCATGGTAGGCCGGGCCGGTGGGGGCGGGTAG
>NZ_LIRK01001025.1 GCF_001419765.1 Streptomyces torulosus
AGCCGGGAACCCACCTCGAACACGTCGGTCAGGCCGGTGCAGCGCAGCAGCCGCAGGAAGCGCGAGTTGTCGGTGACCAGGCGGAGCCGGCCGTGCCGGTCCCGCGCGCGATTGCGGGCCCGGCACAGCACACCGAGCCCGGAGCAGTCGATGAAGTCGACCGGGCGCAGGTCCAGCACCAGGTCGGGGTGGGGACGGGAGGTCAGGGCGTCCAGGCGGGCCGCGAGTGCGGGAGCCGTCACGACGTCTATCTCGCCCCGCAGTGTCACGACGGTCGCGCCGCCGGAGGTGCGGTGCGTGCGGTACGGCGCGGACCCGGTGTCGTTCTCGTCCATGAGAGGAGACAAGCCCTGGTGACCGGGTCGGCGGTAGGGCCGTTCGGTCCCTCTTGTACCGGCCCGAACGGGACCGCCCGGCCCGCACGGCGGCCCGGGCGGTCCCGTGCGAGGTCCGCGTCCAGCGGACAAGCTGGATGTGTGGGACTTTCCCGGCATGCGCAGAAGGACGGTGAGGAGCGTCATGAAAGGCTTCGTCTTCCACGGACCCGGGCAGTCGGCCTGGCAGGACATCCCGGACCCCGCGCTCAAGGACCCGACCGACGCGGTCGTACGGGTCGACGCCGTGACCATCTGCGGCACGGATCTGCACATCCTCAAGGGCGACGTCCCCGACGTGCGTCCCGGCACGGTCCTCGGGCACGAGGCCGTNNCCGGCGACCGAGTCCTCGTCTCCTGCATCAGCGCCTGCGGCCGCTGCCGCTTCTGCCGGGAGAGCGCCTACGGCCAGTGCCGGGGCGGCGGGGGCTGGATCCTCGGCCATCTGATCGACGGCACCCAGGCCGAGTACGTCCGCGTCCCCTACGCCGACCTGTCCGTCCACGTACTGCCCAGCACGGTCGGCAACGAGGACGCCGTGCTCCTCGCGGACATCTTCCCGACCTCCTACGAGGTGGGCGTGCTCAACGGGCATGTGCGGCCCGGGGACACCGTCGCCGTCGTCGGGGCCGGCCCCATCGGCCTCGCCGCGATCGCCACGGCGCGGCTGTTCGCA
>NZ_LIRK01001026.1 GCF_001419765.1 Streptomyces torulosus
GACCCGGACCCACCCCGTCCGTGCCCCCACAGGACGCTAAGCCGGAATCATCCACTCCGACCCTCCCCTATCAGGACATTGCGAACTCTTTAGACACTCCCCGTTCCCGTCGTCGCCCCGTAACGTGTGCCGCGACCAGACGGAACGCCGGCACGCACGAGAGCGAGGCAGCACCCCATGCCCCCCTTCGACGTCCCCGAAGGCCACCCCTTCGGCCCGCACAACCTCCCCTACGGCGTCTTCTCCCTCTCGGACTCCGACACCCGCACCGTCGGCGTCCGCCTGGGCGACCACGTCCTGGACGCGGCGGCGGCGGCCCGCGCCCTGGGTTCCCCGTACGCCGCCCTCCTCGGCCACCCCACCCTCAACCCCCTCCTCGCCGCGGGCCGCACCGCCTGGTCGGACGTCCGCCGGGCCCTCACGGCCTGGGTGACGGTCCCCTCCCACCGCGAGACGATCAGCCCCTTCTTCCACCCCCTCACCGAGGTCACGCTCCACCTCCCCTTCGAGGTCGCCGACTACGTCGACTTCTACGCCTCGGAGAACCACGCCCGGAACGTCGGCCAGATCTTCCGCCCCGACTCACCGGACCCCCTGACCCCCAACTGGAAGCACCTGCCGATCGGCTACCACGGCCGGTCCGGCACCGTTGTGGTCTCCGGCACCGAGGTGGTACGCCCCTCGGGCCAGCGCAAGGCGCCCGCGGACCCGGCCCCGGTCTTCGGCCCCTCGATCCGCCTCGACATCGAGGCGGAGGTCGGCTTCGTCGTGGGCACGCCCACCCGCATGGGCCACCCGGTGCCCCTCTCCGCCTTCCGGGACCACGTCTTCGGCGTGACCCTCCTCAACGACTGGTCGGCCCGCGACCTCCAGGCCTGGGAGTACGTCCCGCTGGGCCCCTTCCTCGGCAAGTCCTTCGCCACGTCCGTCTCACCGTGGATCACCCCGCTGGACGCCCTCGACGAGGCCCGCGTGACCCCGCCGCCCCGCACCCACGACCTCCTGCCCTACCTGGACGACTCCACCGAGGACCCCGGCGGCTACGACCTCCGCATCTCGGTCGCCGTCAACGGCCATGTGGTCGCGGAGCCCCCGTTCTCCACCATGTACTGGACCGCCGCCCAGCAACTGGCCCACATGACGGTCAACGGAGCCTCCCTGCGCACCGGCGACCTCTACGGCTCCGGCACGGTCAGCGGCCCCGCCGCGAACCAGCGAGGCTCCCTCCTGGAACTCACCTGGAACGGCCGCGACCCCCTGGACCTCCCCACCGGCAAACGCACGTTCCTGGAAGACGGCGACGAGGTCACCCTCACAGCCTGGGCCCCCGGCCCGAACGGCACGAACATCGCACTGGGCGAGGTGACGGGCAGGGTCGTACCGTCACCGCAGGAGGCGTAGCACCCCGGCGGCGGCCGCTTCCCCGCCGGATCGGACCACCCACGACCGGCGGGGAAGCGGCCGCCG
>NZ_LIRK01001027.1 GCF_001419765.1 Streptomyces torulosus
CACAAACCCACCCCGCCCAGCCGGTTAGGCTGGCCCCGTGAAGGTCCTCGTCATCGGTAGCGGTGCCCGTGAGCACGCGCTGTGCCGTTCTCTGTCCCTCGACTCCGACGTCACCGCGCTCCACTGCGCCCCCGGCAACGCCGGCATCGCGGAGGTCGCCGAGCTGCACGCGGTGGACGCGCTGGACGGCGCCGCCGTGACCGCGCTGGCCACCCGCCTGGAGGTCGACCTGGTGGTCGTGGGCCCGGAGGCCCCCCTGGTCGCGGGCGTCGCCGACGCCGTGCGCGAGGCGGGCATCCCGGTGTTCGGCCCCTCCGGGGAGGCCGCGCAGCTGGAGGGCTCCAAGGCCTTCGCCAAGGAGGTCATGGCCGGCGCGGGTGTGCCCACCGCGCGGTCGTACGTCTGCACCACCGCGGAGGAGATCGACGAGGCGCTCGACGCCTTCGGCGCCCCGTACGTCGTGAAGGACGACGGGCTGGCCGCCGGCAAGGGCGTCGTCGTGACCCCGGACCTCGGCACGGCCCGCGAGCACGCGCTGGCCTGCGGTCGCGTCGTCATCGAGGAGTTCCTGGACGGCCCCGAGGTCTCCCTCTTCGCGATCACCGACGGCACGACCGTCCTCCCGCTCCAGCCCGCTCAGGACTTCAAGCGCGCGCTGGACGGCGACGAGGGCCCCAACACCGGCGGCATGGGCGCGTACTCCCCCCTCCCGTGGGCCGACCCCAAGCTGGTCGACGAGGTCCTCCAGACCGTGCTGCAGCCGACCGTCGACGAGATGCGCCGCCGCGGCACCCCGTTCTCCGGCCTGCTCTACGCCGGCCTGGCGATCACCGGTCGGGGCGTACGGGTCATCGAGTTCAACGCCCGCTTCGGCGACCCGGAGACCCAGGTCGTCCTGGCCCGCCTGAAGACCCCGCTGGCCGGTGTCCTGCTCGCCGCCGCCAACGGCACCCTCGGCGACCTCGAACCCCTCCGCTGGAGCGACGACGCGGCCGTCACGGTGGTCGTGGCCTCGCACAACTACCCCGGCACCCCGCGCACCGGCGACCCCATCACCGGGCTCGACGAGGTGGCCGCCGTGGACGCCCCGCACGCGTACGTGCTGCACGCCGGCACCAAGCGCGACGGCGACGCCGTGCTCAGCGCGGGCGGACGCGTCCTGTCCGTCACGGCCACCGGCAAGGACCTCACCCAGGCCCGCGACCGCGCGTACACCGCCGTCGCCCGCATCGGCCTGGATGGCTCCCAGCACCGCTCGGACATCGCCGCGAAGGCGGCGGCCGAGGCCTGACCGACGGTCGAACCGACGTACCCGGGCTCTGCGCGGGGCACCTGACACACCGCGCGACGGAGGTGTCCCGCGCGGCCCCCGAGCGCCGCGCGCCCCCCCACGAGTGCGCGACGCCCCGCGTACCCCCACCCGTACGCGAGCGCAACCGTGACGCTCGGCGCAGCCCAAAGGCTCTCGGACCCCCACCGAGCCCCCATCACCC
>NZ_LIRK01001028.1 GCF_001419765.1 Streptomyces torulosus
TCCCCCATCTCCGCCCTCTCCGCCTCCTCCACCCTCTCCGCCGCCTCCGTCGGCGCCGTCCGTTCCATGTGCCGCAGTTGGGGTCCGCCCAGGACCCGGGCCTCGACGACGACGCCGGTCTCGCCCGACGCGCCCATGACCGGGCGGCGCAGGAGGGTGGCGACGCGGCCGCCGGGGAGGGTCACCTGGTCGAGGGTGAGGTGGGGGGAGGCGATGAGTTCCTCGGCCTTCTCGCGGAGGACGGCCAGGTCGACGCGGCCAAGGGTCTCGGCGCCGCTGCCGTACGGCCCCCGCGTCCTGGCGGGGCCGTCGGGCTGGCGGGGCCACGGCTCGGATGGCGGCGCGGCCCGGCGGTACGCGGCGAGCAGGGCCCGCTCCCGGTCGGTGGCCTGTTCCAACAGGCGGGCCTCGATGTCGTGGGCGGTCTCCCGGACGAGGCGCAGCATGGCGGGGTCGCCGTCGTCGCGCAGGCAGGTGAGGTCGAGGATGGCCTCGATACGGCCGCTGAGCGGATCGCGGACGGGAGCCCCGGCGCAGGCGAACGGGGAGAGGCAGTCGGCGAAGTGCTCCCGGCCGAGGACGTACACCGGCCCGCGTTCGGCGAGGGCGGTGCCGACGCCGTTGGTGCCCGCGGCGGCCTCCGAGGCGCAGAAGCCGGGGGCGAAGTTCACCTCGTCGAGACGGCTGAGGAGCCGGCGGTCGCCGCCGTGTCGCTGGACCACGCGGGCCTGGCCGTCGCAGAGCACGATGGTCATGCTCACGTTGGAGAGGGAGGCGGTGAGCCGGGAGAGCACCGGGTCGGCCGCGTGCAGGAAGGGGTCCTCCAGGGTGAGATCGGGTGCGTAGGGGATCAGCAGCCGGTCCGGTTCGAGTCCCGCGGAACGGCAGCGTTTCCAGGAGTCGAGCACCGGGTCGCGCACATCCGCGTCGACCCGCGCACCGGCGAGGAAACGCTCGTGCGCGTCGACGAGCCCACCGATGTCGTCCCACGCGACGGACAACGGGATCACTTCCCTCGCCCGGAGGTCTCCCCGTCGCTCGCCGCCACTCGGCGCGCGCCCCGAGGACCGCCAAGCGATACAACCCTAGACCTCGCGTGACACGAATCACAACATCGTTCGCACAAGGGCACGGGAGAATACAAAACGCCTGTACGGACGCCTGACGGTGGCTCCGGCGGCGGTGGGAATTCGGTTCCCCCACACTTGAGCGTCACATCCGAAGGGAACGCTCCTGCCATCCCCCTCGTTCTTGTCACGCCTTGCCTCCGCCGGTCCGGTCCCCGTCCGCCCGGCGGCGACACGGAAGGACGACGTGCCCTTTGTATCCGCTTCCGCTCGACGCGCCGCTCCCCGCGCGGCCCGCCGCCACTGACCCCGAGCCCGAGCCCCCCTGCTCCACGCTCACCC
>NZ_LIRK01001029.1 GCF_001419765.1 Streptomyces torulosus
GGCGGTGGGTCGCGCTCGGCGGCGGGGGATACGCGGTGGTGGACGTGGTGCCGCGGTCCTGGACCCATCTCGTGGGGATCGTGGCCGGGCGGGAGATCGCGCCGGAGACCATGATTCCCGAGGAGTGGCGGCAGCAGGTCTTCGCGCGGACGCGGCAGTTGGCGCCGGTGCGGATGACCGACGGGCGGTGGCCCGTGGAGTGGGCCGGCTGGGAGGCCGGGTACGACCCCGCGGACCGGCTGGACCAGGCCGTGCTGGCCGCGCGCAAGGCGGTCTTCCCGCTGCGGGGGTTGCTGCCGTAGAGGCGGCGGCCGTTAGGCCAACTGTGTGGTTCGGCCAGGGATTCCGGTGGTGGCGTGGGGCGGGTGCGTCAGCATCGGGGTGTGTGGAGTGCGGGGGCGTTGCGGGCTCATCTGGTGGCGGTCGGGCTGGCCGGGAGGGTGGCCACCTCGCGGGAGTCGAGCCTGCGGAGCTACCGGCTGTTCGCGGCCCGCGATCCTCGGTTTCTGATCGGGCTTGATCCAGAAATGACCTGGCGGCAGCCGGATGTGCTCGGTTTGATGGCCCGGAAGTGCGGGGTTTCGGCCGACCCGGGGTGTACGACCGGGCAGGATGTGATCGACCCGCGGTTCACCCTGGCGGCGCTGGACCGGTTCGCGGAGCGGCTCGCGGCGGTCGCTCGCCGTGGTGGACCGGTGCTCCTCGGCACCGGGCACCCGCATCGGCTGATCGGCTTCTACGGCGCTCTCGCGGACGCTTTGTCGGCGGCGGGATGTGAGGTCCTCACCCCAGCGACGGGTAGACGTGTCGACATAACGACCCGGTTCGGTCTACGCACGTACAACCTCGACTACGTACGAGGTGTCTCCGTGGTCCGGGAGGCGACCGCTTCGCGCTCCCGTTGTGCGACCGGCGTGCACACGCATTCGCCGCTCCCGATCCGGACGGTTCTGGCGGCCGCCGCGGAGGGTGGCGGGCCCCTCCCGGAACTCGTCGTCGGGGACCACGGCTGGGTCTGCGGGGCAGGTCAGCTGGGGTTCGAGGCGATCGGGCTGGCCGACACGGACGATCCGGCGCCCTTCGTGGGTGAGGCCGAGGGGCGGGTGTCCGTCGTCGTTCCACTTGATGACGGTGTGCGGTCTGATTACTACCGACCGCTGACCCGCTACGTACTCAATCGGGCGTGTCTGTCACAGTAGGCCGCCGATGGCATCCCCTCTTCCCCACTCGCATCACCCGCCCCTACATTGGGGAGTGAGCACGCAGCGACGAAGAGTCACCGGAAGGGGAAGCCGGTGGCCGTCGAGTGCGGAAGGTTCAGGTGTGTCATGGCTGCAGCTGGCGAGAGGCCTCTGAACGAGGTTCAGTTCCTGACCGTGGCGGAAGTCGCCTCGGTGATGCGAGTGTCGAAGATGACCGTGTACCGGTTGGTGCACAGCGGTCATCTGCCGGCGATCCGGGTGGGCAGGTCCTTCCGGGTGCCGGAGCAAGCGGTTCACGAGTACCTCCGCGAGAGCTACGTGGGGGTGGAGACTGCCTGACGGTCATCGGGTCCAGGAGTTCCCGGAGGCCCCGCGGGGCCTCCGGGATACCCCTGGTTCACCCTCGATTACGACCTCAGCGCTCGGGCGGGTAGGCTGGCCCCTCGT
>NZ_LIRK01000103.1 GCF_001419765.1 Streptomyces torulosus
GGGGCTCACGCTCGGCTCGTCCCCGGCCCCAGCCCGTGCCCCGTCCCCGCCCTCATCCTCGGACCCGGACCCGGCCCGCCGGACCGCCGTGGTGCCGCCCCGCGCCGAGGGCTGGCAGGCCGTACCGGCCCCCGGCAGCACTCCCGCCGCGCAGCTGCGCCGTATCGCCGTCGCCGGGCCCCGGCTGGCGTGGGCCGTGGGCGAGGAGAACCTCTCCGGACCGGAGGGGCAGCGGGGGCTGGCCATGGTGTGGAACGGCACCGCCTGGACGAAGACCGACCTGTCCCATCTCACCCACACGCGTTTGTGGGACGTCGCCGGTGTCGACAGGACCACGGCCTGGTGCGTGGGCGAGCCGACCGGAAACGCCGGCCCGCTGCTGCGCTGGGACGGAATCACCTGGCGCGAGGCCGCGTTCCCCGGCCGGGGCGAGCCGGACGTCCGGTTCACCTCGGTGGCGGTCGGACCCGATCGGCAGGTGTGGGTCTGCGGCACCCGGGGCGGCACCCTCCGGCTGCTGCACGGGAAGGGGCGACGCTGGCGTTGGCTGGAGCCGCTGCCCGTCGAGAGTGCCAACCTCTACCGGGTCGTCGTGCGCCGGCCGGGCGAGGTCTGGGTGAGCGGTGAACAGTCGAACGGCGGGGCTGGTCCGGCCTCGTGGCCCGGTGGGACGGAGCGTGGACGGTCCTTCCCGCGATCGCCGGCCTGCGCCTGGGCATCGCCGACGTCCACGCGGCGGGACCGGACGACGTATGGGCGGTGGGCACCGAGGCGGGTATCGGCGGACCGCCGGGACGACCGGGCAACCCCGCCCTGGCCCACTGGGACGGCAAGGCCTGGGCCCGACTGGAAGCTGGCTTCACCCTCGGATCGTTGAGCGGGATCGCCGGCGACGCGCGGGGCCGCGCCGCGTGGATCTCGGGCTGGAACTTCCGGGACCAGAGCAGCAGTACGTACCTGCGCCGGGACGGCGACGCCTGGACCGTCGTGCGGGGCCCGGCCGGCGCGGCGACGGCGCCGTACCTCAATGACGTGGCGCACGTCCCCGGCACCACCGGCTTCTGGTCGGTCGGCATGACGAGCCCCAGCCCCTACCCACCGACCGAGGCCTACACCGAACGCCTCCTCCTCTGAGGCGAACCGAAGCACGAGCCGCTACGACCGGCTGGCGTCGGCTGTCGGCGGGCCTCGGCTGTCGGGAGGGGGCGGAGGGGCCCGCGCCCTCTCCCGACGGTTCCCGGAGTCAGCCGCTGATCAGGACCTTCAGGCTCTTGCGGTCGGCCATGGCCCGGTAGCCGGCCGGTACGCCGTCGAGGCCGGTGGTGACATCGAAGACCTTGCCCGGCTCGATGGTGCCGTCGAGGATGTCGGGCATCAGTTCCTCGATGTAGGCGCGGACCGGGGCGGGGCCCCCGGCCAGACGGATGTTGTGGCGGAAGAGGCTGCCGAACCCGATGGGCGCCTCCTCGTACTGGGGCACGCCGACCCGGCTGATGACTCCGCCGGGGCGGACGGCGCCGACGGCCTGCTCGTAGGCGGGCAGATTGCCGACGCACTCCAGGACGACATGCGTGCCGTGCCCGCCGGTCAACTCCCGGACTCGGGCGATGCCTTCCTCACTCCGGGCGGAGACGATGTCGGTGGCGCCGAACTCCCGGCCGAGGTCGGTGCGTGCCTGGTGGCGGCCCACGAGGATGATCTGCTCGGCGCCGAGCCGCTTGGCCGACAGCACCGCCAGCAGGCCGACGGCGCCGTCGCCGATCACGGTGACGCGGGTGCGCTCGTGACGCCACCCGCGACAGCCGCATGGTGGCCGGTGCCGAGGGGCACCACAGCACCTGGAGCACGTCGGCCTGTCCGGGCGGCCGCAGCAGAGGGACGTCGCGCACGTACAGCTGGGCGACGGGCAGCATGGGGACCGGACTCTCCGCGGGCCAGGGAGGCCCGGCATCGAGTCGCGCCATGAACGTCGCGGCGTTGCGTTCGTGGATCTCCGACTCCTCAGGCGTGTAGTGAGGACCTCCGGGATCACGGTGGAGCCGGGCAAATCTGCGTCGCTCAAGACGTATCTCCGCCGGCGACTTGCACCGGCCTGTGCCCGGGTGCCTCGCTTCGCAGTGCGGCCACGGCTCCTCGGCGGGCCACAGCAACGGGCCACCCACCGAGCTGTCCCGCACCGAGGGCGACCCGGCGCGAGGATGCAGCCGGATCGCGGCGCGCGCCGACGAGGCCAGCTCGGGAAAGACCGCGGCCACGTCCACAGGCCGCGGCGGAGTGGTACGGACGGAACCCGTGCCGGTGACCCTGCCACCGCCCACTGACACCCCGGCCGTCTCCCTCCCGATCACGACCTGACCAGCCCTTTCGTCGAATCTCTTCCGCCTGACGGAAGCCGTCTTGCCGAGTCGCCGCCGCCGTCAGGACCCTGGGTCCAACCACGGCACGCGGGGCGAGGGCGCCCCGCCGACAGGGACGGGAAGCCCATGCCTCATATGACCGCCTTCGCCAGGAACCAGTGGTACGTCGCCGCCTACGCCCATGAGGTCGGGCGGGAGTTGCTCGGCCGGACGATCCTCGGCGAGTCGCTCGTCCTCTACCGGACGGAGGAGGAGGGCACGCCCGTCGCGCTGCACGACCGGTGCGTGCACCGGCGGTATCCGCTGTCCGAGGCCCCCACCCGGCTCGACGGCGACCGGATCGTGTGCGGCTACCACGGCTTCACGTACGACACGACCGGCACCTGTGTGTACGTGCCGGGGCAGAAGCGCGTTCCGCGGACCGCGCGGGTCGCCTCGTACCCGGTGGTCGAGCAGGACTCCCTGATCTGGGTGTGGATAGGCGACCCGGCGCTCGCCGACCCGCAGACCATCCCCCGGGCCAAGCACCTGGACTCCCCCGGCTGGGTCACCGTGCGCGGCATGGAGCCGATCGACGCCGACTACGGGCTCCTCGTCGACAACCTGCTCGACCTGTCCCACGAGACCTATCTGCACGGCGGCTACATCGGCACCCCGGAGGTCGCCGAGACACCGATCACCACCGAGGTCGACGAGGGCGCCGGCATCGTCCGGGTGAGCCGGCACATGGACGACGCCGAGTGCCCGCCGTTCTACGCCAAATCCACCGGCATCTCGGGCCGCATCACCCGCTGGCAGGACATCGAGTACTTCGCCCCCTGCCTGTACCTGCTGCACAGCCGGGTCGCCCCGGTCGGCGTGGTCCCCGAGGCGGACGGCAGCGACCCGAACGGCTTCCACACCGAGGTCACGTACGCGATCACCCCGTCGACCGACGGCAAGGTGTACGACTTCTGGATGGTCTCGCGCGACTGGGCGATCGAGGACGACGAGGTCACCGAGTTCCTGCGGAACAACAACCACACCGTCGTGATGCAGGATGTCGACGCGCTCAACCTGCTGCAGAAGACGCTCGGCACCGAGCGCACCGGCTACCAGGAGCTGAGCATCAACATCGACACCGGTGGTCTGGCCGCCCGCCGTATCCTCGCCCGGCTGGTCGAGGAGGGCGCGAAGCCCGTGGAGAAGGTCCAGTGAGCGCCTCCCCCGCCGCGCCCTTCCGGACCGGCGAGATCTACCGCGTGGACTGGCTGCCGGGCACCGACGTCCTGCACGGCACCTGCCACTGCGGACGCGAGCACACCTCGCAGGACCCGATCGAGATGTGGGAGTGGATGCTCGCCCACCCCCAAGGACACGAGCCGCAAGGGAACAGCTCATGACCTCGTCTTCGCCCTCGTCGCCGTACGAGGCCGAACTCCTCGTCGAAGCACGCGAGTTCGCCACCGACGGCGTGCTCACCCTCACCCTGCGCCACCCGCTCGGCGAGGAGCTCCCCTCCTGGGAACCCGGCGCGCACATCGATGTGCTGCTCGGCCCGGAGCTGGAGCGGCAGTACTCGCTGTGCGGTGACCCGGCGGACCGGCACACCTGGCGGATCGGGGTCCTGCGGGAGCCCGACGGGCGTGGCGGATCGGCCTTCGTGCACACGGAGTTGAGCCAGGGCGACAAGGTGCGGGTGCGCGGGCCGCGCAACAACTTCGCCCTGGAGAGCGCGCCCCGCTACCGGTTCGTGGCCGGCGGTATCGGCATCACGCCGATCCTGCCGATGCTGGCCGCGGCCGAGGCGGCGGGCGCCGAGTGGTCGCTGCTGTACGGCGGGCGCAGCCGTCGATCGATGGCGTTCCTGGCCGAGTTGGCCACGTACGGGGACAAGGTGACCGTCGCGCCGCAGGACGAGACGGGCCTCCTCGACCTGGGGTCGGTGCTCGACGGACTGCCCGAGGACACCCTCGTCTACTGCTGCGGTCCCGGTCCGCTGCTCGACGCGGTCGAGGAGCGCTGTCCGGGGCGGGCGCTGCGTGTGGAGCGGTTCCAGCCGAAGGAGCAGGAGACGGGCCCGGACAGCGAGTTCGAGGTGGTGCTGGAACGGTCGGGGAAGACGGTGACGGTGCCGGTCGGGATCTCCGTGCTGGACACCGTGCGGGCCGCCGGGGTCGAGGTGCTCTACTCGTGCACGGAGGGCACCTGCGGGACGTGCGAGACGGACGTCCTGGACGGCACCCCGGACCACCGTGACTCGGTGCTGAGCGACGAGGAGCGCGAGGCCGGGGAGACCATGCTCATCTGCGTGTCCCGCTGCCGGGGCCCACGGCTGGTGCTCGACCTGTAGCCGGCGGGAGGTCGTGCGGGGGAAGGATTGACCCCCGGCGCCGTCGGCGACCTGAACGCCGGCGGTACCGGAGGGGGTGCTGCTCACCGGCCGGGTGAGGGCACCACGCTGAGGTGGCCCACGGTGGCCCGCCGGGAGCGGCGGTGCCTGCGGGGGGACTCGGACTGCCGGCCGGCCTCGCGCAGCACGAGGGTCATACGGGTGTAGCCGAGGTCGCGGAGGGTGTCGGGGGTCTCGTCGACGACCCGGCAGTCGGTGGCCCCCCAGCGGGGGTCGGGGTGGACGAGCGGACGGACCGCGCCGTCGTGCCGTGCGGCGCCGGGGCCGACCGTGCGCAGCCAGTGCGGCAGGCCGTGGCGGTAGGCGGCGTCCATGATGGGGTCCTGGGCGATGTCCCGGCGGATCGACTGCAGGCCGCGGTCCTGGGTGTGCCGCTCCACGGCGGCGGCGAAGTGGGCGAGCATCGGCAGGCACCAGCTGGACTCGTGGTCGCCGAGGACCGTGGCGGCGTCGGGGTGGAACAGCACGAAGCGCAGGAAGTTGTCGCCGGGCATGGCCGTGGGGTGCGGGCCCACGCCGCCGAACAGCTTCCGGAACGCGGAGTTGGTGAGGACGACGTCCCAGCCGTGGTCGAGGACGACGGACGGGAAGGAGACGGACTCCAGCAGCGCGGCGTAGTCCAGCAGATAGGCCTGCGCTTCCCGGGCTTCGAGACTGTCGGGGACGGGCCGCGGTACCGACCGCTGCCCTCCTGCCTGATATGCCATCGGGAGGTCACCCCTCTTGCCTCTGCGGCCTTCACGCGGCGCCTTGATCCTCCTGCCCCCGGCGGAGTCGTGTCAACTATCGTGGCATTCGACGCCGGTTGACGGCTGAATCTCGCCACAGTTGTGGCGAGACCTGGATGTGAGTTCGACGAAGCGGCTAGTCTCCCCGCAGTTCACGGTGTACTTGCCGGGACCAGGGTCTCGCGCCAGGCTTGGATCCACGGATTCCGCAGTACCGCGAAATTGGCCTGAGAGAGACGTAGGAGATCTGTCGGTGACGGATGGCTTCGAGGTTCCGGACGCCGCGGCGACGGTTCTGCTGCCGGCCGTCGTGGCCCGCGTCACCGCGTTGGCGGACAAGCTGGGCGTGGCGCACTCCGAGGTCTTCGACACACGTCGGCTCTCGGTCGCCTCCGGTGTCCCCGAGGCGGTGGTGAAGGCCCTGCTGAGCGGGCAGCGCGCCGGCGAGCCGGACATCCAGGCCCGCTTCCTGCAACGCCTGGACCTGCTGCGGCGCACCCGGCTCAAACCCAACGGGCGCAAGTACACCCAGCAGGAGATCGCCGACGGCGCGGGCATGTCGCGCCAGCAGGCCGGCGCCCTGATCAACGGCGACCGGCGGCCCACGATGGAACACTGCGACGCCATCCAGCGCTTCTTCCGGGTCCATGCCGGCTTCCTCACCGCGGAGGACCCGGAGGCCCTGGCGAGCGCGCTGATGCGCACCGAGCAGGAGCTCCTCCAGCAGCTCGCCGACCGTGAGCGCGCGGCGGCCGAGGCCGCCGACGACCCGCTGCAGCGGCTGCTGCAGAACCACGGTGTGCGCTCCATCGCCTGGCGGGCGGCCCAGCTGCCCACCGACCAGCACCGCGACAAGGTGGCGGAGTGGCTGGACATGCTGCTGGAGAGCGTCAAGCGGCCCGAGTCCTGACCGGGGGAAATTCTGTGGGCATCGGAAAGGAAATGCGCCGTCTGTGCGGCGAGTTGGTCGGCGAGCTGACGCTCCCGGCACCGGCGGACCCCGCCGACCTCTACAGCGCCTTGTGCGACGCCATGAGCAGACGCCGCGGCCGCCCCGTGCACTACCGTACGGCCGCCTTCCCGCCCGGTACGGCCAGCGGTCTGTGGCTGGACATGGCCGAGCAGGACCTCGTCGTCATCGAGGAACGCACCGCCCCCGACCACCAGTTGGTGATCCTCGGCCATGAGCTGTGGCACATGCAGGCCGGGCACTGCGGCCACCCTGTGCAGGGCGCGGAGGGCGCCGCGGTCGCCGCGCGCTTATTGAACGTGGACGCCGATCTGCAGGCGACGGTCCTGAAGGTGGCCGCGCGGACCCGTTTCGACCTGGCCGACGAGCAGGACGCCGAGAGCTTCGGTCTGCTGCTCGCGAGCAAGTGCCGTACGTGGCTCGCCGGTTCCGCGCTGCGCGGGCCCGTGCGGCGTGATCATCTGGCCGGCCGGATCGGGGCCTCGCTGGGCTACCGCGGCCCGCAGGGCTGAGGCAGCCGCCGACACCATGGACGGGCACAGCTACTACGTACCGGCCGCCGCGATGGCGATCGCCCTCGCCCTGAAGATGCCCGCGCTGCTGCGGAACTGGGGCGATCCACTCATCAGGTCCGTGTGCGCCCTGATGACCCTGGCGTCCCTGGTGTTCTTCTTCGCCGCGCCCCCGACGATCACCGAGGTCAACCACCTCACCGGCGTCACCAACATGTCGGCGGCCCTGGTGTACGTCCTGCTGAGCGCGTTCAGCGGCTCCTGCCTGGTGCTGATCACCAACTGGCGGGGCGGTCCCCCCGAGGTCACCCGGCGGCTGTCACGCCGCTGGATCGGCGGGTACGCCGGGGTGTGCGCGGCGATCGTGTTGCTGTTCGTGCTGGGGAACGCTCCGGTGGAGCGGGTGCGGGACTTCGACACGTACTACGCCAACACGCCGTTCCTGCGCGAGATGATCGTGCTGTACCTCATCGGCTTCACCGTCGCCGGTGTCGCCATGCACGTGATGTGCTGGCGCTGGGCGCTCCAGGTGGGCGGCTGGCTGCGGGCCGGGCTGCTGGTGATCGCGTTCGGCTATCTCGTCAACGTCCCCTTCGCCGCGGTCAAGCTGGTCGCCGTCGCGGCCCGCTGGCAGGGCGGGAACCTGGACGGTCTGAGCACGTATCTCGCCCCCGTGCTGGCGTCGGTCGGCGCGCAGGTCAGCGCGGTCGGCTTCTGTCTGCCGCTGGCCGGTCAGCGCATCGGCGACGCGTGGACCACCTGGTCGACGTACCGCAGGCTCGGTCCGCTGTGGCGGGAGCTGCGGCCGGTGTGGGCGCAGGCCGGCCACGAGGTGCGGATCTCCTGGTGGGCGCCCGCGCAACTGCAGATGACGCAGCGGGAGTCCGACATCCACGACGGCATGCTCAGCCTGTACCCGTACTTCGACTCCGAGGTGCGCGCGAAGGCCTACGAGGCGGCCGTCGCGGCGGGGTCGGAGCCCGTGCAGGCGCGGGCCGAGGCCGACGCGGCGATGCTGACGGCGGCCGTACGGGCCCGGCAGGACGACCCGGAGGGCCGCGTCATCAGCTCGGCGGTCGCCGACACGCCCACGCTGCCCGCCGAGAACCCCCGTGACCTGGTGCGGATGTCCATCGCCCTGCGTCAGTCCCCCGTCGTAGCGGCCGCCCGCGCCTGGGCCGCCGCGACCAGGTCAGAGAGCGACTTCCATGAGCGAACCCGTTAGCGGTCCACACGACACCGCGGCAGGCACCGGGCGGCGTGCCGTCGTCGTCGGCGCGGGCCTGGCCGGCCTGCTGGCCGCTGCCGCGCTGCGCGACCACGCCGAGGTCACCGTCGTCGAGCGCGACGCGCTGCCCGAGGGGCCCGAGGCCCGCAAGGGTGTGCCGCAGGCCCGTCACGCCCATCTGCTGTGGTCCGGCGGGGCCCGTGCCATGGAGGAGCTGCTGCCCGGCGTGACGGAGGCGTGGCTGGCCGCCGGGGCCCGGCGCATCCCGTTGCCGACGGGACTGGTGTCGCTGTCGGCGCAGGGCTGGATCCGGCGCTGGCCCGAGATGGAGTTCATGATCGCGTGCAGCCGGGATCTGCTGGAGTCGGTGGTCCGCGCCCGGCTGCTGGCCGGTCCCCGGGTCACCGTCCTGGAGCGCACCGAGATCCTCGGGCTGACGGGCGACGCGTCCCGGGTGACGGGCGTCCGGGTGCGGATGGCCGACGGTGAGGAGCGGCTGCTGCCCGCCGACCTGGTGGTGGACGCCGCCGGCCGGGGGTCGCGGGGCACGGCCTGGCTCGACGCGATGGGGGTGCCGCCCGCGCCGATGGAGGAGGTCGACTCGGGGCTGGTGTACGCCAGCCGGATCTTCCGGGCGCCCGAGGGCACCGAGGAGTACCCGGTGGTGAACGTCCAACCGAACGCGGAGGATCCCGTGCCGGCGCAGAGCGCGACACTCGTGCCCGTGGAGGGGGGACGCTGGCTGGTGACCCTGTCGGGCACCCGCGGCGGTCAACCCACCGCGAGGGCCGAGGAGTTCGTCGCGTTCGCGCGCAACGTCAGGCATCCCGTCGTGGGCGAGCTGATATCCCGCGCCGAACCGCTGACCGACGTGGTCGTCACCCGCAGCACGATCAACCGGCGCCGCTACTTCGAGAAGGTGTCCCGCTGGCCCGACGGGTTCGTGGCGATCGGCGACGCCGTGGCCACGTACAACCCGATCTACGGGCACGGGATGTCGGTCGCCGCGCAGGGCGCCCTCGGGCTGCGTGAGAAGGTCGCCGAACACGGGATCACCGCGCCGGGGCTGGCGCGCCGCATCCAGCGGGCCGTCGCCGTACCGGTGGCGCTCGCCTGGGAACTGGCCACCGGCACGGACATCCGCTACCCCGAAGCCATCGGCAAGCGGCCGAACGCGATGCAGAAGCTGTTCGGGCTGTACGTGCAGCGGCTGATGCGTACGGCGGTGGGGCGGCCGCTGGTGTTCCGGGCCTTCCTCGGGGTGATCACCCTCTCCGCGCCGGCCGCCGCGCTGGTCAGACCGGAGGTCGTACTGGCGGTGCTGCGCGGCCCGGTCAAGGACCCGCTGACGGGGCCGCCGCTGACGGACCGTGAGCGGGAGATCGTGCCGGGCGCGGCGCAGTAGGACCGGCTCCGCCGTCCGCTGACCGAGCGAACCGGCGTGCGGGAGAACGGGATTGTCAGTGCCGGGCGGCAAGCTGGTGGCGTGTCACTCATCCATCGAGGGGAGAGCCGTCCGATGCCGACCGCCGTGCTGACCGACCGTGAGCGGACCGCCGTCCAGGCCTATCTGCGGCTGCTGGGGACCGTACGAGCCGCGTTCGACGGGCCGCCGGAGGGCCGACCACCCCTGGTGCCGACCGCCGCGCTCGCCGAGGCGGAGCAGGCGCTGGCGGAGGCGGGTCTGGCGGGCAACGAGGAGGAGTTCTTCCGGCTGCTGCGTGGCTGGTGCCCGCGGCTGTGACCCTGCGCCCCGCGCGACGGTCCGCCGGCACCACCGGCGGACCGGCCTCGCGGCACCGGACCGGGGCGCGCACGGGAAGATCTCCGGGGGCTACGTCAGATACATCCCCGCCGACTGGTCCACCAGCTGCCTCAGGGCCGAGACGTGGTGCGCGTGGCCGCCGAGCCGGTCGAGGACGCGGTGGGCCTCGTCGCGGTAGGTGCCGAGGTCCTTCTCGTAGCGGTGGAGGACGGCCGGGGCGAGCAGACGCGTCCGGAGTTCGTCCCGTGCGGGCTCGGACTCCCGTGCGGCGGCGCTCAGTTCGACCAGGCGGGCCCGGGTGCCGGGGGACGCCTCGTCGAGGGCGCAGGCGAGCAGATAGGTGACGGTGCCGTTGCGCAGGTCCTCGTCGCGGCCGGAGAGGAGGTCCTCCTGGTCGTTGAAGAGCTGCCAGAGCACGCCGAAGACGTCGCCGAACTCCCGCCACAGTTCGGTGCGGTCATGGTCGGCGCCCGCGAGGATCGCGGCCATCGCCGTGATCATCGCGAAGGGGGCGCCGGACTTCCCCCGGTACGCCTCGACGACGGAGTCCGGACAGGCCGCGCCGAGGTCACCGCGGAGGTCCCGCAACTGCCCTTCCACGGCGCCGATCCAGCAGTTGACGATCTCGCAGGTGAGGGCGTTGCGCAGGGCGTCGGGGACGGACTGCGCCTGGACGACCCGGATGGGGAGGGCCTGACCGCTGAGGACGGCCGCGAGCAGCGCCTCGTCCGCGCCGAGTCCCCGCGGGGTGTGCGCGCCGTGGCCGTCGGCCAGGTCGTCGAGGTAGCACGCGGAGGTCCACCACAGCACGTGCACGGCCGACAGCGGAACGGCCGGTTCGGGGGCGCCCGTCTCGGCCCCGTGCACCAGCAGCGGGAGCACCGACAGGGGGTACTTCATCCGCTGGTGGCCGAGCAGCCCCGCGATGGATCTTCGGACCGCGGTGGCGGCGGGGCCCAGCTCCTCCAGGGCGTGTTCGATCTCCGCGTCTATCTCCGCGGCGATCCGTCCGTGCAGGTCTGCGTACGCGAGGGAACTCACCGGCGAGCCTCGTTCTCCAGGGGGAAGGGAACCGACACCGACGTCACCACCAAGCCACGGCGGACGCTCCAGCGCCCGTCGAAGGCCGTCAGACGTCGGCCGTCCACCACCGGTCCGGGAACGAGGAGTTCGGCGCGCAGACCGCCCGCGTGGCCGCCGGGTTCGACGGACACCTCGATGTCGGCCTCGGAGAAGTCCAGCCAGCGGCCGGTGAGCGGGAACCACGCCTTGTAGACGGACTCCTTGGCGCTGAACAGCAGCCGGTCCCAGTGGACCGAGGGGTGGTCGGCGGTGAGTCGGCGCAGTCGGGCTTCCTCCGGGGGGAGCGCGATGGCCTCCAGGACGCCCTCGGGCAGGGCGCTGTGGGGTTCGGCGTCGATGCCGAGGGAGGCGAGGTCGGTGGCGCGGACCAGTGCGGCGGCGGCGTACCCGTCGCAGTGGGTCATGCTGCCGGTCAGGCCCTCCGGCCAGCCGGGGGCGCCGCGCTCACCGGGCAGGATCGGCCGCGGCGGGACACCGAGCTTCTCCATGGCCCGCCGGGCGCAGGCCCGGACGACGGCGAACTCGCGGCGCCGCTTCGGCACCGCGCGGGCCACGATCGCAGCCTCCTCCGGGTACAGCTCGATCCCGTCGGCTCCCCCGGTCGTGTCATCGTCGTACGCCTCCACGGCCACGACCGACTCCGGGAGCAGCTCCTCGATCAACGGCTTGGACCTCCATCGGCAGAATCCGGCGCAGCCTTCCCGGGGGTTCCGGGCGCGGGCGCCACTCGCGGGGGTAACCCACGGACACCTCTTCGAAGCGGACCCCGTCCAGCCAGGTGGTCCGCGGGATGTGCAGATGGCCGTAGACCATGACCTCGACGCGGAAGCGGAGGTGCCAGTCGGCCGTCAGGTCGGTGCCGCACCACATGGCGAACTCGGGGTAGCGCAGGACGTTCGTCGGGTGCCGGTCGAGGGGGTAGTGGTTGACCAGCACCGTGGGCAGGTCGGCGGGGATCTCGGCGAGCCGGCGCTCGGTCTCGGCGACCCGGGCGCGGCACCAGGCGTCGCGGCTCGGGTACGGGTCGGGGTGCAGGACGTGCTCGTCGGTGCAGACCACGCCGGTGCCGTGCGCGTACTCCAGGCCCTCGGCCTTCGTCGCGCAGCCCTGGGGCAGGAACGAGTAGTCGTACAGCAGGAACAGCGGCGCGACGACGACGGGGCCGCCCGGGCCCTCCCACAGGGGGTACGGGTCCTCGGGGGTGACGACGCCCAACTCCCGGCAGAGCGCGACGAGATGCTCGTACCGCGCGACACCGCGGTGGGGGACGGTCTCGCTGGGGTGGGTCCACAGCTCGTGGTTGCCCGGCGCCCACACCACCTTCGCGAAGCGTCCGGCGAGGGTCTGGAGCGCCCAGCGGATGTCGGCCACCTTCTCGGAGACGTCACCGGCCACGAGGAGCCAGTCGTCGTCCGTCTCGGGGCGCATCTGTTCGACCAGGGCGCGGTTCTCGGGATAGCCGATGTGCAGATCGCTGATGGCCAGCAGGTTCCCGTGCCGGCCCACCGTCGACTCCACCCTCACTCCCTCCGCGACACCGAATGGCAACACGAGAACACAAGTGCGCACCGACGGACAAGAGTGACTGGCTGAGCGCTTGCCCACGCCGCGGCACGCCCGTCGCACGAGGATTAACACGCGCGTGACAGAAACATGGGTCCCGGTGGCCTTATGATCTGCCCCAACACCACCGTCACGCCCGTCGTTCGCGTCGGCGGTTCGGCGTACCTCCATCCCCCCTGGCCGGGCACGGCCTGCTCCGCCGTGCCCGCGAACCGTAGAAAGGCGGCCTGCATGGTCTCTCGCGTACGCGTCTGGCTCAACCGCACGTACGCGGAGAACGTCTTCTTCATGGATCAGCTGCGAAATAATCCGCACGCTCGTCCGGTGGACATCCATGCCACCCACGGTGACGCCGACTCCCCCGTACTGGCCGCCGCCGACACCGCCGATCTGGAGCCCGAGGGCCTGTCCCCCGCCGCGTACGTCGAGTACGCGCTCGACCAGTGCGCCAAGCGCGGTATCGACGTGTTCGTGCCGCGCCTGCACCAGGCGGCCATCGCCGCGCACCGCGAGGAGTTCACGGCCGTCGGTACGACGTTGCTGGCGCCGCCCGCCGCATCGATCGAGGTCTTCGAGGACAAGGTCACCGCGTACGAGGCTGTCCAGGCGTACGGAGTCCCCGTGCCGCCGTGGTTCCGGGTGACCGACGCCGATGAACTGGTCGCCGCTGTCGAGGAGTTGGAGGCCGACGGGCACAGGGCGTGCTTCAAGCCGGCGTCCGGGGCGGGCGGTGTGGGCTTCCGTGTGGTGACCCGCGCCCCCTTCTCGCTGGATCACCTCAGCGGCTTCCCCGGCCCGTACGTGCCGCTCGACACGGTGGTCGCCGCCCTGCGGGAGGCCGGGGAGCCCGTCGACTGGCTGGTGATGCCGCGTCTCGAACAGCCGGAGGTGTCCGTCGACTGCCTCACCGGCACCGACGGGCGGGTGCGGATGGCGGTGGGCCGCACGAAGAACGGGCGGCGGCGGGGCTTCTCGCTCAACCCCGCCTGGATCGAGCCGGCCCGGCGGCTCGCCGAGTCGTTCGAGCTGCACCACCTGACCAACATCCAGTTCCGGATGTTGGGTGACCGGCCGGTGCTGATGGACGTGAACACGCGTCCCGCGGGCGGCCTGCACCAGCTGGCGCTGTGCGGGATCAACGCGCCGTGGGCCGCGGTGCGGCTGGCGCTCGGCGAGGAGACCGGTGACGTGCTGCCGACCCGGCTCGGGCAGGACTACACCGTGGTGTCGGGGCCGCGGCCGGTGCGCCCGGTGACACTGCCCCAGCAGGCCGACGACACGGCGACCGCCGACGCGGGCGTGAGCGTCGGCCAGGGCGTGGGTCATGGCGCGGGTGTCGGTGCGGCCGTGGGGCACGGCGCGGGTGCGCCGGTGCCGGCCGATGTGCCGGCCGTCGCGGACATCCCCCGGGCCGTCGAGGTGCCGGGAGCCGTGGGGCTGCCGATGGTGGTCGAGGTGCCCGTGGGCGCGGCGGAGCCCGTGGAGGCCCGGTCGCTCGCCGTGGCGCCGCCGGACGCTCCCCCGCGCGCCTCGTCGCCGACCGCCTGCTCGGCCGCCGACCGGCCCTTGGCGGTCTGAGACCCGCACCCCGCTCGGACGACGAAGGAGGGCGGCTGTTCTGCCCGACAGCCGCCCTCCGGTCTTTCGTACCGGTCTTTCGTACCGCCGCGCGTCGCGGGGCCTCAGTGCCCGCCGGTCCCCGGTGGTGCCGCGGGTGCGCGGCGGGTACGGGTCAGGAGGCGATCCAGATGCCGAAGTCGCGCCAGGCGGTGCCGAAGTCCTGGAAGCCGAGGCGGGCGCCCGCGACACGGGTCGTCGCGCCCTTGGCTATGGCCCCGCCGCTCGCGGAGCCCGAGTAGATCGGGCCGCCGCTGTCACCGGGCCGGGCCGCGGTCTGGCCGTTCATCTGCTCGGCCTCGACCAGGTCCTCGGAGTCGTTGTAGAAGAACAGCACCTTGATGTTGCAGATGGCGCCGCCGACGACCCCGGCGCTGGTGGAGCCGGACTGGCACAGGAACTCGCCGGGGTAGACCCAGTCCCACCCGTCCACGCGGACGCCCACGTTGTCGTCCGGGGTGCCGGTGTAGATGAAGTTGGTGACGTCGCCTGCCTGGAGGAGCATGATGTCGTGCGCCTTGTTGATCTTGGACGGGGTGCCGATGTAGTTTCCCGCGCCGCTGCTGAAGGGGTCACCGAAGTTGCCGCAGTGCCCCGCGGTGAGCAGGTACTCCGCTCCCGTGTTGTCGGTGACGCCAAAGCCGGAGGTGCAGCCGGCGCCGGGCCGCTGGATCGACCTCCTGGGAGCGCGGCTCGACGACCGTACGGACGGGGACCCCCGCCACCTCGGACGCGGCAGCCCGCACCGCGGCGGCCCGCTTCCCTCTGGACCCGGAACCGGAACCTGAACCGGATCCCGAGCCGGCTCCGTCCGTGGCCAGGACGAGCCCGGCGCCGTCGGTGGGGATGTTCACGGTGTGACCCAGGGACGGGTTCTCGGTCAGTTCCGCCTGCAGGCGCGCGGAGGCGGCCTTCAGCTCGCGCAGGGAGTACTTCGCCTCGACGATCCGCACGGGCGCCGTCTCACGCGCCTCCTCGACCGCCTTCCGGACCTTGGCGGGCACCTCGCCCTTCCACCACAGGGCGACCCGGTCCGCCTCCAGACCGATGCCGGTGAAACCGGCGTACCCGCCGCGCTCCTGCTCCCATCTGATGGTGTCGGCCGCCTCCACGAGGGGCCGCTGCTCGGTCATTCTCGCGAGGTCGGCCTCGGGAACCACCTCCGAGATCGGCACGACGTTCCTCTCGGGCCCCTGGGCGGTGGCGCCGGTCGCGGTGGTGCCGACGAGCGCGGTGGCCGAGAGGGCCGCGGCAGCGGCCAGCAGGGCCGTCCTGTTTCGCATCTATCCGCCTTCCCTGAAGTGCGTTTGGCTGCCGACGCAAACGCGAGTGCAGGGGGCGTCAGCGGGAGGCCGCGGCGGGCGTGGACCGTGCTCGGGGCCGAGGCGCTGCCCAAGCCTGCGGTCGCCGTTCCCGTACCGGCGCAGTTGGCGCCGGATGTGCCCGACTTCAGTGTGCGTACGGGTGAGTTGGCGCGGCTCGGCGGCTGGTTGACGGCCGCGGGGCGGCGGACGGCGGTCATCGTGGGGGTGACCGGGATGGGCGGGGTCGGGAAGACCGCGCTGGCGTTGCGGCTGGCGCATCATGCGCGGTCGGCCTATCCCGACGGGCAGTTGTACGCCGATCTGGGCGGGACGGGGACGGAGCCGCGTGCGCCGAGGGCCGTCCTGGCGGCCTTCCTGGCCGCGCTGGGCGTGCCCGCGGCGGCGGTTCCCCGGACCTCGGCCGAGCGCAGCGGACTGCTGCGCTCGCTGCTGGCGGGGAGACGGATGCTGCCGGTCCTGGACGACGCGGGCAGCGCCGCCCAGGTGCGGGATCTGCTGCCCGGTGCGCCCGGGTGCGGGGTCGGACGAGGCGCTCGCCCTGCTCGCCGCCGTGCTCGGCCCCGCCCGGCTCGACCGGGAGCGTGCCGCGGCCCTGCGGCTGGTGACGGCCTGCGGTCTGCTGCCGCTGGCGGTGCGGATCGCGGCCGGACGGCTGGAGGAGCGGCCGGGCTGGACCTTCGCCGCGCTGGCCTCCCGGCTCGCCGACGAGCGCCGGCTGCAGGGCGAACTGCGGCTGGGTGATCTGGCCGTGGACGCGGTCTGCGAGGCGGGGTACCGGCGGTTGACGCCCTGGCAGGCGCGGGCGTTCAGGCTGCTCGCCACGGCCGGCGGACAGAGCGTCGGCCCGGCCCGCGCCGCCGCCGTACTCGCGGTGGACGGGGCGACGGCGGAGACCCTGCTGGAAACCCTGGTGGACGCCGCGCTCCTGGAGTCAGCGGAGCCCGGCCTCTACCGCTATCACCGCCTCGTCAGGGCCTTGGCCACCCAGCACACTCCGTGACAACGATGTCCCGTCGCTAAGGGAATCGCGCCCCCGCGAAAGGGCCCCGGACCGTCTGGTCGCCCGGCGCCAGAGGAGGGCCCGGGTCGCGGCGAAGGCCCGGCGTGAGGGGACGGCCCGCTCACGGCGAACGCCCGGTGCCGAGGGACGGCCCAGTCACCGCGAAGGGCCCGACGGAGGCGACGGCCCGAGCTCGCGACGGGCCGTCGGCTTGAACGGTCGTGGCGGGCGGGGCTGCCCCGCCCGCCACGACCCGAGAGCGCCGCCTGCTCAGGGTGTGGCGGGCAGTCCCGTCAGCGCTGTCCCACCGCGAGGCGCAGGGTCTGCACCTCGAACGGGCGCAGTGTCACGGGGACGCCGTCGCCGTCCGTGGCCGCCTCCGACAGGGGGCGCTCCAGCAGGTCGGTGATGTGCGCCCCGGCGAGCGGGAAGCCGGTGCGCAGGACGCCGCGGGCGCGGCCGCCGCCGGACTCGTAGAGGCGGACCACCACGTCGCCGGAGGCGTCGTCGGCGAGCTTGACCGCCTCGACCGTCACGCCCTCGCCCTCCGCGGAGACCACCGGCGCGGGCGCTCCTGCCGCGTCGGTGACGCGCAGCGGCAGGTTGAGGGCGTAGCCCTCGGCGACCGCGTCCTCGATGGTCGCGCCCGGCAGCAGCGCGTACGTGAGGCGGTGCTTGCCCTGGTCGGCCTCGGGGTCCGGGATGCGCGGGGCGCGGACCAGGCTGAGGCGGACCGTGGTGGTCGTACCGCCGTCCTCACGGACCGTGCGCGAGACGTCGTGGCCGTACGTCGAGTCGTTGATGACCGCGACGCCGTAGCCGGGTTCGCCGACGTGCACCCAGCGGTGGCCGGAGACCTCGAAACGGGCCGCCTCCCAGCTGGTGTTGGTGTGGGTGGGGCGCTGGATGTGGCCGAACTGGATCTCGGCGGAGGAGTGCGCGGCGCGGACGTCGATCGGGAAGCCGGCCTTGAGGAACTTCTCGGCCTCGTGCCAGTCGATGTCCGTCTCGAAGTCGATCCGCCGGCTGCCGGCCCGGACGGTGATCGTCTGGGTGATGCGGGAGCCCTTGCCGAACGACCGCTCGACGCGGACGGCGCCGACGAGGGGGTCGGCCTCGACGACCGTGACGGACTCGGCGTCCAGCAGGTCGGTGTAGCGGTTCCTGTAGTGCTTGTCGACGTCCCAGGCGTCCCAGTAGTTGGGGAGGTCGGTGTGCAGACGGAGCAGGTTGCCCTGGTCGCCGAGGACCTCGCGGTCGGCGACCAGGTCGCGCACGGAGGCCAGGGTGCCGTCCTCGGCGACCACCACCCGGACCAGGCCGTTGTCGAGGGTGAGGCCGTCGACGGAGACGGGGTGCGGGGGCTCGGCGGCGGCGAGGGGCGCGCTGCCGTTCGCGGGGACCTCCACGTACACGGGTGCGCCCTCGGAGGTGCGGACGACCTCGGCCCGGTCCCGCGGGCTGGTGTTGAAGACCCGCGCGTCCCCGGCGCCGAGCGCCGTGACCGCCTCCGCCGTCAGCTCCTCCAGCTCCTTGGCGACCCGCGCGTACTCCGCCTCGGCCTCGCGGTGCACCCAGGCGATCGAGGAGCCGGGCAGGATGTCGTGGAACTGGTGGAGGAGGACCGTCTTCCACAGGCGGTCGAGCTTCTCGTACGGGTAGGTGTAGCCGGGCGCGTGGAGCGCGGCCGTCGTGGCCCACAGTTCGGCCTCGCGGAGCTTGTGCTCGCTGCGGCGGTTGCCCTGCTTGGTGCGGGCCTGCGAGGTGTACGTCGCCCGGTGCAGCTCCAGGTACAGCTCGCCGTGCCAGACGGGGGCGTCCTCGTACTCGGCGCGGGCCTTGGCGAAGAACTCGTCGGGGTGTTCGACGACGACCTTCGGGGAGCCTTCGAGGTCGGCGAGGCGCCGGGCGCGTTCCATGATCTCGCGGGTGGGGCCGCCACCGCCGTCGCCCCAGCCGAAGGGGGCGAGGGAACGGGTGCCGGCGCCCTTCTCCTGGTAGTTGCGGACGGCGCGGTCCATCTCCTCGCCGCTGAAGCGGGCGTTGTAGGTGTCGATGGGCGGGAAGTGGGTGAAGATGCGGGTGCCGTCGATGCCCTCCCACCAGAAGGTGTGGTGGGGGAACCTGTTGGTCTGGTTCCAGGAGATCTTCTGGGTGAGGAACCACTCGTTGCCGGCGAGCTTGGCGAGCTGCGGGTAGGCGGCGTTGTAGCCGAAGGAGTCCGGCAGCCAGACGCCCTTGGTCTCGATGCCGAAGTTCTCGATGAAGAACCGCTTGCCGTGGACGAACTGGCGGGCGACGGCCTCGCCGCCCGGCAGATTGCCGTCGGCCTCGACCCACATGCCGCCGACGGGCGCCCACTGGCCCTTCTCGACGGCCTTCTTGATGCGCTCCCACACCTGCGGGTAGTTGTCGCGCACCCATTCGTACTGCTGGGCCTGGGAGCAGGCGAAGATGAAGTCCTCGTACTCGTCGGCCAACGCGGTCACATTGGAGAAGGTGCGGGACGTCTTGCGCTTGGTCTCGCGGATCGGCCACAGCCAGGCCGAGTCGATGTGGGCGTGGCCGACGCCGGAGATGGTGTGGGCGCTGGCGTGGGCGGGCCGGGCGAGGACGGGGGCGAGGATCTCGCGGACGGCGGTGGCGCTGCCGGAGACGTCGTCCAGGTCGACGGCGTCCATGGCCCGGTCCAGGGCGTGCAGGATCTCGTGGCGCCGTGGCTCGTGCTCACCGAGGTGGACCATGAGTTCGCGCAGCACCTGGAGGTCCAGGTCGAGGTGGAAGACCTCCTCGTCGAGGACGGCGAGGTCGGCGCGCCGGAAGGTGTAGAGCGGCTTGTCGCCGGCGGTGAGGACGTCACCGAGCGGGGTGACCTTGGAGAAGTTGTCGGCGAGGATGTCGGGGTTGGAGGCCGCCTCGACGAGGTAGTCGATCACCTCGCCGCCGCGGACCGGGTTGCCGATGGGGACGTACTGGTTGAGCGGGTTGACCGCCTTCAGCGGGGTGCCGTCGGTGAGGTGCACGAGGGCCTCGGCCTGGTTGCCGGGCCAGTCGCCGACGAAGCCGAGGTCGATCACGGCCTCCACGCGGCGGCCGGCCCACTCGGCGGGCACCCGGCCGTGCATCCGGAACCAGGTCGTGCCCCAGGGCGGACCCCAGGGGGTGTCCATCGCGAAGGGGGTGTACGCGGCGGCCGCGGCCTCCTCGAAGGGGACGGGCTCCCCCGGTGCCTGCCAGGCCTCGACCGTGAAGGGGACGGAGGCCGCGTAGATCGCGGGCTTGACGCGCTGGGTGTGGACGCGCTCTACGCGTTCCTCGATCCGGCGGCGTTCGTCATGCATGAGAGGTCTCCAGGAAGAGGGCCGAGCAGCGGGAGCAGAAGGAGAAGCGAGAGAAGAGGCGAGGGGGGAGCGGTCGAGGAGTCGGGGAGGGCCGGGGTCGGGGGGCTGGAACGGCGGGCGGACGGAAAGC
>NZ_LIRK01001030.1 GCF_001419765.1 Streptomyces torulosus
GGGGCGGCGGCCCCGCCGCCCCTGTCCGGTGGTCCCGTCGCCCCGGTCCGGTGGTGCCATCTCCCCGGCCGGGCCGCCGCCTTGGCCCCGCACGGCCGCCGCCACCGCCCGGCCCACGGACCCCCAGGTCACAGCCCTGCGCATGCCGAGCTGTGACGGGCTGCTTACGGTCTCTTTAGCAGGGCCTAGACTCCCGTGCGTACAGATCGTCGAACAGCGGCGTATGTATGGCGTACGGAGCGCGTACGTACAGGTCGCCAGGTGAGGGAACGAGGGGCGGACGTGCCGGAACCGACCGTCGCCGTCGCGGCGGAGTACGTCGTGGCGGCGGACTACTTCCAGTCCTACTCGGTGGTCGGACTGCTCGCCGCCGTGGGCGTGCTCTTCGTGGCCATCGCCTTCGGCGCGGGACGCCTGCTGCGCCCCGAGGTCCCCACCCGGGAGAAGCTCCTGACGTACGAGTGCGGCGTCGACCCCGTCGGGGAGCACTGGGCCCACACCCAGGTCCGCTACTACGTGTACGCCTTCCTCTACGTCATCTTCGCCATCGACTCGATCTTCCTCTTCCCCTGGGCGACCGTGTTCGCCGACGACGGCTACGGCGCGACGACGCTGGTGGAGATGTTCGTCTTTCTCGGCTTCCTCGCCGTCGGCCTGCTCTACGCATACAAGAAGGGCGTCCTGGCATGGACGTGACGCCAGAAGTGACCGCCGCGCAGCCCGCTCCGCGGCCCGCCGAACGGTCCACCCCGCAGCCCGTGTCCCTCCCCGAGCCGAAGCGGCTGGGCGCGCTCTCCCGGCTCGCCCCCGAGCCGATGAAGGTGATCCTCAACTGGGGGCGCCGCTATTCCCTCTGGGTCTTCAACTTCGGCCTGGCCTGCTGCGCGATCGAGTTCATCGCCGCGTCGATGGCCCGCCACGACTTCATCCGCCTCGGCGTCATCCCCTTCGCGCCGGGCCCCCGCCAGGCCGACCTGATGGTCGTGTCCGGCACCGTCACGGACAAGATGGCCCCGGCCGTGAAGCGCCTCTACGAGCAGATGCCGGAACCGAAGTACGTCATCTCCTTCGGCGCCTGCTCCAACTGCGGCGGCCCCTACTGGGACTCCTACTCGGTGACCAAGGGCGTCGACCAGATCATCCCCGTCGACGTCTACGTCCCCGGCTGCCCGCCCCGCCCCGAGGCCCTTCTCCAGGGCATCCTGAAACTCCAGGAGAAGATCGCGCGGGAGTCCCTGGGGGAGCGGTACGGCAACGGGACGTACGCCGTCGCCGGGGGCACCGTGACCTCCACCGCCGCCGAGGGCCCGACGCCGGCCCCCGCCCGCCCGTCACCGGCGGCCCTCCAGAGCGACCTGGTGCACCCCCCGGCCCCGCCGGCCGGCACCGGCACGACCG
>NZ_LIRK01001031.1:0-1264 GCF_001419765.1 Streptomyces torulosus
GGGTAGAGGGGGCGACGGGGGCGCAAGGGCAGCCGCTCGAAGCGTTGTACGGAGCCGTCGTGACACCACCGTCGGAAGCGCCGTAGGGCACCGTCGTCAGTCGGCCGCCCGAAGCCCGGTGCGGCGCCGCGTCAATCGGCTACCCGAAGCCGGGTACGGCGCCGATGTCGCGCACGGTCGGAAGCACGGTAAGGCGCCGTCGTTGCGCCGCCGACCAGTCCAGTTTCCTCGAAGTGGCCCACGACCGGGCCTCCGTCCCGCCCTACGCTGCGGATTCATGGACCCCGTGCTCGCCGACGATCTCTCCCGGCTCCCCGATCTCCTGCAGTCCGCCCGTGACTTCGCCGCCAAGGAGGTGGCGGGCATCGCGGAGCGCCCCGTCGCCCGACCCGGCGGCCGGCCCGGTCCCGTACCGCTTCCGTCGGCGGGCATCGGGGCGGAGGGTGCCCTCGCCCGCTTCGCGGAGCGCTGGGCGCCGGGATTCTCCGGCTCCGCCGGGCCCCGTTACCTCGGTTTCGTCACCGGGGGCGCCACCCCGGCGGCCGTCACCGGGGACTGGCTGACCAGCGCCTACGACCAGAACGTGTCCGGGGGCGGCGACTCCTTCGCGACGGCCCTGGAGCGCGAGACCCTGGGCTGGCTGCGGGAGTTGTTCGGCCTGGGCGGGGAGTACGGGGGCGCGTTCGTGACCGGCGCGACCGTCTCCAACACGGTGGGGCTGGCCGTCGCCCGTGAGTGGCTCGGCGAGCGGCTGGGCGTGGACGTGTCCCGCGAGGGCGTGGCGGCCCTCGGCCCCGTCGACGTCCTGTCCGGCAGCCCGCACTCCAGCGTCACCAAGGCGCTCTCCGTCCTCGGCATCGGCCGGGACCGCCTGCGCACGGTCCCGCTGCTGCCCGGCGGCCGGGAGGCGGTGGACGTGGAGGCGCTCGCCGCCGCCCTGGAATCGCTCGGCGGGCGCCCGGCGGTCGTCGTGGCCAACGCCGGGACGGTGAACACGGTCGACTTCGACGATCTGCGGGCCGTCGCCGCGCTGAAGGAGCGGTACGACTTCTGGTTGCACGTCGACGCCGCCTTCGGCGGTCTGCGTCGACCTGCACAAGTGGCTGAACGTGCCCTACGACGCGGCCGTCCAGTTCACCCGCCGCCAGGACCTCCAGGTCCGCGTCTTCCACAACGCCTCCCCGTACCTGGGCCTCCCCTCCGGCGAGCCCGACTTCCTGCACCTCACCCCCGAGAACTCCCGGCGGCTGCGCGCCCTGCCCGC
>NZ_LIRK01001031.1:1297-1576 GCF_001419765.1 Streptomyces torulosus
AGCGGGTTCACGCGCTGGCCGACGCGATCGCCGCCGGGGGCGAGACCTTCGTGACGCCGACGGTCCTCCACGGGACGCATGCGCTGCGGGCGGCGTTCAGCAACTGGCGGACGGAGGAGGCGGACGTGGAGCGCGTCGTGGAAGCGGTGCTGGCGGGGGCGGCGAGGGCAGACGCCTGAGCCCTTTCGAGGCCGGAGGTGGCCGCTGCCCCGCGTGCCCCCCCCCGTCCTACCCGGAGCCTACCCGTCCTCCCTCACGTCTTCGCCCTCACTCACTTCC
>NZ_LIRK01001032.1 GCF_001419765.1 Streptomyces torulosus
CTCCCCCTCGCTCCCGCACCTCTCTGACCGGCACCGTGACCGTGTCACGCGCGCCCTCGCCCGTGGGAGCGGTCAACTCCCACCCGGTCATGAGCCGTGTGTCCAGGACGACGACTCCCCGCCCGGTGGCGAGATGCAGATCGGGCCCGGCGACGGCGAGCACCTCACCGCCCACCACGCCGCCCGCGACCAGCTCGCTCACCACCCCGTCGGCGGCCGGCAGCCCGTCCAGCCCGAACACCCCGAAGTGATCGACCGCCTGGAACGCCACCGGTTCCAGGGACTCCGGCCACCCCTGCAGAGCGAGGGCCTGCCCGTGGACCGCCGCCAACTCCCCCTCACGCTCAGCCCGTTCCGGCAGGGCGGCCCGCAGCACCCTCTTCTCGGCGTACGGAATCCGGTCCGGCACCTTCAACGCGGCCCGCAGCACCTCCTCGGCCCGCCGCGCGGCCATCAGCGGCCCCCGCCCGAGCCACGCGAAGCACACCGCCCCCTGCTCCAGCAGCCGCGCCGACCCCCGCTCGACGGCCGTGATCCCGACCTTCACCATGCCGGGCCCGAACCACGCGAGGTACACGTGGTACGGCCGCGGATCATCGGCGAAGGTGTCGGCCGCGACGGAGTGCGCCCGGTCCAGCCGCGCGCACTCCTCGCACCGCGCGCCGGTACTCCGCCCCGGGACGCCCGCCCGCACCGGACACGCGTGCCCCCGGGCCCCGACGCAGGTCCGTCCGCCCCCGCCCACGACTCCGAAGACCACCGCCTTCCCCCGAGGCAGAGGACTCCTCCGCCCGCCTTCCCACACCAGACAGGGCTCGGCGCCGCCCCACCGCAGCCCGGTACATCTCCACGCGTGTGCCATCCCTCACGACATTAGAAGGCACCACTGACAATGCGACTGACCTGCGGAAACGGCGCGACCGCGGGGCGGCGGCGCCTTGGATGACGACACGAGGAGGGCCGCGAGGACGAACCATCCGCCTCCTCCCCCCGCTCCACGCGGAAGCCACTCACGGGCCGTCGGGTCGGGCGGTGTGGGCGGGGTGGCCGGCCGTACGGCGGGCCTCCTTCATCTCCGCCTCGTAGAGATGGTCCCGGCCGTCGGCCAGCTCGTCCACGGCGCTCTTCTCCAGCGCCTTGAACGGCTCGTAGTAGGTGTCGTTGTAGGCCTCGACGATCTGGAACGTCCAGTGCCCGGGGATGACATTGCGCCCGACGATCTCGGTCCGCACCTTCTCCGCCCACTCCGGGTGCCCGGCCTCCCGCAGCAGGCGCACGGCCCGGTCCAGTTCGAGATCGGCACCGCCGGTGAGCTGATGGAAGTCGTAGAGGCGGCCGCGGGCCCGCTCGGTCATCTCCAGCGCCTTGGAGAGCGCTCCGAGCGCCTCCACCGTCGTGTCGCTGAGCCCCTCGGGCCGCTGATGAGCGCGGTCGGGGCCGTCGTGCTGTGCGTTCATGATTCCCGAAGTGCCCGTTTTCTCCGCATCCCATTCGGTCGTCGTCGGGATGTGTCAGGGCCGCCGGCGCGGTACTCGTGACGCCACCATGCAGACGTTCCTGCCCTACCCCGACTTCCGGGCGTCGGCGCTCACCCTGGACCGCCGTCGTCTCGGCAAACAACGGGTCGAGGCGTTGCAGGTGCTCCGCGGCCTCGTCGTACCGGGCTACGGCTGGCGCCACCATCCGGCGGTACGGATGTGGGCCGGATACGAGGAAGCGCTCGTCCGGTACGGCCTGGACGTGTGCGCGGTGTGGCGCGAGCAGGGCCACCAGGACAGCTGCGCGGCCACCCTGGTCGCCGACCTCTTGGCGTTCCGCCCCGGAACGCGGGTCCGCCCCCAGGTCGCGCTGAGGGAGGCCGCCGAACTCCCCCCTTGGCTGGGCGACGACACGTTCCACCGCAGCCACCGCTCGGCACTCCTACGCAAGGACCCCACCACATACACCCCCCTCTTCCCCGACGTCCCACCCGACCTCCCCTACATCTGGCTCTTATACCCATC
>NZ_LIRK01001033.1 GCF_001419765.1 Streptomyces torulosus
GCAGTTCCCCGCGCCCCTCAAAAAGCGGGGCCTGCGGCCCTCGCTTTTTGGCGAAGGGGCCGCAGGCCGTCTTCAGGGGCGCGGGGAACTGCGCGACCAGCCCCCACCCACCCGCACGTAGGAAAGGGACGGGTAGGGGCGGCGGGGGCGAGGAACCCCCCGGTCACTCCCCCGCCGCGGACGTCGCCTTCAACGCCAGCCACAGCTCCATCCGTACATCGGGGTCGTCCAGCGACCGCCCGAGGATCTCCTCCACCCGCCGCATCCGGTACCGCAACGTGTGCCGGTGCACCCCGAGGTCCGCCGCAGCCGCGTCCCACTGCCCGTGCCGCGACAGCCACGCCCGCAACGAGGCGACCAGATCTCCCCGCCCGGTCGCGTCGTGGTCTCGCAGCGCGCGCAGCAGCCCGTCCGCGAAGGCCCGCACCGCGTCGTCCGCGAGCAGCGGCAGCACGGACCCGGCCGCCAGTTCCTCGTGCTCGACCAGGCATCGCCCCCGCCGCCGCGCCACCGACAGAGCCTGCTCGGCCTGCTTGTACGCGGCCGAGACCGCTATGGGCCCGGCCGGCGCGGAGAGGCCGACGACCAGTTCCTCCTCCTCGGAGAACGCGGATGCCGCGGCAGCGCCCGCCGCCGAGGCCGACAGGGGAGCCGGGCCCGCGCCGGGGCCTCCGGCCGAGACCGCGGGACCGGCCGCGGCCGAGGGCGCTCCCGCAGCCGCCGACGTCCCGCCCGTAGCCCCCGCGCCCCGCGCGGTCGCCGCCCGTGCCGTCTCCAGCGCCGCCGCGAACTCCCCGCACGCGGCCACCGCCGCGCCCCCGTCCACGGCGAGCACGACGAGCCGCTCCCCCTCGGGCACGACAAGCACGGCTTCCCCGGCCCGCGCGGCCGCCGCCTCGACGACCTCGGCGAGCTGCGCGAGCGGGTCGCCGTTCGCCGTGGCGGCGGCCAAGGCGGCGGCCCGGTACCGCCCGCTCTCCCGGCCGGCCGTCCCGCTGCTCCCGGCGGCGCCACCGTTCCCGGCCCCACCACCACCGCCGACGGCCGCGCCGCTCCCGGTCGACGCACCGGTCGGGCCGACCACGCCCTCCGCCCGCGCCCGGGCCGCCGACGCGGAGCCCGACTCGGCGAGGATCAGCCGGAACGGCGCGTCCAGCAGCTCCCCGTACAGGTCCCCGGCGACGGCCCGCGCGTGGTCCGACTCCCCGGCCAGCAGCATCCGCAGCACCGCCACCCCGATCCGCTGCTCGGCGGCGTGCAACGAGCGGGACCTCTCCGTCGTCAGCGTCAGCAGCGCGATCGCGGAGTGGACGGCGTACCGCTCGGCGGTGCCCAGCGCGGCGGCCGTGCCCACGGCGAGCGCGGCGCGGGCCCGCCGCCCGGTGCCGAGGGAGTGCAGCTCGACGCGGTCCTCGCCACCGACGACCGCGCTGGCCGGGGCGGGCCGGTCCCGCAGCCGTTCGACGTCGGCGGTGAGCCGCCCGGCCCGCCGCTCCGCCCACTCGGGCGCCGCGGCCACCACGGCACCGGAGGCGTCGTACAGCGCGGCCCACCCGTCGACCTGTGAGGCGAGCGCGGCGAGCACCCCCTCGGGACCGGCGCCCAGCGCCTGCTTGGTGAGTTCACGCTGGGCGGCGAAGCCCGCCGTCACCGCCCGGTACTGGTCGGCGGC
>NZ_LIRK01001034.1 GCF_001419765.1 Streptomyces torulosus
CCCCCATCCGCTTCCCGGCCCCTGGAGGACCGATGTCCGCCGTCGCCCCATCGGATTTCACCCGCGCCATGGCCCAAGTGCCGAGCCCCGTCACGATCGTGACCACCACGGACGGCAGCGGCCGGCGCTGGGGATTCACCGCGAGCTCGTTCAGCTCGCTCTCCCTGGACCCGCCGCTGGTGCTGGTCTGCCCCGCCAAGTCGGCCGGCTCGCACGACACGTTCGTGGCCGCCGAGCGCTTCATGATCAATATTCTGTCCGCCGAACAGGCCGCGATCGCACGGCACTTCGCCCGCTCCGGCCACGACAAGTTCACCACCGGCGACATGGTCCCCTGCGAGCTGGACCTGCCCGGTCTGCCCGGCGCCACCGCCCGGCTGGCCTGCACCGCGCACGCGGTGCTCGACGGCGGCGACCACAGTATTCTCGTGGGCCGGGTCGAGGCCGTGTACGTCGGCGACCAGGAGCCACTCGTCTACCACAACCGCACCTTCACCCGCCCGGAGACGGCCAGCCCCGCCCTGGCCGCGGCCCGCTGAGGACGGAACGCCCTGCGATGAACACCGTGACCGTGTACTCCGACATCGGCTGCCCCTGGGCCTCTCTGGGGCTGTTCAACCTGCGGCGGGCGGCCGCCGAGGAGGGTGTCGCGCTCGCCGTCGACCACCGGGCGTTCCCCCTGGAGCTGTTCAACTCCCGGCCCACGCCCAAGTGGATCCTCGACCCCGAGATCGCCGCCGTGGCGGAGCGGGAACCCGCTCTCGGGTGGACGGACTGGCAGGGCCCGGAGTCCGGTTATCCGGTGACCATGCTGCCCGCCATGGAGGCGGTCCAGGCGGCCAAGACCCAGCCCGGCACCCCGGAGGCGGGCCTGGCCGCCTCCGACCAGCTCGACGCGGCCCTGCGCCACGCCTTCTACGCCGAGTCCCGCTGCGTCAGCGTCCACTCCGAGATCCTCGCGGTCGCCGAGGGCTGCCCCCTGGTCGACACCGCCCATCTCGACGGGGCGCTGCGCCGCGGCACGAGCCGCGGGGTCCTCTTCGACCAGTGGGAGGAGTCGAAGGCGCCGGAGGTGCGGGGCAGCCCGCACTTCTTCCTCCCCGACGGCACCGACCTGCACAATCCGGGCATCGCCTTCACCTGGCCGAAGGGCACGCCCCGGCCGCTGATCACGGAGTACACCCCGGCGTTCTGGACGTCCCTGGTCCGCGCCCTGGCCGACCGGGCCCCGGCGGCCTCCCTGCCGGACTGACACCGCCCCACGGGGCCGACTGCCGAACCCTGCCCCCGCCGAGATGCGCCGCGGCCCCCGGAACACACCGTTCCGGGGGCCGCGGCAGCCTTCACAGCACATCAGCAGCGCGCCGTTGCGGTCGACAACGGGTGCTCACGCACTCACGGCCTGTGAGGGAAGGTGCCCGGAACCGGACTTGAACCGGTACGCCCGCGAGGGGCAGCGAGGTTTAAGCTCGCCGTGTCTGCATTCCACCATCCGGGCAGGCCATGGGCTCCGCGCTGCGGTTCTGAGCCTATCGGGAGCCTTCCCCCGAACAGCGGAACAGCGGACCGATGTTGTCTTATTTTATTGACGTCTGAGGGTGCATCAGCCCATGGAACACGCCATCCGCACTTGCCAATAGCCTTTCGGACGGTGCGACCCGGCGTATGCGGAATGACGGAATTTCACCGCCCGAACGAGCGGCCTCCCGACGGCCCGCACGGTGACGACTGACTCGTGTAGGCCAAACCGTCCGAATACCGCCGCTCCCCGGCCCCCTCTCCGGTCCGCCGTCATACCCGCCTCAGGGTCCGCCGTCATACCCGCCTCCGGGTCCGCCGTCATACCCAGGTATGACGGCGGACCCGGAG
>NZ_LIRK01001035.1 GCF_001419765.1 Streptomyces torulosus
ACCGGACCCCGTGCGGCCCGGGGTGGGGCCGGGCCGCACGGGGTCCGGTTCTGGGTGGGTCATCGTGTCCTCCAGCCAGTGGATGTCGGCCATGGACTTGTGCCACGAGTACCCGGGCGTCCCACGGGCAGTCACCCGGTCGGCCGCACCACCGCCGCGCCCGCCGCCAGCCCCGGTCGGGGGCTGGACAGGACGGGGGTCGTGGTCGTGGTCCACCGCTGGGCGGGCGTCATGGACGCCTGGGCCAGGACGATCGCGTCGGCGTCGGTGACCTCGTCGGCGGCCCCGGCGATCGCGCGGGCGTAGCCCTCGGTGTCACCGGTCTCGAACAGCGCCCAGGCCTCGTCGAGGAGGAGGGTGCGGATCTCCACGGGGCCCGTGGCCTCCTCCTCGATCAGGGCCACCGTCGGGGCCAGCGTGCTGCGCACCGTGGCGAGGACGACGATCCGCGGCCCGGCGGCCACGGCGGCGGCCGCCATCGGGCGGTCCACGCGCAGCACGGGCACGCCGACGTCGGTCGCCTCGGCGACGGCGCCGATGCTGGAGCAGGTGCACAGCACCGCCGCGGCGCCCTCGGCGACGGCCTCGTCGACCAGGGTCCGGACCTCGTCGGCGACCGACGCGGGACCGTCGGTGCCCGCGCGGGTCAGCAGGTCCTCGGCGACGAAGTGCCGCAGCTCCAGGTCGGGATGGGCCTCGTCGCGGAGGGCGTCGAAGACGGGGATGTGGAGGGGGGAGGTGTGCAGCAGGGCGAGCATGTCGCCCATCAGAATCCCTCCGGGTGGGCGATGAGCCACTCCTTGGCGGCCCGCAGCAGCTCCGGGTCGGCCGCCGGGGCCTCGTCGGGGTGCCGCTCCGCCCACTTCACGACGTACGGGCACAGCGGCGCGACGACGATGCCCTCGCGTTCCGCCGTGCCGTACAGCCACCGTGCCAGCGAACCGGCGATGCCCTGGCCCTCGTACGCGGTCTCGACGATCGTGTGGACCGGGACGAGGGCGCGCCGCGGGGCCTCCAGGACGAAGTACTGGATGTGTCCGGCCAGTTCGTCCCCGGCGAAGGCCTCCAGGCGGCCGCCGGCCCGGTCGTCGCGGATCTCGATCTCGCTCATGCGGTTCTCCTCGCGTACGGTCGGCGTCGCCGGGCGGCCGCCCGTGGACTCAGGCCGTGACGGCCTGGGGGCTGCGCCGCTGGTCCGAGCCCGGTACCGGTTCGGACGGGTCCGCGCCGAGGGCCACGATCCGGTTGTCGCCGTCCACGTGCACCACCCTGGGCCTCATCGTCCGGGCTTCGGCGTCGGAGAACTGAGCGTAACTGATGATGATCACCAGATCTCCGGGGTGCACGAGATGGGCCGCGGCGCCGTTGATGCCGATGACCCCGGAGCCCCGCTCGCCCTCGATGACGTACGTCTCCAGACGGGCGCCGTTGGTGATGTCCACGATGTGCACGAGCTCACCGGGCAGCAGATCGGCGGCGTCGAGCAGATCGGCGTCGATGGTCACGGACCCGACGTAGTGCAGGTCGGCCTGGGTGACGGTGGCTCTGTGGATCTTGGACTTGAACATGGTACGCAGCATCGAGGTACTCCTGGACTAGGCTCCCTGCCTGCGTTTGTGCAGGTCAAGGGCGGTTTCCTTACCCTACAACGAGTCGCGTGCGTCCGGACAGCGTGCTGCACAAGCGTACGCAGCCGCCTGCGAGGGGCGTCCGTGATGACCATCACTGTGGCGGTCCGGGCGCCGGTGGGGAGGGGACGTCGGCCGGCCGGGGCGAGGGTGCGCTCCGGCGCG
>NZ_LIRK01001036.1 GCF_001419765.1 Streptomyces torulosus
GGCGTGGGGCCGGTGCGAGGTGTGGGGCCGGTGCGGGGCTTCATCCGATGGCCTGCCTCGTGTGGAGTACGTCAATGGCCTCCGCCACGCCGTACGCGGGGGGCAGCGGCTCGTTCGCCACGTACAGCTTCTCCGCCACGGGGCGGGGGATCGGCAGGTGCTCGAAGCGGCCGTGGACGACGCGGTCGGCGCCCAGGGGGTCCGGGGCGAAGCGGGAGACGGTGGCGATGCGGAACTGCTCCCGGCCGTGCGAGACGAGCAGCGCGATCTCCGTGATCTTGCGGGAGCCGTCGGCGAAGCGGGTCAGCTGGACGACGACGTCCACCGCCGAGTTGATCTGGTCCTTCAGCGCCTCGAAGGGGATCAGGACCTCGGACATCGAACCGAGGGTCTGCAGCCTCATCAGCGCGTCCTCGGCCGAGTTGGCGTGCACCGTCGCGAGCGAACCGTCATGGCCCGTCGACATCGCCTGGAGCATGTCCAGGGTCTCGCCGCCGCGGACCTCACCCACGATGATGCGGTCCGGGCGCATACGCAGGGAGTTGCGGACCAGGTCGCGGATGGTGATCTGGCCCTTGCCCTCGATGTTGGGCGGCCTCGACTCCAGGCGGATGACGTGGTCCTGCTGGAGCTGGAGTTCGGCCGAGTCCTCGATCGTGATGATGCGCTCTCGGGGCGGGATCAGGCCCGAGAGCGCGTTGAGGAGGGTCGTCTTGCCGGTGCCGGTACCGCCGCTGACGATCACGTTGAAGCGGGCCCGGACGAACGCGGCCAGCAGCATCAGCATCTGCTCGTCGAGGGAGCCGAGGCCTATCAGCTCCGGGAGCGTGTACGCCCTCGGGAAGCGGCGGATCGTGAGGGTCGGGCCGGTCAGGGCGAGCGGGGGGATGATGACGTTGACGCGTTCGCCGGTGGGGAGGCGGGCGTCGACCATGGGGTTCGACTCGTCGACGCGGCGGTTGACCGTGGAGACGATGCGTTCGATCGTCTGCATCAGCTGGTCCGTGGAGGCGAAGCGGAGCGGGAGCTGTTCCACGCGGCCGGCTCGCTCCACGAAGATCGAGTCGGGGCCGTTGACCATGATCTCGGTGACGGAGGCGTCGGCGAGGAGGGGCTCCAGGACGCCCAGGCCGAGGGCCTCGTCGACGACTCTGCGGATCAGCTGGGAGCGTTCCGCGGAGGAGAGGACCGGGCCTTCCCGGCTGATGATGTGGCCGAGGACGCGTTCCAGGCGGGCTCGGCGGTCGGCCGCCGTCAGGGCCGACATCTCGGCGAGGTCGATCTCTTCGAGGAGCTTGGCGCGGTAGACGGCCACGAGGTGTCCGTCCTCGCGTCCGGTTCCCCCCTCGTCGGGGGCGGCGATACGGGATCGCAGGCTCATCTCTTCGTCAACTCCTCTCTGGGGGCTGGTGCTTGGGTGGCGTGGGGGCTTCTGGTCAGTCTTCGTCCTCGTCGTTCGGCATCGTCGCTGTGCGTTCGAGGGAGACCGGGTCGAAGAGGGGAATCACGGAGGGGACCGTGACGACGACTGTGGCGGTGGTGGTGTCGGGGCCCTGGTTCGGGCTCACCTCCGGGTCCAGCCAGCCGCTCGCCGCGGCCTGGCCCGCTGCGACGCCGTCGTTGCCGAGGGACTCGGCGCGGGCCGCCGCCCTCGCGGCTGAGCCGGCCTGGCTGATGCCGTAGCCGATGAGGCCGAGTTGGATCGCGGCCATGGCCACGAGGAGGAGGATGGGGAGGAAGCCGGCGAACTCCAGGATGGCCGCGCCTCGGTCGTTGCGGTGGCGGGGG
>NZ_LIRK01001037.1 GCF_001419765.1 Streptomyces torulosus
TCCGAGACCTCGCAGTCGAACCCCTCGTCCCGCCCTGCCCGCGTCCACGGACCCGTCTCCGAGTAGCTCACCGTGCCTTCTTCCCCCGCGGGCCGCGCGCCCGCCCCCGCCTCGCGCTCCCCCTGGCGTTCCCTGAAGTACCCCAGCATGCGCTGGTGGTCCCTCGCGAACTTCCTGTCCAACGCCGGGACGTGGATGCAGCTCACCGTCCAGAACCTCCTGGTGCTCCAGATCACCGGCTCCGCCGCCGCGACCGGTCTGTCCATCTCCGTCCAGGCCGCGCCCGCGCTGCTGGTCAGCCTCGTGGGAGGCGCCGCCGTGGACCGCTGGCCCCGGAAGACGACCGCCGCGGTCAGCCAGGCGCTGCTCGGCGCGGTGGCCTTCACGACCGCCGCCCTCGTCGCCACGGACCGGCTCGACGTGACCGTGCTGATGGTGCTGGCCGCCGTCACCGGTCTCGTCGCCACGGTCGACGGGCCCGCCTGCGCGCTCCTCGGCAACGACCTCGTCCGCAAGGAGGACGTGCCCTCCGCCATCGGCGTCGGCTCGCTGGTGCACAGCGCCGGACGGCTCGCCGGGACGGCGCTGGCCGGGGTGACCGTCGGGTTCCTCGGGACGGCGGCCGCGTACACCGCCAACGGACTGTCGTTCCTCTTCGTCGCCTCGGTGATCCCGTTCCTCCGTCCGGTGCACGAGGCGCTCCAGGCGTCCGCGACCGCCACCGTCACCGCCATCACCACCGATGAGCCCGTGATCCCTGCGCAACGGGGAACACGCGCGAGGACGAAGACGCGGCCGACGGCCACGGCGGAGGGTCATGGCCGTTCCACGGACATGACCGTGCGCCAGGGGCTCGTCTACTTCTTCCGTCGGCCCCGGTTGGTCGCGCTCGCCGGTATCACCGGGATCAGTTCGATGTTCGGGCGGAACTACGGGCTGACGTTGGCCGTGCTCGTCACCGGGCCCCTCGCGGGCGGCGCCGGGGCGTTCGGCACGGTCTCCACGGTGCTCGCCGTGGGCGGCATCCTCGGCGCGGTGCTCGGCGCCCGGCTGCGCAGCCCGTCCGTCCGTCTCGTCGGGGTACTGGCGGCCGGGGGCGCGCTGCTCCAGGCGGTGGCCGGGTTCTCCCCGTCGCTCGCGGTGCTCCTCGTGCTCGTCCTGCCGATGGCCGTGCTGGAGTCCGTCTCCGACACAGCGGGCACGACCGTCCTCCAGACCGATCCGCCCGCCCATCTGCGGGGCCGGGTCCTCGGCGTCTGGGGCAGCATCAGCACCGGCTGGGGCCTCGCCGGTCCGCCACTGCTCGGCCTGCTCATGGAACGCGCCGGAGCCCGCGGTGCCCTCGTCACCGGCGGCCTCCTCATCGCGGCCACCATCACGGCGGGCTTCGCGCTCCGCCGTCGCCGGGCCACGACCGCGCTGGTCCCGGACGCCGAGGAACACGTCCCCGGCTTCACCGCCGGGCC
>NZ_LIRK01001038.1 GCF_001419765.1 Streptomyces torulosus
CGCGGTGGACACGGTCCGCGAGGGCCCGGCTCACCAACCCGAAGCGGTAGTTGAGCCAGCGGGGGCGTACGGCGGCGAGGAGAGCCGGGCGGGGCGGGGCGAGGGTCTTCCAGGTGAGGGCGATCTCGGCGTCGGGGGCGACGGCCCGTAGCGCGAGCATGGTGTCGGCCCCGGCGCTGTAGTACACCCGCTCCTGCGCCCCGCACTCCTGGACGACGCCCACGACCTGCCGTATCGCCCGGCGGTCGGCCGCACCCGGCAGGTCGATCATGACCCGGCTGTCCGCGGTGACGGCCAGCGCCTCGGCCAGCGTCGGCACACCGTCCGCCGTGAGCCCCCGCACCTCGGCGGCGGACAGCGCCGCGAGCGGCCGGTCCAGTTCCCACAGCCGCTTCAGCGTGGAGTCGTGGAGGAGGACCGGTACGTCGTCGCGGGTCGTCCGTACGTCGAACTCGACGGCGTCCGCGCCCAGCGCGAGCCCCGCCCGCAGCGAGTCAAGGGTGTTCTCGCGGTGGCGGTACGGGGCGCCGCGATGGGCCACGGCGGTCACGGTGCGCAGGGGGTTCATGGTGGTTACCGGTGCGGGTCGTCTTCCGGCGCGGGTCAGGGGGCGAGCCAGGCCGAGGTGTAGGTGTCGATGTCGGCGGCCAGCCGGGCCTTGCCGGGCTCGTCGAGGAAGGCCGCCTCCACCGCGTTCTTCGCGAGCGCGGCCAGCCCCCGCTCGTCGAGGTCGAGGAGCCGCGCGGCGACCGCGTACTCGGTGTTGAGGTCGGTGCCGAACATCGGCGGGTCGTCGGAGTTGACGGTCACCAGGACCCCGGCCGCCACGAACTCCTTGATCGGATGCTCGTCGAGGGTGCGGACCGCACGCGTCGCTATGTTCGACGTGGGGCAGACCTCCAGGGCGATCCGGTGCTCGGCGAGGTGGGCGAGCAGCTTCGGGTCCTGGGCGGAACTCGTGCCGTGGCCGATGCGCTCCGCGCGCAGTTCGTTGATCGCGTCCCAGACCGTCTCCGGCCCGGTGGTCTCGCCGGCGTGCGGAACGGAGTGCAGTCCGGCCGCGATGGCCTGGTCGAAGTACGGCTTGAACTGCGGTCGCGGCACGCCGACCTCGGGCCCGCCGAGCCCGAACGACACCAGGCCCTCCGGGCGCAGCCGGTCGTCGGTCGCGAGCCGGACGGTCTCGTCGGCCGACACGAGTCCCGCCTCGCCGGGGATGTCGAAGCACCAGCGCAGTACGGTCCCGAACTCGGCCTCGGCCGCCTTGCGGGCGTCCTCGATCGCGTCCATGAACGCCCGCTCGTCGATGCCGCGACGCGTCGAGGAGTACGGCGTGATGGTCAGCTCGGCGTACCGCACCTGCTGCCGGGCCAGGTCCCTGGCCACCTCGAACGTCAGCAGCCGGACGTCCTCCGGGGTGCGGATCAGGTCCACCACGGACAGATACACCTGGATGAAGTGCGCGAAGTCCGTGAACGTGAAGTAGTCCGCGAGCGCCTCGGGGTCGGTCGGCACCTTGGAGTCGGGGTGGCGGGCGGCGAGTTCGGAGACGATCCGGGGGGAGGCGGAGCCGACGTGGTGCACGTGCAGTTCGGCCTTGGGCAGGCCGGCGATGAAGGCGTGCAGGTCGCGGGCGCCGGTGCCGCCGGGCGCGGGGGAGATGCCGGGGGCGGCGGCACCGGCGCCCGCGA
>NZ_LIRK01001039.1 GCF_001419765.1 Streptomyces torulosus
GCCCGGGGCCGGGGGCGGTTCGGCGGAGGTGCCCGGAGCCTTGGGGGAGCGGGCGGAGTCGGCCGGGGCCTGAGGGGATCCGGCGGTCACTGCGGTCCGCGCGGGCGGGGCGGTGCCGTGGTCTCGCGGAGGACGAGGCGGATGGGCATCTCCACCCGGCCCCGCGGCACGGCGTCCTGCTCGTCGAGCTGCCGCAGCAGCAGCCGCGCGGCCTCCGCGCCCTGCCCGGCGACCGGCTGGGCCACGGTCGTCAGCCCGACCACGTCGGCGAGTTCGTGGTCGTCGAAGCCCACCACGGACACGTCCTCGGGTACTCGCAGCCGATGGCGCCGCAGCGCGCGCAACGCGCCCATCGCCATCTCGTCGGACTGCGCGAACACCGCGGTCGGCGGCCGGCTGGCGGCCAGCAACTCGGTCATCGCCCGCTCACCGCCCTCCACGGTGTAGTCGCCGTCCGCCTCCAGCGCCGGATCGGGCTCGATCCCGGCCTCGGCGAGGACGTGCAGATAGGCGGCCCGACGGTCGACGGGAGTGGTCCAGTGCAGGGGCCCGCTGGCCCCGGAGATCATGCCGATCCGACGGTGGCCGAGGTTCACCAGATGCCGTACGGCACTCTCCGCGCCCGCCCGGTCGTCGATGCCGACCACCGTGAAGCCGGGCCGCGCGCCGCCCACCGTGGAGGCCAGCGGCACACCGAGCGAACGCAGCGCGGCCGACTCCTCCTCGTCCGGGATCAGCAGCGACAGCACCGCGTCCACGCGCTTGCGGACCGGCATCTTCGTGAAGAAACGCTTGCGCGCCTCCGCCGACCCCAGGTTGTAGAGCAGCACGTCGTACCCGGCGGCGCTGAACACCTGCTCGGCCGCGTCGAGGACCGTGCCGAAGAACCACCGGCCTATGTACGGGGCGACGACCCCGATGGTGAAGGTGCGCCCGCTGGCCAGGCTGGACGCCGAGCGGGAGGCCGTGTAGCCGAGTTGCTCGGCGACGGCCGTGATCTGCGCGCGGACCTCGTCCGACACGCCCGGCCGGCCGCGCAACGCGCGGGACACGGTGGACGCCGAGACCCCGGCGGCGCGGGCGACATCGGTGATGCTGACGGTCACGGCGGACTTCTCCCGTCGGTTGCACGTCTTCACGGCGGTGTGAGCTGTGGGTGACGTGACCGTAAACCCGACCCGGTTGTTGCGCAAGCGTTTGCGTTCAGTTTTACTTGGGCCGATTCTCAAGCGAGACCTAGAAGGTCCATGGTCAGCGCACGCGTTTGGGCGCTGCGAGTCGACAGGAACTGTGCATGCGATATGCCCCGCCCGGCCTCTGCGTGAACGACTTCGCCCTGCTCCGCGACGACGACGGGACCTACGCGGTGCTGCACCTCCAGGGGCCGTGGACCACCGAGTTCGACCACCTGAGGATGGAGACCTCCTACGGCAGGGCCACCTCGGCCGACCTGGTCGGCTGGCGGCCGCGGGGGACCGCGTTCGGCAACGGGCTGCCGGGCCGCTTCGACCAGCAGGCGGTGTGGACGATGCACCCCTTCCGGCACGGCTCCGGGATGGCGATGTTCTACACGGGCGTGAGCGGACTGACCCCCGAGGGCTGGCCGTTGCAGTCGGTCGGCCTCGCGTACTCCGACCGCACCGACGGCACCGGCTGGCGCCGCCACGGCACCGGGCCCGTCGTCGAGGCGGACCCCCGGTGGTACCGCACCGCCGACCGTATGGGCTGGCGCGACCCGTTCGTGGTGCGGGACGACGAGGGCGACGGCTGGGCGATGGTGATCTGCGCGAGCGACGCCTCGCTCCCGGTCGAGGTCAGCGGCTGCGTGGCCCTCGCCACCTCGGCCGACCTGGAGCACTGGACCGTCCACCCGCCGCTGATCTCACCCGGCGACGTCGACGAACTCGAATGCCCGGTCCTGGAGCGCCTCGACGACGGCAGCTGGCTGCTCCTCGGCTCCATCGGCGCGACCCGGGGCTTCGACTCCTGGACGGCGCCCACCCTCCGCGGCCCCTGGACCCGCAGGGGTCCCCTCGGCCCCACGGGTGCCTACGCGCCCCGCGTCATCCC
>NZ_LIRK01000104.1 GCF_001419765.1 Streptomyces torulosus
GGCCTGGGGCGGCGGCGCAGGACGCGGGGGAGGGCGAGGCTGACGAAGCCCTCGGCCTGCATGGCGGCGAGGCCGATGCGGGGCAGGTCGCGTGAGGTGGCGTAGACGACGAAGCGGGGCTCCCAGCGCGGGCGGAACTTGGCGTTGAACTTGTACAGCGACTCGATCTGGAACCAGCGGGAGAGGAACACGAGCAGGCCGCGCCAGGCGCGCAGGACGGGACCTGCGCCGATCTTCTCGCCGCGGGCCAGGGCGGCGCGGAACATCGCGAAGTTCAGGGAGACGCGCTGGACGCCCAGGCGGGGGGCCGCTTCGAGGGCCGCGACGATGAGGAGTTCGTTCATGCCGGGGTCGGCGGAGCGGTCGCGGCGCATCAGGTCGAGGGAGGCGCCGTCGGGGCCCCAGGGCACGAAGTGGAGTACGGCCTTCAGGTCGCCGTAGGGGCCGGGGGTCTCGTCGGCCTTGTGGGCGGTGGCGATCAGGCAGTCGCCGTCGTCCGGGTCGCCGATGCGGCCGAGCGCCATGGAGAAGCCGCGCTCGGTGTCGGTGCCCCGCCAGTCCTCGGCGGCGCGGCGGATGCGGTCCAGTTCGGCCTCGCCGAGGTCACGGACGCGCCGCACCCGGGTTTCGTAACCCAGGCGCTCGATGCGCTTCACCATTTGACGCACGTTGCGCATCGCGCGTCCGGCGAGGGAGAAATCCGCGACGTCCACCACCGCCTCGTCGCCCAGTTCGAGGGCGTCGAGGCCGGTCTCGCGGGTCCACACCTCGGCGCCGGTCTCGGAGCAGCCCATGACGGCGGGGGTCCAGGAGTGGGCCTTGGCCTCGTCCATGAAGCGTTCGATGGCGCCGGGCCAGGCCTCGACGTCGCCGATCGGGTCGCCGCTGGCGAGCATCACCCCGGAGACGACCCGGTACGTCACCGCCGCCTTGCCGCTCGGTGAGAACACGACCGCCTTGTCGCGGCGGAGCGCGAAGTGGCCGAGGGAGTCACGGCCGCCGTGCCGGACCAGCAGGGCGCGCAGCCGGGACTCGTCGTCGGAGGTGAGGCGGGCCGCCGGGTGCTCGGGGCGGAAGGCGAGGTAGATGGTGGTGACGGCGGTCAGCAGGCCGAGGGCGCCGAGCGAGTAGGCGACCGTCCACGAGGTGTTGCCGGCGTAGACGATGGGTCCCTCGAAGCCGAAGAGGCCGTAGATGACGTGTTCGAGCCGGTCGGCGAGGCTCGGGTCGCCCACCATGTGCTGGGCGTGGGCGCTGACGACGAGCAGGCCGAGGAGGATCGAACCGGTGCCCATCAGCATGAAGTTGGCGAGTGCCCGCCAGCGGCTGGTGGGGTCGGGCAGGGCGCGGAACTCGTCGCGGTGGCGCAGCAGCGGGACGAGCAGCGCCAGGGAGATGAGGACGCCGACGATCGAGTGCCGGTAGGTGAACTGCGCGATCGCCCCGGCCGGCAGGAGCACGACCGCCGCGCGCCAGGCCCGGCGCTTGCGTCGCCGCAGTCCGTGGGCGAGCAGCAGCAGGAGGACCCCCGCGCTCAGCGACATCGCCGCGGCGAACGGGCCGAGGGCACCCGGCAGCACCTCCGCCAGCGCGTGCATCCGGCTGTGCCGGAAGCGGGGGAACACGCCGGCGGCGATGTCCACGAGTCCGACGAGCGTGCAGGCCCTGGCGACCAGCGCGGGCACCGCCTCGGGGCGCGGCCCGCGCAGCAGGCCGCGTGCGCGCCGAGCGGCGCTCAGCGGGAGCCGGCCCGAACGGACCGGAACCCCACCCGACATTTCCCCATCTGTCCTGACAGACATCGCATCCCGTAGTTCCGCGAGAGATCTTGGACCCGGCGCCTTTCCGGCATCCGGCGACATTGCGCCCTCTAGGACGTTGGCTCGGCCACGTCGGTTCACTCTCCATCGGAAAGCTGAACCAAAGGGCAGGGAAAGACAGGGAAAGAAAGAACGGCGGGGGACAATCCGATGGGTCTTACGAGCAACAAGGTGCTGGTGCTGGCGGTGACGTCCGCAGTGCTGCTGTTCGTCGGCACGGTGTGGCTGTGGCCGAGGCTGGCACGGCGGGGCTGGCGGCCCGTGTGCGGACGGATCGGGGTGCTGCTGGCCACGCAGGTCGCCGTCTTCGCGGCGATCGGCCTCACCGCGAACCAGGCCTTCGGGTTCTACGCCAGCTGGGCCGACCTCTTCGGCCGGGAGACCGCGCAGGGCGTCGTCGTCGACCACGACGACGCCGAGACCGGGGGCCCGTTGCGGGTCCTCGACACCCGGCCGGTGAACGTGACGGGCGGCGGCCGGCCCGAGGTCGGCGGGCAGATCCAGAAGGTCGAGATCATCGGCCGTACCTCACGGATCGCCAGCCCGGCGTACGTCTATCTGCCGCCGGAGTACTTCCAGCCCCGGTACCGCACCCGCAGCTTCCCGGCGGCCGTCGTCCTCACCGGCTACCCGGGCACCGCCGAGGCGCTCATCAAGGGCCTGCACTTCCCGCAGACCGCCCACACGCTGGCCCGCGAGGGCAAGGCGCAGCCGATGATCCTGGTCATGATGCGGCCGACCGTGGCGCCGCCGCGCGACACCGAGTGCGTGGACGTCCCGGGAGGCCCGCAGACCGAGACGTTCTTCGCGCGGGACCTGCCGGACGCGGTCGGCCACCACTACAGGGTCGGCAGGAGGCCCGGCAGTTGGGGCGTCATCGGCGACTCCACCGGCGGGTACTGCGCACTGAAGCTCGCCGTCCACCACCCGGGGACGTTCGCCGCCGGCGCGGGACTCTCGCCGTACTACAAGGCGCCGATCGACCCGACCACCGGTGATCTCTTCCGGGGGAACAAGACGCTGCGGAACGAGGCCGATCTGTTCTGGTACCTCAAGCACCGGCCGGCGCCCGACACCTCTCTTCTCGTCACCAGCAGCAAACAGGGAGAGGTCAACTACAAGGCCACACTGGACTTCATCGCGTTGGCCGAGGAGAAGCAGCCGACGCGGATCTCGTCGATCATCCTCGACAGCGGCGGGCACAACTTCAACACGTGGCGGCGGGAGATTCCGGCGACCCTGCAGTGGATCAGCGGACGGCTCAGTGACCGGTGAGGGGCGGGGGTCCGGGCCGGTCGGCAATTCCGTGGGAGCCGTGGGATCGGTGGGATCCCTGGGATCGGTGGAATCCGTGGAATTGCGCGGGTGGCGAAAGAGCGTGATGTGGCCAAGGCGTATCTGGAATGACGGGAGTTGATCGAGTAGAGGAGCCGCCGGTGAGCGCAATGGTGCCCCGGTGGTGAGGGAGCTTGTGAGGGCTTGTGAGAGGTGAGAGGGGCGGCTGAGTTTTTACGGCCCGGGGCACCATGATTCGCCTACGCGCGGTAAGTTTCTGGCCATGCCACGTGGACGTCACCGCCATTCACCGCCTCTGCACAGGCTGCTGCCCCCCACGGCGATCGCAGGCGTCTCGCTCGTCTGCGCCCTCGGGCCCTGGGTGTTCTCCGGGCCGGCGGTGCTCCGGGTCCTCGCGGCGCTCGCCGCGGCCACCGCGGCCGTGGGCGCCGCGGTCATGCGCCGCTGGGACGTCGAGGCGGGCAAACGCGTCGCCGACCTCACGCGCGCGCGGGCGAGCGACGAGTGGCGCCACGAGGAGCGGGTCGCGGAACTGGAGACGGACCTCGAGGAGTCCCGCGAGCTGCGTACCAAGCTGGAGCACAAGCTGCGCGCCAAGCGGGCCGAGTTGGCGAACCTCCGCAACGAACACGCCGCGCTGCTGCGCCGGTACGCCACCGCCGAGACCGAGCGGGCCAGCGCCCTGGAGGGCCGCCG
>NZ_LIRK01001040.1 GCF_001419765.1 Streptomyces torulosus
ACCGAGCCCCCTCCCGAGCGCTCTCGGGGCCCTTGGAACCGCGGGGCCCGATCCCTCCCCGCTTCGATCACCTCTCCCCAAAGCCATTCCATCGAGTGACCGATGGGCCATCCGGCTGACGAGCGCCGAGGCCCCAACTAGGGTGCGGCGCAAGTGTTCCGGCACTTGGCCCACCGGCATTGCGATGTCAGTCGTGGGTGCCACAGTGGGGGAGTGAGCAACGTCAGGGCATTCGGCGGCCACGACGCCGACGGGAAGCCGTCGCGGCGCACGCCGCACGGGACAGCAGGGGGTGACGTCGGGTCGTGAGCGGTATGGCGGTTGGTGAGGAGGCGGGTGCGCAGGCCGCGCGCTCGCGGGCCCTCGCCGTGCTGCGCGTCCGCAGCCGCGCGTTGGCCGTGGCTCTGCTGCCGGCCGCCGTCGCGGTCGTCCTGGTGGCCGGCGTCTCCACCGGCCACCTCACCGGTCCGTTCTGGTCCACGGCACGCTGGGTGGTCTCCGGCCTCGCCGCCGTCGTCCTGCTCGCCGCCGCCGGTATCGCGCTCGTCGTGGCCCGGGCCCGGCCCGCCGTGAGCCCCACCGTCTCGATCGCCGAGGAAGCCGCGCCCGACCTCTACCGCCTGGTCCGCGACCTGGCGGACCGCCTCGACGTCCCCGCTCCCTCCGCGATAGCGCTCACCCCCGACTGCGACAGCTGGCTGGAGGACCGCACCCACCCGTCCCACACCTCACCCGACAGCCACACCTCCACCGCATCGGCCGCCACCTCGACCGGGACCTCGTCGGCCGCCGCGTCACCGTCCGGCGGCACGTCGAGCGGGGCGTCGGGCCCCACCGGCCCCGGCGGACGTGGTCCCGGCGGCGGCGACGAGATGGCCGACGCCCGAGGAGGGTCGTCAGGCGTCATGTCCGGGACTGGCGTCACGCCCGGCACCCCGTCCGGCTTCTCGTCCGGACTGTCGTCGCACCGCCGCCATCGCGCGCCCACCGCGCCCGTACTGGTCATCGGCTCACCGTTCCTGTGGTGGATGCGGGTGGGGGAGCTACGGGCGGTGCTCGCACCGGTCGTCGCGGGCACGGGGCCGTCGGCGCACCCGGACATAGCCGCGGCCCGCCGTTTCGTCCGCGGCCTGGACGCCGCCGTCGCCGTCAGCTCCGCCCCGACGCACGGTCCCCCGGTCCGTACGGTGCTGGCCGGTGTCGGCTGGGTGACCCGGCTGCTCCTGCGCGGCTGCCGGGCCCACGCGGCGGAGATGGAGCGCGGGGTGGCGGCCGCCGCGGCCGAGCGTGCACAGGCTGTGGACTACGGTCTGCGGATCGTCGCCCAGGAGCAGGTCGGGCTGGCCTACGCCGGCTGGGACCGGCTTCTCACGCGCGTCGCGCTGCCCGCCTGGCGGATGGGCCGCTGGCCGTCCCGCCTCGACGCGGGCGTCGTCGCCGCGCTCACGGAGCTGTCCCGCCGCGACCGCCTCGCCGAGGGCTTCGCCTCCCGGCTCGGCGAACGCCCCGCCTGCGACCTCCTCGAAGAACCCGGCACGGTCGACGAGGCCGCGTCGCTGCTCGCCGCGCGCCTCTTCCACGGCGGCCCCGCCGAGGCCGGCCGCGACTGGGCCCCGGTCGCCTGGAACGAGTACCCGGACGAGGTCGTCGACCGCAAATGGCGCACGGAGGCGGCCCGGCTCCACCGCGTGCTCGACGCGCTGGGCGTCCACCGCACCACCGACCGCACCGGCCCCGACCAGACCGGCCCCACCCTGGCCCGCGTCCTGGACCA
>NZ_LIRK01001041.1 GCF_001419765.1 Streptomyces torulosus
GGAGGCGGGCCAGCGGGCCGGCCCCGGGGAGGGCGGCCAACGCGCGCCACGCGTCCGCCGGTTCGCCCCCGAGGCGGGCCTCCGCCGCCCCTCTGGCCAGTCGCTCCCCCACCGGCCCGCCCAGGGCCTCACCGACGGCCTGGGCGGCCACGACGGGGCTCGCCCCGGCCGCGATGCAGGCGGCCAGCAGATCGGCCGCGAGGGGCAGTTGCCGGGCGGCTTCCGCCGCGTCGAACGCCTCCGTCGACCGGCCGTCCGCCTTCCTGGTCCGCCGTAGCCACTGCCAGACCCCCGTACCGGCGGCGAGCCCCAGCGCCAGCCCCGGGAGGCCGCCGATCACCACCCACCCGGCGCACACCCCGCCGACGACCGGCAGCCAGCGCCGTACGGCGCCTCGCAGGGCGAGGGGCCGTCGGGGCGGAGCGGCGGCCAGGGCCAGGACGGCGTCCAGCCGGGCGAGCAGGCGCCGTCGGCGCCGCGCGGCGGCCAGCCACCGGGCGGGCCACCACAGGCCCACGAGGACGCACAGGGCCACCCCCAGCCTGTGGACGACTTCCTCGTTCATGCCGCCTCCGCTCCCCGTACGATCCGCAGCGCCCACCACAGGCCCGCGCCCTCCAGCACCACGCCGACCACCAGACAGCCCAGCCCGGCCGCGCTGTGCAGCACCACGTGCAGCGGGTCGGCGCCGAGTGCGGTGCCGAGCAGCAGGCCCAGCACCGGGAGCCCGGCGAGCATCACCGCCGTCGAGCGGGAGCCGGCCAACTGGGCGCGCAGGTCCGCCCGCTGGTCCCGCTCGGCGCGCAGGGCGCCCTCCAGGCGTTCGAGCCCGGCGGCGAGGCCCGCGCCCCGGTCGACGGCCACCCGCCAGCACGCGGCGAGCCCCAGCAGTCCGTCGGCGCCCGGTTGCCGCGCCGCGTCGGCGAGCGCGCCCGGCACGTCCCCGCCGAACCGGGCCGCCGCCAGCACCACCGCCTGCGCCTCGCCGAGCCCGCCCGAGTCCCGTGCGGCCCGCAGCAACGCCTCTCCCGGCTGCCGTCCGGCCCGCACCTCCCCGGCGAGCGCCGCGCACAGCGCGACCACGGCTTCCCCGCGCCGCTCGCGGGCCCGGCGTTCCTCCGCCGCCCGCCGCACCCGTCGCAGCAGCGGCACCCCGGCCGCCCCTGCGAGGACCGGCAGCACGGAGGCCCCCAGCACCCCGAGGAACAGCCCCGCCACCGGCGCCCACCACTCGAACCCGAGCCGCCGCACCCGGCCGACCACCCTCTGCCAGGGCGGTGGTCCGATCGCCCCGCCCCCGGCCAGCAGGGACCGGGCCCGTCGAGCGACGCTGTCCCGGCCGCCGCCCACCATCCAGGCCGCCGCCCCGGCACACACCAGGGCCACGCCGGCCGACGCCTCATCGACCCCCGTCATAGGACCCGCTCCCTTCCCGCAGCTCGCCCCGGAGCAGCCCCCGCAGCCGCTCCCAGCCCCGCTCGTACACGAACGCCTCCGCGCCCCATCGCAGCGCGGGCACCGTCACGACCAGCCCCGACGCGTCGCGCTCCAGCACATGGATCTCGGCGATCCGGCGCCGCCCGTCCCGGTCCCGCACCAGGTGCAGGACCACCGACAGCGCGGCCGCCAGTTGGCTGTGCAGCGCGGCCCGGTCGAGCCCGGCGGCCGTCCCGAGCGCCTCCAGCCGGGCCGGTACCTGTCCGGCCGCGTTGGCGTGCAGGGTGCCGCAGCCGCCCTCGTGGCCCGTGTTCAAGGCGGCCAGCAGAGACACGACCTCGGGGCCGCGGACCTCGCCGACGACCAGCCGGTCGGGGCGCATCCGCAACGCCTGCCGCACCAGGTCCTGGAGTTCGACGAGGCCGACACCCTCCTGGTTGGCCGATCTGCCCTCCAGGCGCACCACGTGCGGATGGTCGGGCCGCAGCTCCGTCGAGTCCTCGGCGAGCACGATCCGCTCACCCGGGTCGACCAGGCCGAGAAGCGCGCTCAGTAGGGTCGTCTTGCCGGTGCCCGTGCCGCCGCTGATGACGTACGACAGCCGGGAGCGGATCAGTGCCCGCAGCACCCGGTCGCCGCCCGGCGGCACCGTGCCCGCCGCCGCCAGTTCGTCGAGCGTGAACGCCCGGGGCCGGACGACCCGCAGGGACAGGCAGGTGGAGCCCACCGCTACCGGGGGCAGTACCGCGTGGAGACGGGTGCCGTCGGGGAGCCGCGCGTCGACCCACGGCCGGGCGTCGTCGAGGCGGCGTCCGGCGACGGCCGCCAGGCGCTGCGCGAGCCGCCGTACGGCAGCCGCGTCCGGGAATGAGATCCCGGTCAGCTCCAGGCCGCCACCGCGGTCCACCCACACCCGGTCGGGCGCCGACACCAGCACGTCGGTCACCGACGGGTCGGCGAGCAGCGGCTCCAGCGGTCCGCTCCCCACCAGCTCCGACCGCAACCGCTCGGCCGCCCCGAGCACCTCGGCGTCCCCGAGCACCCTGCCGCGCTCCCGCAGCGCCTGCGCCACGCGGGCCGGCGTCGGCTCGGCCCCGCTCTCGACGAGCCACTGCCGCACACCGTCCAGAAGCCGGTCGTCGAGCACCCCGCTCACCCGCCCTCACCTCCGCTCCACGTCGTCCCGCGCCCGATGCGCGGGCCAGATGCGTCGCGCCGCCGTACCGCGCCCCACACCGCGAGCCCGGCGCCCGCCGCTCCTCCATGCACGCCATCTCCCCACGCCCCCTCACCGAGCGCTCGGTTCCAGCTCCACCCCCGCAG
>NZ_LIRK01001042.1 GCF_001419765.1 Streptomyces torulosus
GTCGTCACGGCCGCGGAGCCCCCCGCTCTCTCGCGGAAGCGCTCCGCGGCCGTGACGACCGTTCGCTCGCCGCGCTGCTCCGGGCCCGCCCGGACCTCATCACCCCCGTACCGACGGACCTCACACAGCTGGCGACCCGCGCCGGCACCCGCGCCTCAGTGGTCCGCGCCCTGGAACGCCTGGACCGTTTCGCCCTCCAGTCCGCCCAGGCCCTGGCCGTGGCCTCGGACCCGGCCCCCTACGACGAACTCCTCGGTCTCATGGCGGGCACGGGCGCGGGCGCGGGAGCGACCGCGGACGACCCAGCCGTCGCGGCCGTCGCGGCCGCCCTCCCCCACGCGGTCCGCACGCTGCGCGACCAGGCCCTGGTGTGGGGCCCCGACAGCCGGCTCCGCCTCGTCCGCACGGCCCGTGAGCTGCTCGCCCCGTCCCCGCAGCATCCGTCCCCCACCGGCCTGGGCCCGACCGTCGGCGAGGCGACGGCGGGTATGTCGCCGGGCCGGGTGCAGGAGATCGTCACGGCGGTGGGCCTGCCCCGCACGCACGACTCGGTGTCCGCCGTCGCCTCCCTCTCCGGCCTGTTCACCGACGGGCCCCGCATGGCCGCGCTCCTCGGCACCGCACCCGCCGAGGCCTTGGACGTGCTGACGCGCCTGGTGTGGGGGCCGCCGTACGGCCAGGTCACCGCCAACCCGGCGCCCCATCTGCGCTGGCTCCTCGACCGCGGTCTGCTGCTGCCCACCGCCCCCGGCACGGTCGTCATCCCCCGCGAGGTCGCCCTGCATCTGCGGGCGGGGCGGGCGCACCGGGTGGTCGAGCCGGTGCCGCCGGCCGTCGAGGCGGCGGGCACGCACCGTCCCCAGGTGGTGGACGCGACGGCGGCCGGGCAGGCGTACACGGCGCTCGCGACCGTGGAGGAGCTGCTGAAGGACTGGGACGAGGGCGGCCCGGCGGTGCTGCGGGCCGGCGGCCTGAGCGTCCGCGATCTGAAGCGGACGGCCGTCGCCCTCGACGTGCCCGAGCCGGTCGCCGCCTTCTGGGTGGAACTGGCGTACGCCGCGGGCCTGCTGGCCTCGGACGGCGAGGCCGACGAGCGGTACGCGGCGACCCCCGCGTACGACGCGTGGCTGGAGCTGCCTCCGGCCGAGCGCTGGGCGGGGCTCGCCTCGGCCTGGCTGGCGGCGACCCGTACGCCGGGTGTGGTCGGCGAGCGGGACGCCAAGGAGCGCACGCTGTCGGCGTTGGGCCCGGGCCTGGACCGTTCGGCCGCGCCCGAGGTCCGGCACCGGGTGCTCACCCTGCTCGCCGGGCTGCCCGAGGGCACCTCGGCCACCCCCGACTCCGTTCTGGCGCGCCTCCGCTGGGAGCGCCCCACCAGAGCCGCGCAGCCCTCGCAGGCCGCGCAGCCGCCGGTCCGGGCCGAGCAGGGCCCGCAGGCGCCCAAGCAGAGCCGGACGCCGCAGGCGCAGGGCGGGCAGCCGGACGATCTGCGGGCCCGGCTGGCGCGC
>NZ_LIRK01001043.1 GCF_001419765.1 Streptomyces torulosus
CGAGCTATGAGGCGCCCGGTCCCACCCCAAGCCGCGGCCGTCGTACCGCACGGCGGTATGCCGTCAGCTCGGCCAGCGCCCCGTCGAAGCCCGTACCGAGCGCCAGCGCGACCCACCCACTCGCGAACTCCGCGCCCGGTTCCAGTACCTCACTCCCCTGGTGCTCATCGGGGGCGGGACCGCCGAGCGCCAGATACGTCCGCCCCGCAGCCTCGCCCGCCTCCCACACCCCACGCGACGCCGACTCGATCTGCCACAGCCACGTCCGCGCGTCCGCACGACACTGCAGGGCCCCCATCGTGAGAGGCCCGTCCGCCGGCCAACGGCACTCCGCGAGCCACTCGTCGCGCCCCTGGAACACCGTCAACTCGTCGGGGGAGGGCAGCCCGCCCAGCAGCAGACTCCCCACCGGCCGCACGGTGACCGGCGCGACCCCCTCGTTGCGCAGCCGCACCCGGGACCGCAGCACGGAGACCCCGTCAGGAGAGGCGTACTCCCCGAAGGCGGCCACCCCGCTCTCCGGGTCCCGCAACTCGACGACGAGCCGATGCCAGCGCACACCGGGACCGTCTTCCGCTTCGAACGCCGACCGATGCGCCCGGTAGCGCAGCCGCTCACCGAGCGCGGAACCCGTGAACGGGGGCCGCGACCACCCGCTCCCGTCCCCGAGCAGCACGACGTCGACCAACGGCAGCAGGACGTCGGCCTTGCCCTCCTCCGGATCACCCGGACGCCGTACGCACACCAACCGCGCCGTGTCGCCGCTCAGATCGAAGTCGACGGCGAGCGCGGAATGCCCCCACCGATAGGACAGGCTCCACGGGAACGCGTTGGCCCACTCGCTCTCCGACTGCGGCATGCGATCCCCCCCGGGTCGACGGTGCGCCTGCTGTGCACGGCAGCCCCTGCCACACGCCGTGAGCACCACTTGAGGTCTACGAGAAACAACGCCCGAATGCTCAAGCGGCCACCCCGACGGCGGGCCGACCGCCCCGGCACGGCCCCGCCCCACG
>NZ_LIRK01001044.1 GCF_001419765.1 Streptomyces torulosus
GTGCGGGGCGCCGGGGTACGGGTGGCCGGGGTCCAGCGGCCGAGGACGGGCTCGGTCAGGGTGCGGGCCGTCCGGCAGAGGGTCTGGCCGTGACGGTCGAAAAGGGTGTCGCGGTCGTCGAAGTGACCGAGGTCCGCGACGAGTTGGGCGGACAGGTCGCAGGAGCCCCCGTCGGCGGCACAGGTGCTCACCTCGGCCGGGGAACCGCCGTCCCAGTCGATGCCGGTGCGGGCCACCGCGTCGAAGAGGGTCTCCCCGCCGTCGTTGGCGTAGTGGCGGCCCGCGGCGGGCCCCGTGAACAGTTCACCGATCGGCAGCCACGCGCCGTCGATCCGGAACTCCGGCCAGGCCAGCAGGACCTGCGCCGGCACGAACGGCTTCAGCCGCGGGAAGCGCGGATACCAGAACGCGCCGTCGACGAGCAGCCCGCGGACCCGCGTCCGCACCCGGACGGCACGGGCGACCGCCTCCAGCGCCGCCATCCGCTGACTGCACGAGCCGCGCCCCAGCCGCAGGGTCCGGGACACCCGGCGCCGGTCCTCGACCGAGTACACGGGCCGCACGTCCCGCGCGATGATCCGGTGCGCGGCGCGCAGCGCCTCCAGCGGGGTCGCCTCGCTCACCACCCGGCCCGCGATCGCCCGCACCAGCGGGTCGTCGTGGTCCAGGATGGGCGTGGCCCGCGTGGATCCGCGGACGTCGTCCGCGCCCCGTACCGCCGCACCGGCCCGCCTGTCCCGCGCGCCGTAGGCCATGAGCAACCGACTGGTCATGTCCGTCCCCGTTCCCCGTGTGTCCCGCTGCTCCCCGTACGGCCCCCGCCCGTACCCGGTGAGCGCCCTCCGTCCATCCTCACACGGGGCGCGTTCGAGACCGTGCCGTCCCCCTCCCTGGGGAGCAGGCGTTCCGCTCACCTCCTGGGGTCCTGCCCGGCACGCCCCGGTGACGCGCTTTCGTAGTACTTCCCGCGACCCCATTGCGGCGGTGCAAATATGCCGACTACGGTCATTCCTGCGCTCACGGAGAGTGCTCAACTGATGTACAAAGCGCAACGATTCTGCAATTCACCCCTGAGTACCGCCAGTTGAAAGCGCCCCGGGCCGTCGACACCCGAAGAGGAGCCAGACGCGGTAGGGACCCACCCCATCCCTTCTCGTCGCAATGGAGTTGGTCAGCCATGCCCGATACCGCCCCGAACCTTCCCGCCGTCCCCTCT
>NZ_LIRK01001045.1 GCF_001419765.1 Streptomyces torulosus
TTCGTCGGCAGAGTCACATGTGGATAAGAGACGGGGGTACGGGTGCGATGGTGCGGGGCGACGAGGGTGCCGTCGCGGCGGCCCTCGACCACCCCGCCGCGATCCGCGATCGCCGTGGTCGAGGGCCTGCGCGGGCAGCGCGCCCGGCCGCTCCGCGGAGCCCTCGACCACGGCGATCCCGGTCGCCACCTGGACGAGGCTGTCGAAGCCCCGCCGCCCCGCCCACGGCCCGTACGGGCCCCACGCCGACAGCTGCGCCACGACGAGGCCGGGGCGCCGGGCGAGCAGGGCCTGCGGGGAGAGGCCGAAGCGGTCCAGCGCACCCGGCCGGTACCCGGTGACGACGACGTCCGCGCCGGCCAGCAGCTCCTCGAAGACGCGTCGGTCGGCGGCACGGGTCAGATCCAGTGCCGTCGACCGCTTCCCGAAGCCGGTGTCGATGTGCTGGTCGGGGAGTTCGGGCGTCCCCGGCGGGTCTACGCGCAGCACGTCCGCGCCCAGCAGGGCGAGCGTGCGGGTGGCCACCGGGCCCGCGATCACCCGGGTCAGGTCGAGGACCCGGACGCCGGCGGCGGGCAGCAGCGGGGCCCCACTCGGCGAGGCCGAAACCGCAGCCATCGCCGCAGCCCCCGGCGCGTGCGAATGCGGCGTCACGCGCGCGTGCGCGGTGTCCGTCCGGTCGTGCTCGACGAGCGGTCCGGCCGCGACCGCCGCGGCCTGGTCGTGCGCCGCCCACTGCTCCGGCGTCCGCAGCGCCACAGCGAGACCCCCGGCCGCGTACACCGTCTCCTCGATCTCCAGCGACGACCGTTCGGCGAGCGCCGCCCCGACGGCGGTCGCGTCACCCTCGGGCAGCCCCAGCGCGGACAGCAACCGCTCCCGGTGGTGCGGGTAGTTGGCGTGCGTCCTCACCCAGCCGTCCGCCGTGCGCCAGAAACGCGACAGCGGTGCGAAGGCGACCGGCGCCCGCCCGTCGATCAGCAGATGCCGCTCGCTGACGAAGGCCGTGGCCACCGCCCCGTCGTCCACTCGTACGCGGGGCACCTCGGTGAGCCCGGCCCGCCGCGCGCCCAGCTCGGCGGCGGCCAGCGCGCACACGCCCACACAGGCACGCGCCAGCTCCCGTACGGGGAGGCGAGCGGGCAGCGCCCCCTCCCGGACGACCGTCGACACGCGTGGCAGCAGGCCGGGTTCGCCGCCCAGTGCCGCCCACGCCGACGCCAGGCTCACGTCCATGCCCGCACCTCTGCCCCCGCTCACGCCCGCACCCCTGTCCACGTACCTGTCCGCGCCCGTGTCCGCGCCCATGTCTGTCATGGGCCCACTGTGCGGTGTGGACGGGATCAACACGGGCGCCGGGGCAGCGGAAGGGCCG
>NZ_LIRK01001046.1 GCF_001419765.1 Streptomyces torulosus
GGGGGCCGGTGATCCACTTGGCGCAGTCGCCGGGGGTGAGCAGCTCGGCCACGTCCAGGACGTGGTGGCCTGCCATGGAGGGGAGGCAACTGCCCCGTGCGGGGCCGATGGGCGTCGTCCACTCCGCGGGGATGGACGAGGCGCCGCGCGTGGCGCCGGCCAGGGCGCCCGCCACCGCCGCGGTCGTGTCGGCGTCGCGGCCCATGTTGACCGCGGTGAGGACGGACTCCGTGAAGTCGCCGTCGGCCGCCGCGTACGCGCCGAACGCCAGGGCCACCGCCTCGGGGGCCAGGTCCGTCCACGGGTAACCGCCGACGACCACGGCGGAACGGACCGCGCGCTCGCCCCGGTGGGCGACGGCGACCGCGCGGCGCAGCGAGCGCGCGGTCCAGGAGTCGTCCGGGACGACGGCCAGGGCGGAGGCCACGACCGAGATGGTCGGCGCGCCCGCCATCGCCGCCGCCACGCCCGCCGCGACCGCCTGACCTCCGTAGATGCCCTCACCGTCGTGGCTGACCGAGCCGTCGATGGCGACCAGCCGGGCGGCCTCGGCGGGGCGGCCCGCCGCGAAGACGCCGAAGGGGGCCGCGCGCATCGCCAGTCCGTCGCTCCAGGCGTGCCGGTGCTGCGCGGAGATGGGGGCGGCCAGACCCCGGCGGAGGTTCTCCAGGGTGCCCCGTTCGCTGAAACCGGCGCCTCGGAACGGGCCCTCGTCCAGGTCCGCGATCCACTGGTGCCAGGCCGTCTCCACATGCGTGACGGTGAGCGCCGAGCCGTGCCGGGCCAGCAGCAGCCCGGAGAAGATGGCGTACTCGGTGTCGTCCGTGCCCGCGGGGTTCTCGGCGACGTACCCCGTGATGCGGCCCCAGCGGGCGCGGATCTCGGAGGGCTTCATGTTCTCCGCGGGCGCCCCCAGCGCGTCCCCGACGGCGAGCCCGAGCATGGCGCCGCGCGCCCGCTCACGGAGACCGGTGGCGTCCCCCGGCAGCGGGGCCGGGGGGACGCAGGCGATCGAAGGCATAGGACGCCTCTCTGGCCCGAGGGCCGGTCCAGCGGATCGTGTCCGAGGGGGTTCCGAGGGGTGGGGGT
>NZ_LIRK01001047.1 GCF_001419765.1 Streptomyces torulosus
ACGGGGTCGGCACCGCCGAGGGCTCCTCGGTCGGGGAGAGCGCACCCGGCGTCGCGGACGGGCCGGTGGAGGAGCCCTCGGCGGTGCCGACCCCGTCCACGGCCCCGTCGACGACCGAGTCACGGTGAAGGCCGCCGTGTGTTGTGTGTTGACTCACCTTTGTGCCGAACGGCCGTCGGGGCTGAACTCCCGTGTCAGTGAACGGAGTTCGCGGAGCACCGGTGCGTCCGTGCCCTCCAGGGCGGTCAGCGCGCCGCGCCAGTGACGCAGGGCCGCCCCCTCGTCCCCGAGGGCCCGCAGGACATGGCCGTACTCGTACTCGGCGAGGCCCCACCCGTACGCGTCGCCGCGCTCGGCGGCCTCCCGGAGCAGCGCCCCGCACGCCTCCCGCGCCGCGTCGAGGCGGCCCAGGGCCCGCAGCGCCTGCGCCCGGCCCAGCCGGGTCTCCCGCTCGGCGTTCCAGTGGGCCGCGCCGGACGCCATGACCCGCAATGCGTCGTCGAAGCTCCGGAGCGCTCGGGCGGGTTCGCCGAGGGCGAGTTGGGCGCGGCCCGTGTTGCAGAGGGCGACCTGCTCGATCACGGTGCTCCCCGCCCGTCGGGCCAGTTCCCGGCTGCGCCGGTGGAGGGGGAGGGCCGAGCGGGGGTCGGTGAGTTCGGCGACGTACCCCTGGTGTCCGGCGAGGAGCGCCTCCTCGGCGGGGGCGAGGGTGTCGGGGCGCAGGGCGAGACACCGCGCCAGCGTGGCCCGGGCGTCCGCGCCACGGCCGAGTTCGCGCAACAGGGCTGCCCGGTTGCCGAGGTGGCGCATCCTGGCCCGGTCGTCGGCGAGGCGCTCGCTCAGCCGCACGGCCTCGTCGAGGAGGCGCAGCGCCTGCCGGATGCGGCCCGCCGAGTAGTGCGCGGACGCGAGGTGGCCCAGGGCCCGTCCCTCGGCCGCCGCGTCCCCGCCGGACCGGGCGAGGGTGACGGCGTGCCTGGTCAGCCGTTCGAGGTCCCGCGACCGGCCACGGTCGTGCAGATAGGGGAACAGCGCGTGGATCAGCTCCAGGGTCCGTGCCGGCCCCAAGGGCCCGTTTGCCCGGGTCGGTTCCAGAGGCTCGGGCGTCGGGGTCGGTACCTGTGACTCGGGCGTCGGGGCGGGTCCCAGCGGCTCAGGTGTCGGGGTCGGTGCCAGCGGTCCGCGCAACCGGGTCGGTTCCAGTGGCCCGGCCGTCCGGGCCGGTCCGAGTGGCCCGCTCGTCCGGGTCGGTTCGAGTGGTCCGCTCGTCCGGGTCGGTTCGAGGCCGAGTGGCTCGGGCGCACCCGAGCCGGCCAGGTGGAGCAGGTTCGCCGCCTCCTGGTCGCCCCAGGCGAGTGCCTCGGCCGCGTCGGCGAAGGCCAGGTCGCCACCGGGCGACAGCTCGGGCACGCCGCCGCGTCCCGGCCGCAGGGCGGCGGCGCAGTGGGCGAGGCGCCGCCGGTACCAGCGCAGGGAGCGTTCGACGGCGTCGGCGTGCGCCGCTCGCGCGTCCGGCCGGGCGGCGAGTTCCCGGGCGAAGTCGCGGACCAGGTCGTGCGGAACGTAGCGCCCCCAGCCTGTCTCCTGGAGCAGCGCCACCTCCGTCAGGCGGTCCAGCGCCCGCTCGGCGCTCCGCTGTGTGCGGTCCGTCGCCACCGCCATCAGCGGGACCCCGTACTCGGGCAGGTCCAGCGCGCCGATGAGGACCAGGGCCGCGGCGGCGTCGGCGTCACGCGAGTCGCCCGACCCGAGGAGCGCCTCGTGGGCCGCCAGCAGGGAGCGGCGGACGCTGAGGTCCTCCAGTTCGAGGTGGTCGAGGCGGTCCTCCTGCCGGGCTAGGCGTTCCGTCAGCCGCGCCACGGACAGGGCCCGCCGGCTCCTCAGCCGGGCCGCGCAGATCCGGAGCGCGAGAGGGAGATACCCGCAGAGCGCGGCCAGCCGGGCGACCGGTTCGGCGTCGGCCGCGTCCCAGGACCGGCCCGAGGCCCGCTCCAGCAGAAGGGCGCCCTCCCGTGGGGAGAGCGGGTCGAGGGGGACCTGGGCGGAGGCGCCCAGGGTGGCGAGCGGCTGTCGGCTGGTCACCAGGACGGCACAGCCCGCCCCGGCCGGCAGCAGCGGTCGTACCTGGCCGACCGAGGCCGCGTCGTCGAGGACGAGCAGCGTCCGGGTCGGGGCGAGCGCGGAGCGCAGCAGCGCGGAACCGGCCGCCACGTCGCCGGGGACGTGCCGGGCGTCCACGCCCAGTCCGTGCAGGAGGGCGGCGAGGGCGTCGGCGGGCGCGAGCGGAGTCCGGCCGGGGGTGGCTCCGTGCAGGTCGAGGTAGAGCCG
>NZ_LIRK01001048.1 GCF_001419765.1 Streptomyces torulosus
GGCTGACGGCGGGGGTGCTGGGGGCGGCCTTCGTGTTGCGGGCGGCGGGCGACGCTTCCGCGAACGAAGGTTCGTCTTTTTTGACGTGGTTGTCGCCGCTGGGGTGGCTCGAAAACGAGCGTTCGTTCGCGGGCGAGCGGTGGTGGGTGCTGCTGCTGTTCGTCGGGGCCGCCCTGGTCCAGGGCGTGGTGGCGTACGGGCTCGCCGGGCGCCGTGACGTCGGCATGAGCTTCCTGCCGACCCGGCCGGGACCGGCGGCGGGCCGTTTGGCGACGGCGGGCGCGCTGGCCTGGCGGTTGCAGCGGGGCAGCGTGCTCGGCTGGAGCATCGGGTTCTTCCTCGCCGGGCTCGTCTACGGCGGGTTGACCGAGGGCGCGGCCGATCTGGTCGCCGACAACGAGGGCGCCCGCCAGATCTTCGAACGCATGGGCGGCCGGTCCGGGCTCACGGACGCGTTCCTCGCATCGATGATCGGCATGCTCGGACTGATCGCCGCGCTCTACATCGTCGGTGCCGTCCTGCGGCTGCACGGCGAGGAGACCTCGGGCCGGGCCGAACCCCTCCTCGCCAACGCCGTGGGCCGGCTGCGGTGGGCCGCCGGCCATCTGACCGTCGCCTTCGCCGGCTCCGTATGGATCATGCTGCTCGCCGGCCTCGGCTTCGCCCTCGGCTACGGCAAGGAGTTCGGCCCCATCCTGGGCGCCTGCCTCGTCCAGGTCGCCGGGGTGTGGGTCATCGGCGGGGTCGCCGTTCTCGTGCACGGCCTCGCCCCCCGGGCGGCCATGGCGGCGTGGGGCCTCGCGGGCGCCGTCCTCCTGATCGGCTGGATCGGCCCGGCGCTCGACGCCCCCCAGGCCGTCCTCGACCTTTCCCCCTTCGGCCACCTGCCGAAGCTGCCGGGCGGAGACATGGAGTGGGGCCCGGTACTGACCCTGATCGGGCTCGCCGTCGCCCTGGTGGCGGTGGGCCTGGCGGGACTGCGACGACGGGACGTCGTCATGAGTTGACCCCGAGCGCCGGGCATTGGGCACCAGACACCAGACCCCGGACGTCGGAGACCTGACGGCGAGGACCGGGGCCGCCGACGGGGCCGGAGAGGGCCGAGGCGGCCCCGGTCCTCGCCG
>NZ_LIRK01001049.1 GCF_001419765.1 Streptomyces torulosus
CACCCCCGGCCCGCGCGGCGGCATGGCAGGGTGGGAGGCATGCGCCGACCATCCCGCCGCCCGCTCCTCGCCGGTCTCGCCGTGCTCGCCGGCGCTCTGCTCGCCGCCGTACCGGCCGTGCCCGCGGCCGCCGACGACGGCAACTTCACGGTGAAGGACCCGAGGATCACCGAGTCCAGCGGTCTCGCGGCCTCGCGCCGGCACCCCGGCGTGTACTGGACCCACAACGACAGCGACGACGGCGCGTTCCTGTACGCCGTGGACGGCAGGACCGGGAAGACGGTCGCCACGGTGACGTTGACGGGTGTCGGCACACCGCGGGACGTCGAGGCGATCTCCATCGGCCCGGACAACCACCTCTACGTCGGCGACATCGGCGACAACCTCGGCGGGACCTGGCAGTACGTGTGGATCTACGAGCTGCCGGAGCCCAAGCAGCTCAAGGACCAGACGCTCAAGGCCACGCAGTACGTCGTGAAGTACGAGGACGGGGCGCGGGACGCGGAGGCGCTGATGGTGCACCCGAAGACCGGGCGCGTCTACATCGCCGACAAGAACGAGGCGGGGGGCTCGCTGTACGAGGGCCCGTCCGAACTCTCCGCGTCCGGCACGAACATCCTCAAGAAGGTCGCCTCCGTACCCGATCTGGAGGTCACCGACGGGGCGTTCTCGCCGGACGGCAAGCACCTCGCCCTGCGCTCGTACTTCGGCGCGATCCTCTACGACTGGAAGAGCGGGAAGATCGCGAAGGCCGACCGGCTGAGCGTGCCCCTGCAACGGCAGGGCGAGTCCCTCACGTACACCACCGACGGCTCGAAGATCATGTACGGCAGCGAGGGTGCCGGCAGCACGGTCGTCGCCCGCGACGTCGCCGGCGGCGGCTCCGGCAACGGTGGCTCCGGCTCGTCCTCCTCCGACGGGGGCGGCTCGTCCGCCGGGCAGGACGCCGACGGCACCGGCTCGGGCCTCAAGGTCGGCGCGATCGCCGTCGTCGGCGCCGTCGTCGTCATCTGGGGCTTCAAACGCGTTCTGCGCCGCCCGTCCTGACGGGGCGTTCCCCCACGGCCCGTCAGCCGGTCGCCCGGCGGGCCGTCCACCGCTGCGTAGGATCGGCGGCATGGCGCTGCGACCCGTTCATGTGATCGTCAAGGCCGTCGACGCCCCGGCGGTCGGCCGGTTCTGGGCGGAGGCGCTCGGCTGGACCGCCTACCACCCCGGTGCCGCCACCTACGTCGGCCCCGCCGGCGGGCTCGTCTGGCCGCACCCCGTCGCCCTCGGGGTCGACGTCGTCCCCGTGCCGGAGCCCAAGACGCCCACGAAGAACCGGGTGCACCTCGACATCGCCACCCACTCGGCCGCCCAGCAGAAGGAACTGGTCGCACGGCTGCGGGAGCTCGGCGCGACCCCCGCCGACGTGGGCCAGGGCGACGTGCCGTGGACGGTCCTCGCCGACCCGGAGGGCAACGAGTTCTG
>NZ_LIRK01000105.1 GCF_001419765.1 Streptomyces torulosus
CCTCGTCCGACGCCGCGCTCATGGCGGTGAGCGCGGCGTCGGACGAGGACATGGCGGCGATATTGCGCCAGGTGATCGCCGACGAGCCGGAGGACGGCCCGTTCGGCGATCTGATGGGGCGCCTGGTGACCCTGGCGCAGCCGTAGAGGGCGCGCGGGCCCGGCTCGTCTAGACCTCGTACTTGGCGTAGGAGGGGTCGAGGTCGCGTACCTCCGCCGACGCGTGGAAGGCCAGGCCCTCCGCCACCTTCACGTGCTCGCGGAGCAGGTCCAGCACGTTCTCCGTCAGTGTCGCCTTCGTCTCGTCGGTGCGGCCGGCGAGCAGGCCCAGCGTGACGTGCACGACGCCGTGCCCTTCGGTGTCGGGTCCGACCGTGGTGTCCTCGGTCCGCCGGAACTGCGTCTTGCAGGCCTCCGGCTTGGCCACGGCGGTCCGTACGACCTCCTCGTGCAGGGCCTTCGCGAACGCGGGCCGGTCGAAACCATCGGAGAGTACGGCGGAGTAGTCCACGGTGATCTGCGGCATCGATGCGCTCCTCGGCAAGGTGTTCCAGCGGGTGTGGAAAATCAGCTCACCCTAGCCGGAGGCGGAGCGCCAGCATCGCGATGTCGTCATCCCGGTCCCGCCCGAAGCAGTGCAGCAGGGTGTCGCACAGGGCGGCCGTGCCGAGCGGGGCGTCCGCCGCGGCGGTCCGCAGATGCTCCATGGACACCGACAGGTCGATGCCACGGGTCTCGATGAGTCCGTCGGTGACCATGAGGAGCCGGTCCGTGGGCCAGAGCGTCGTCTCCGTGGGCTCGGGCCGGTCGAGCCCGAGCCCGAGGAGCGGCCCGGACGCCTTCACGTACTCGGCGTTGCCGGCCTCGTGGACGACCAGCGGCGGGATGTGGCCGGCGTTGGCGACACGGAGGCGTCCGCTGCGGGGCTCTACGAGGGCGAGGCAGACGGTGGCGGTGACGTCGGGGTGGTAGTGCTGGAGCATCTGGTCGAGCCGGGCGGCCAGCACTCCGGGGTCGGCCTCCTCCACGGCGAAGGCCCGCAGGGCGTGCCGGATCTCGACCATCACGGTGGCCGCCTCCAGGGAGTGCCCGACGACATCGCCGACG
>NZ_LIRK01001050.1 GCF_001419765.1 Streptomyces torulosus
GCGTCGAGAAGGTCGGCGGGGGGCCCGTCCGGGAGCGGGGAGGGGACGTCGGTCGTGGCGACCGGGAGTGAGGGGGCCTCGGCCAAGGTGACCGGGCGTGAGGGTGCCTCGGTCGTGACGACCGGGACCACCCCCTCCAGTCGGGCGGCGGCCTCGTGGTTCGCCGGGTCGCACACCAGGACACGGACGCCGGTACGGGCCAGTTGGTCCCGGTGCCGGGCGGTGGGGTGGGTGGCGTCCAGCGGTACCCAGCCGGCGCCCGCGCGCAGGATGCCGACCACCCCGGTGACGGTGGCGGTGCCGCCCGGTTCGGTGAGCAGCCCGACGAGGTCGCCGGGGCGCACCCCGTGGGCGCGGAGCCCGGCGGCGAGGGCGGCGGACGCGGTGTCGAGGGCCGCGTAGGTGAGGGTGGAGTCGCCGGTGTGGACGGCGACGGCCTCGGGCGTGGCACGGAACCGCGCGCACAGGCGGTCCACGATGCCGGGCTGTCCGCCGCCCGTCGGCCGCGCCGTGCGCTCGGCGGGCTCGGCGGTCGGACGCGCGGGCTGCTGGTGCGGGGCGTGCGCGACGGCCGGTCCCGTCAACCCGGCCGCAGTGGCACGTAGTTCGGAGACGTACGCGTCGGCGAGGCCGCGTACCGTCTCGGGGCGGAACAGTCGGGCCGGGTGGTTCCAGGACAGGCGCAGGCTCGCGTCGGCCTCCCAGCACAGCAGGCCGAGCCGGGTGGCGGCGGTGGCGGTGGCCGCGGCCGTCGGGGTGACGGTGACGGGCCAGTCGGGGCCGTGGACCACCGGGAAACGGGCGAAACTGAAGCCCGCCTCGGCGACCGTGCGCGGCGCCGGTCCGGTGGCGGGCCGCACCTCGCCCAGCAGCCGGGCGAGGTCGGCGCTGCCGAGCGTCGCGTGCGCCTCGGCCTCCCGCCAGATCTCCCGGACCCGGCCGGCCAGCGCGGTCACCGGCTCGTCGGGGCCGACCGTCACGAACACCGGCAGGGTGTCGGCGAGCGGCCCCACCAGACGGTCGACCCCGGCGATCGCCACCTCGCGGCGCGCCCGCGCCACGTTCACGGCGACCTCCGGACGCCCGCTCCACCGGGCCAGACACCGCCCGTAGGCCGCCAGCAGCAGATGGAACAGCGACACCTCGTGCCGGGCCGCGACCTCGCGCAACGCGGACGTCAACTCCTCGTCGATCTCGGTGCGGTGATGGACGAGCGGCGGCACCGGGGGCGCCTCGGGGTCACCGTCGTAGGGGAGAGCC
>NZ_LIRK01001051.1 GCF_001419765.1 Streptomyces torulosus
ATCCCGAGCGGAACCCCTGCCCCACCCCCGAGCCCACCGGCGCCCGCCTCGGGACCACCGGGCACCCCGCTCCGCACGCCGTCGCCCGGCACACCGTCACCCCGCACACCCTCGCGCCGCACGGTCACCGCCCCCCGAACGCGTAGCCGCCCCGCCGCATGAGCAGCAGGAACACCGGCACCCCGACCACGGCGGTGATCACCCCGACGGGCAGTTCGGCGGGCGCCAGCAGCAGCCGGGACAGCACATCGGCCCAGACGAGCAGCACGGCCCCGACGAGCGGCGCGACGGCCAGTACCCGACGGTGATCCGCCCCGACCACCATCCGCACCACATGCGGCACCATCAGCCCGACGAACCCGACGGCCCCGCTCACCGCGACCACGGTCCCCGTCACGGCGGCGGTGACCACGAACAGCTCCCGACGCAGCCGCTCCGGCCGCACCCCGAGTGCGGCGGAGGTCTCGTCCCCCATGGCGAGCGCGTTCAGCGCCTCGGCGCGCGCACGCAACCAGACCCACCCGGCGACGACCGTGGCCGCGGCGATCGGCACCTGCGCCCAGGTCGCCCCGCCGAGGCTCCCCAGCAGCCACATCATCGCCGCGCGGGCGGCCTCGCCGCGGGCGGCCCCGAACACCATGACCGTGGTGACGGCCTCGAACCCGTACGCCAGCGCCGTCCCCGTGAGCACCAGCCGCAAGGGCGTGAGCCCGACCCCCGACCGGGCCACCCCGTACACCAGCGCCATCGCCACCAGCGCCGACCCGAACGCCGCCACCGACAGCGCCCACACCCCGAGCCCCGCGAACGCCCCCAGCAGGATCACCGCGTTGGCCCCCACGGCGGCGCCGGAGGAGATGCCCAGCACGAACGGATCGGCCAGCGCGTTCCGCACCATGGCCTGCACGGCGACCCCGACCGCCGCGAGCCCCGCCCCGACGACGGCCCCCAGCACCACGCGCGGCAGCCGTATCTCCCAGACGATCGTGTACGCGGCGCCGTCCGCGGCCCGGACACTCCCCCCGGTC
>NZ_LIRK01001052.1 GCF_001419765.1 Streptomyces torulosus
CCCCTGAGCACCACCGGCCCGGCGGGGGGCCGGTGGTGCTCAGGGGGACAGCGGGCCGATGCGGTGCAGCACCTCGGGCTCGTGCGGGCCGTCGGGGAAGTCCCCCGCCTCGAACAGGACCGTGCGCTCGACGGTCGCGCCGTGGCGTTCGGCGAACGCGGCGAACAGCCGTTCCGAGGCGGTGTTGCCCGGGGTGATGGTGGTCTCGACGGCGGTCAGCGCGTGCTGTCGCGCGACCCGTGCGGCGAGTCCGTCCAGCAGCGCCCCGGCAAGCCCGCGCCCGCGGTGCGCCTCGTCGACGGCCACCTGCCACACGAGGAGGGTGTCCGGCCGCTCGGGCCGCACGTACCCGGTCACGAAACCGACCGGTTCCCCCGTCTCGTCACGGGCCACCACCGAGGTGTCCGCGAAGTCCCGGCACCACAGCAGATAGCTGTACGAGGAGTTCAGGTCGAGGGTTCCGGAGTCCCCGGCGATACGCCACAGCGCGCTGCCGTCCGCCACGTCCGGGCGGTCGATCCGAATCCCCTCGGCGATTTCCAGTTGTGATTCCAGGTGTGCGATGTGCAGGTCTGCTTGTGCGGCAGTCATACGGCTTGAATTTACCCAGCGGAATTTCGAATTGCATCGCCGCTCGGGGTTACGAATGAGCGCCCTCTGTGTTATCACGCGGGCGCGAGCGTGCGCGCAAGCAGGTGGTTGACCTGGGCGGTTTTGCCCGGAAATACCCTTGCAAAAAGGGCGCGCTGTGGAGTCCGTCACATGCGCGTAACCCTCACGAAACCCGCCCGGATCGCGCCCCTTGTTGTTCGCGAAACCTTTGCGTTTAGAGAAGGTGGAAGCGGGCAGAAGAATACGGGGTCCTACCCATGGAATTGTAGGACCCTTTCTGTTGGAAAAGCGACCCTCTTTTCCGTCGATTCGCCGGTTCCGGCCACTTCCCCCGCTCATGGACACGGTCCCGCGCGGGCAGTTCTCCATCGATACCGCTGCGCGGCCCCGGAGCGGGTAATACGGTTCTGGCGAGGTCGGCGGCCGGGGGAGGGGACGAGGATGCCGGAGCAGTCGTGGGCGGCGCTGACCGCGGCCCGGGGGAACGGCGGTCGTACGGGCCGCGGTCAGCGCCGCCCA
>NZ_LIRK01001053.1 GCF_001419765.1 Streptomyces torulosus
CGCGAAGGCCACGCCAGCGGTCCGATCCCGGCGGTCGGGCGTACGCAGGAAGGCGCTCTCAGGGAAGTCTGCGAGGGGAGGGTCGGCGGGCGGGAGGACTTCGGGAACATCGACATCGTGGTGAAGCGGTCGACGGACGGCGGCCGCAGCTGGGGCCCGCTGCGGGTCGCCGCCGAGAACGGGGACGGCCTCGCGGGCAACCCCGCCCCCGTGGTGCTGGACACCGGCCGCATCCTGCTCGTCCACGTCCGGAACGCCGCGTCCGCCACCGAGGACGCCATCCGCCGGGGCACCGTGAGCGCCGCGGACGGGCGGCGGGTCTGGGTGCGGCACAGCGACGACGAGGGGGAGACCTGGTCGAGCCCCCGGGAGATCACCGAGGACACCAAGAGGCGGGAGTGGCGCTGGTACGCCACCACCCCCGGGCACGCGATCCAGCTGAGCTCCGGCCGCGTCGTCGTCCCCGCCAACCACTCCCTCCCGCCGACGGGCACCGACAACGGCACGGAGGGCAAGTACAACGGCGGCCACTGCCTGCTCAGCGACGACCGCGGCGAGACCTGGCGGATCGGCTACGTCGACGACAACACCGACGGCTACATCAACGTCAACGAGACCACCGCCGCCGAACTCCCCGACGGACGCGTCTACTTCAACACCCGCAACGACTCCCCGGCCCCCGGAACCCGCGCCGACGCGTACTCCGCCGACGGCGGCGCGAGCCTGATCAAGCCGTTCCGGCCGCAGGCGGGCCTCGTCGGCCCGGTCGTCGAGGGCAGTCTCCTCCAGCTGAGCGACCCCGATCTGGGCGTCCCCGACCTGCTCCTCTACTCCGGCCCGGCCGACCCCGGCTTCCGCGCCCTGATGACCGTACGGGCCAGCACCGACCACGGCACGACCTGGCGGGTCGCCCACACCGTCGACGGGCTGCCCGCCGCGTACTCCGACCTCGTCCGCGTCGACGAGCACACGATCGGGCTCCTCTACGAGACGGGCGACTTCAGCGCGTACGAGACGATCACCTTCCGCCGGATCCCCGTCACCACCCTCCTGTGACCGCCCCCGCCTGGCCTGTCCCTACCTGGCCTGACGCCACCTGACCGTCCGACCCGACCTGCCCCCACCCGACCTGCGCC
>NZ_LIRK01001054.1 GCF_001419765.1 Streptomyces torulosus
CCCCGGCACGCCCGGCACCCCCGATGCTCGCCGTGTCCGCCATCGGGTCGCCAACCTGTACGGCCCCACCGAGGCCACCATCAACGCGACCTGCCACATCATCGACACCCGCCCTGCCGACGACGTCCGCCACCTCCCGATCGGCCGCCCGATCGCCGGCACCGAACTGGCGGTGGTCGACGCGGACGGCCGGGCCTGCGCCCCCGGGGAGGCCGGGGAACTCCTCATCGCCGGCACCGGACTCGCCCCCGGCTACCTCGGCGACCCGCACCTCACCGCGGCGGCCTTCACCGAGCGGGACGGGCGGCGCTGGTACCGCAGCGGCGACCGCGTCCGCCGTACGGCCGACGGGGTGCTGGAGTTCCTGGGCCGCCTCGACGACCAGGTCAAGGTCCGCGGCCACCGCGTCGAACTCGGCGAGGTCGAGGCCGCGCTCCTCGCCCACCCGGGCCTGGCCCGCGCGGCCGTGCTGCTGCGGGAGGAGCGGCTCGTGGCGTACGTCGAGCCCCGCGCCGGGGCACCGGAGCCCGACGCCCGCGAGGTCCGCGCCTTCCTGTCCCGGACCCTCCCCCCGTACATGCTCCCGGCACGGATCCACGCCCTCGCCGCTCTCCCGCTGACCGGCACGGGCAAGATCGACCGCAACCGTCTCGCGCCACGCCCGGACCACGACACACCCGCACCGACGCCGGAACCGCCCGCCGAACGTACCGCCGCCGTACCGGAGGAGCCCGGCGCGGCGACGGGGCGGACAGCGCCCCGCACCCCACCGGCGACCCCCACCGAACGGCTGCTGGCCCGCGCCTGGTCCCAACTCCTCGACGTGCCCGAGGTCTTCCGGGAGGACGACTTCTTCGTCCTCGGCGGGGACTCCCTCACGGTGCTGGAACTGTTCTCCCGCCTGCGCGACGACCACCGCCTCCTGCCACGACCGACCGCCGTCTACACGCACCGCACCCTGAGCGCGCTGGCGGCGGCCATCGACACGGCCAACGACACGGCGGCGGCCACCGCGCTCCCCGTCGCGGGGCCCGCCCCGGCCGCCGCCAGCGCGCTCAGGGTGCGGTG
>NZ_LIRK01001055.1 GCF_001419765.1 Streptomyces torulosus
GCGGTATCCGTGGCACGGCGGCCCTTCACCCGTCGTCCGTGTCCTCGACCTGCTCCGCGGCCTCCCGGTCGGCGGCCTTCGCCGTGCTCACGCCCTGCGTACCGGCCGAGCCGTGCGCACCATGGGCCCGACGGTCCACGGCCCGCGTCCGCTCCGCTGCGGCCCCCTCGGCCTCGGCGGCCCTGTCGACGTACGCGTCACACTTGGGGTTCCTGCACGGACCCGGACCCCACACGGGTACGAACGCGCCGAGCGTCTTGTGCCGCCGCACGATCGTGGCCACAGGCTGTCCGCAGGCCGGGCAGACTTGCTCGTCGGTGCCCATGCCCTCAGGGTAGGGCCGACGGCCTCCGGGCGCTCCCCGCCGTACTCCCCCGATCCACGGGGTCACCGCTTCCTGGTGTACGTCCGCACCACGGCCCCGTTGTCGAAGGCTCGCACCTCACCCAGCGTGAACTGGGTGATGTCGAAGCCGGAGCCGAACATCGGCATCCCCGTCCCCAGCACGATGGGGTACGTCTTGATGATCAGCTCGTCGATCTCGTCGAGCAGCTCCCCCGCCAGGACGGAGCCCCCGCACAGATAGATGTCGAGAGGACCGTCCTCCGCCTTCAGCTCCCGGACCTTGCCGACCGGGTCGGTCGAGATGATCTCGACGTTCGGGTGGGGCGACTCCGCCAGCGTGCGCGAGACGACATACTCCCGCAGATGCGCGAACGGGCTGGTGATGCCGTCCTTCAGCGCCTCGTCGTAGCTGCCGCGCCCCTGGATGACCGTGTCGTACGCCCGGTTCGGGACGTCGTCGGTCCCGATGAGCCGGCGCACATGGGTGGGATTGATGTCGGGGTGTTCCGTCCTGAGGTACTCGGCGTACTCGCCCACCACGTGGGGGTACATGAAGGACGCGTCGCCGTCCGGGCCCCCGATGAACCCGTCGATCGAACAAGCGACGACATACGTGAGCTTGCGCAAACCAGCCTCTTTCTCTGATCCCGTCCCGTTGACCACTCCATTTATAGTACTTCAGTTGTAGTGATTGCAAGAC
>NZ_LIRK01000106.1 GCF_001419765.1 Streptomyces torulosus
TCCCGGGACAACACACCTAGGCCGTCCTGAGGAAGCGGTCGAGTACCCGGACACCGAAGTGGAGTGCCTCCACCGGGACGCGTTCGTCGACGCCGTGGAAGAGGGCCGCGTAGTCGAAGCCCTCGGGGAGCTTCAGCGGCGCGAAGCCGTAGCCGGTGATCCCGAGGCGCGAGAACTGCTTGGCGTCCGTGCCGCCGGCCATGCAGTACGGCACGACGTGGCCCTCGGGCGCGAACTCCTCGACGGCGGCCCGCATCCGCGCGTACGTCACCGAGTCGACCGGCGCCTGGAGGGCCACCTCGCGGTGCTCGAACTCCCAGTCGACATGGGGCCCGGTGAGCCGGTCCAGGGCCTCGCGGAACTCGTCCTCGCCGCCGGGGACGTACCGCCCGTCCACATGGCCGACGGCCTCCCCCGGGATCACATTGATCTTGTAGCCGGCGTCGAGCATGGTCGGGTTGGCGCTGTTGCGCACGGTCGGTTCGACCAGGGCGGCGGCCGGGCCGAGCTTCTCCAGCAGCCGGTCGACGTCCTCGGGGTCGTCGAGCGCGGCGTCGATGCCGTACAGCGCGGCGAGCTCGGTGAGGGCGGCGCGCACGGTCGGGGTGAGCCGCAGGGGCCACTCGTGGGCGCCGATCCGGGCGATCGCCGCCGCCAGCCGGGTCACCGCGTTGTCCCGGTTCACCTTGGAGCCGTGACCGGCGCGGCCGCGCGCGGTGAGCTTCAGCCAGCCGGTGCCGCGCTCTCCGGCGGCGATCGGGTAGAGCTGCCGGCCGGCTCCGTCGTGGAAGGTGAACGCCCCGGACTCGCTGATCCCCTCGGTGCAGCCCTCGAACAGGCCCGGGTGCCGGTCGGCGAGGAACCCGGAGCCGTCCTCGGCGCTGGCCTCCTCGTCGGCGGTGAACGCGATCACGATGTCGCGGCGGGGCCGTACGCCGTGGCGGGCCCACTGGCGTACGGCGGCGAGGATCATCGCGTCCATGTTCTTCATGTCGACCGCACCCCGGCCCCAGACCACGCCGTCGCGGATCTCCCCGGAGAACGGGTGCACGCTCCAGTCCTCCGCCCGCGCGGGCACCACGTCGAGATGACCGTGGACGAGCAGCGCGTCCGCCGAGGGGTCGGTGCCCTCGATCCGGGCGACGACGTTCGTACGGCCCTCGGTGCGCTCCAGCAGGGTGGGTTCCAGCCCGGCCTCGGCGAGCCGCGCGGCGGCGTACTCGGCGGCGGGCCGCTCGCGGCAGTCGCCGCCGCCGCGGTTGGTGGTGTCGATGCGGATGAGGTCGGAGGTGAACCGGACGACCTCGTCGAGCGCCTGTTCGTCCACGGGGGCCGTCTGCTCAGCCATAGGTCTCCTCCATCGCGGCCGAGACGATCGTCGTGACCGCCTTGAAGGTACGGATGCCCTCGTACATGGTCGGGCTGGTGTACGCGATCTTGCGTTCGCCGGTACGGGTCACGCCCGGTACGACGGTCGCGGCCATCGCGAGGTGCTCGGCGTCGAACTCCAGCGCCACGGTGAAGGGCCCGCCCCGCACCGGTTCGTGCCGGACCGCGAGCGACGCGGCCTCCTTCGCCGCCGCGCGGATGTCGGCGGCGGTCCGCGCGGGGGTGCGGCACACCGCCGCGTACCGGGACACATGGTCCTTGACCGCGACCTTGAGCGCGCCGGGCGCGTACCCGAGGGCGTCCTCGCACGCCACGTCGTCACCGGTCACCAGCACCACCGGCACCCCGAACTCGGCGACGACCCGCGCGTTGAGCAGCCCCTCGCTGGCCCGTACGCCGTCGACCCACACGCCGGTGATGGAGTTCGCGAGGTAGGTGTGGGCGAGGACGCCCTCCATGCCGGCGCCCGCGTGGTAGCCGACGAAGGCGATGCCGTCGACGTCGCCGTGCTGCACGCCCTCGACCATGGACAGCGCCTTGTGCCGGCCGGTGAGCATCTGCGCCCGCTCGTCCAGCTGCTCCAGGAGCAGGTTGCGCATCGTCCAGTGCGCCTCGTTGATCAGCACCTCGTCGGCGCCGCCGTCGAGGAAGCCGAGCACGGCGGCGTTCACGTCGGACGTGAACATCGCCCGGCACCGCTCCCACTGCGGGGTTCCCGGCAGCACGTCGGCGGGCCAGGTGACACCGGTGGCGCCCTCCATGTCCGCACTGATGAGGATCTTCATGACGCCTCACGTTACGCGCCGCCCCGGACGGGCGCGGTGACGAGCCCCGTCGGACGTGCGGTTCCCTGCTGCCCGGGGGCGGCCTCGCCCGTTGCCCGCCCGGTGTCCCTCCCGTGCTCAGACCCGGCCGGCCACGTACCACCTCGACGGCAGTTCGATCCGGGTGCCGTCGGGCGTGTGCTCGGTGGTGACGAGGGGCAGCTCGCCGTCGGCGAGGACCGTGAGCCCGGCCGAGCGCAGATACTCGGGCACCGCGGCGTCGCTGACCTCGGCGGGGGCGATGCCGTGGCGGAAGACGGGGGCGAGCTTCGCGGGCGGGCCCGCGGGACCGCCTGCGAGGCCCATGAGCACGGGCTTGGCGGCCTCGGAGAGTTCGACGAGGAAGGCCCGCCCGCGCTCCCCCACCAGCGTGGCGACGGTCTCGACGAGTCGCTGTCGGTCCTCGGGCTCGCACTGGTGGAGGACGCCGCGCAGATAGACGTTGGCGTCGCCGAGGTCCGCGCGCAGGGCGTCGGCGTCCGCCTTGTCGGACGCGTCGAGGAGTCGGTAGTCGGCCCGGCCGTCGGGGTCCGCGCGGCGGGCGTGGTCGAGGGCGGCGGCCGAGAGGTCCGTGCCGACGACGCGGGCGAAGCGGTCGGCGAGGTAGCGGGTCTGGGTGCCGTTGCCGCAGCCGAGGTCCACCATGGGCAGGTCCAGGGCGATGAGGTGCGGCTCGAAGAGGGCGAGGTGGACGGCGGAGGTCCGGGCGGGCTCGGCGTCCCAGAACACGGCTCCCGCCTCGTCCGGGGCCTCACGCCAGAACCCGTCCCAGGCGTCCCGGTACCGACTCGTCACGCTCATGCCCAACCCCCTGGATGCGGCCGCGGGCCCACCGGACGGGTGGCCCAGAACGGTCTACCGCGCCCGTCACCCGGGGACAAGCACCCGGGGCGTACCTTCACCCCGCATCCGGATCGCGCACACCGCGCCACGGCCGGCGCGTGTACCCGCGCTCCTCGCGCCCCACGGGGAACACGTCCGCGCCCTGCCGTCCGTCAGCGGCGGCGCGGGAGGGTCAGCTCGAACCAGACCGTCTTGCCGCCGCCGGTCCGGCTCGTGCCCCACTCGCGGGCGAGGGTGCTGAGGACGCGCAGTCCCCGGCCGTACTCGTCGGCGGGGCCGGTGCTGAGGAGCGTCGGCAGGGTGTGGTCCTCGTCGTAGACCTCGCAGAGCAGGGTGTCGCCCCGGACGAGCCGCAGTTCGACGCGGCGGCCCCTCGCATGGCGTACGGCGTTGGTGACCAGCTCGCCGGCCAGCAGCTCGGCGGTGTCCGTGAGCGGCTGCAGCCCCCAGACGCAGAGCTGTTCACGGACGGCGGCGCGGGCGCGGCCCACCTCGACGGAGTCGGGAACGAGGCGCCACTCGGCGACGTCCTCCGGTTCGACGCCGTTGAGGCGGGCCATCAGCAGGGCCACGTCGTCCTTGCGGCCGCCCCGGGTGTTGAGGGCGCGGATGATGGTGTCGCAGGCCGCGTCCATGGAGGCGGCCGGGTGCGCGGCGGACTCGCAGAGCGTCGCCAGGCCGACGCCGATGTCCTCGCCGCGCACCTCCACCAGCCCGTCGGTGCACATCACGAGCCGGTCGCCGGGTTCCACGCGGACGCGCACCGCCTCGAAGGGCACACCGCCGACCCCGATGGGCGCGCCGGTGGGCAGGTCGAGCAGTTCGCTGCGGCCGTCCACCGCGCGGACCAGCACCGGCGGGATGTGGCCGGCGTTGGCGAGGTGCAGCTCGCCCGCGATCGGGTCGTAGACGGCGTACAGGCAGGTCGCGAGGTAGGTGTCGCCGAGGCGCTGGGCGAGGTCGTCGAGGTTGCGCAGAAGCTGCGCGGGCGGCAGGTCGAGGGCCGCCATGGTCTGCACGGCGGTGCGCAACTGGCCCATCATCGCGGCCGAGTTGAGCCCGTGCCCCATGACGTCGCCGACGACGAGGGCGGTGCGGGCGCCGGGGAGCTTCACCGAGTCGAACCAGTCGCCGCCGACCCGGCCGAGCAGGGTGCCGGGCAGATAGCGGGTGGCGATGTCGCAGCCCGTCCGATGGGCCTCGATGGTGGGCAGCATGCTGTCCTGGAGCGTCTCGGCGACGTTCTCCTGGTACGTGTACATGCGGGCGTTGTCGAGGACGAGCCCGGCGCGGGCGGCGAGTTCGGCGCCGGTGACGCGGTCCATGTCGTCGAAGACCTCGCGCTCCGGGTGGCGCAGCAGGATCATGAAGCCGAGCACCACGTTGCGGGCCTTCAGCGGCACGATCAGCATGGAGCGGCCCGTGATCAGCGGCCGGATGTCGCGCTTCTCGAACTGCGCGGCGATCGCGTGCCCCATCTGCTCGCTGATCCGGGGGACGAGGACGGGTTCGCCGGTGGTCATGCACTGGAAGAACGGGGTGTGCGCGGGGAACGGCATGGCCTCGCCGACGGGGACGACGTCGTCCCAGCGACCGGGTTCGTCCGTGTGCTCCAGGGCCACCCGGTGCCACATGGTGGTCGTGTCGGGCACCCCTTCGGGGAAGCCCTCACCGGCGACGACCTGCTCGCGCAGATAGGTGCCGGCGACATCGGTGAAGCGGGGGACGACGGCCTTGCTGACCTCGATGATCGTGCGGGACAGATCGAGGGAGGTGCCGATGCGTCCGCTCACCTCGTTCAGGAACTCCAGACGCTCCCGTACGGCGGCGTACTCGAGGTCCTCGCCCTCGTCCTTCAGCTCCTCCGGCACCGGCAGCCCCTCGGCGACGGCGCGCGCGGCGCGTTCGCGGCGCCTTCGCCGTTCCGCGCGCCGGGGCACGCCCCAGTCGGGGGTCACGGGCACCCGGTCGTTCTGGCTGAACTCCAGGACGGGGTAGCCCAGTTCGAGGACCTGCGCGACGATGCGGGCGCTGTCGTCGACGCTCATGCTCGGCAGGATCTCGGGGAGGCGGCGGGCGAGTTCCTCGGCGCCGGGGAAGTCGGTGTGGAGGGCGAAACCGGGCGCGATGCGCTCGACGGCGACCCCGTCGTGGTGTCCCCGCAGCGCCTCGGCGTCGGCGGCCAGCACCAGCAGGCGTCCCGGGCCGGGCCCGACGAGCGGGTAGGCCCACCACAGGACGTCGATCCGGGTGCCGTGTCCCTGCCCGGTGGCCTCGGCGGCGCTGGTCCCGCCGCGGTCGCCCTCGGGCACGGTGAGCCGGGCCCGTCCGGCCGACGGGTAGCAGAGCTGCCCGTCGAGGGATGACTCCAGGTCGGGGCCGAGTCCGTCGTACGGGCCGTACGCGGCGTGGGACGGGGTGTCGTCCTCCTCGGGGAGGGCGCCGGACACCGGGAGCAGGTCCAGGGCGGGGCGGCCCACCGCGTCCTCCTTGGCGGTGCCGAACAGCCGCCGGGCTCCGGTGCTCCAGTGCGACACGAGTCCGCCGCGGTCGACGACGACCACGGCAAGGGGGACCCGGCCGGCCGCGGTCCGCCCCACCGCGTCGTCCCCCGCTCCGTGGCCGGTGTTCGCGCCCGTGTCGGTGCCACGGTCCATGGCCAAGGCCCTTTCTTCCACGGCTCGCTGGCTCGCAAGATCTGCGGCGCCTTCACTACCGTACGGCGGCGTAGCGTCGCGAGGTGTGGCAATACGGGAATTGACCACCTGGAGCCTCCGGCGCACGGATCGGCACGCGTTCAGCGCCCCTTCGACGCGCACGCCCCCACGCGCGGGGCAGACACCGGCGGCCGACCCGGACGCCCCAACGCCCCCGGCCGAGGGCGGTCCCGCGCACAGGCCCCACGTCTCAGTCCGCGTGCCCCAGGTGCAGGTCCCGTACCGTCCGGTCGCCGCCCGCGACCCGCAGGACCGTCGCGACCGGCGGATATCCCGTCGCGATCACCGTGTACTCGCCGACGGACAGGTCGTCGAACCGGAAGGTGCCGTCGGCGCCGGTGGTGAGCGTGTCGACAACGTTGCCCCCGGCGTCGAGGAGGGTGACCCGCGCGTCCTCGACGGGGCGGCCGCCGCCGGCGCGGACCGTGCCCTTCAGGGCGGCGCCCCCGGCGAGTTCGATGTCCTGCCGGGTCTCGCCGGCGGCCCGCACGGTGACGGGCAGCGCGGCGGGGCGGTGGGAGTGGGCGCCGGCGGCGAGGGTGTACTCGCCGGCCGGCAGATCGCTGACGGCGTACTCGCCCAGCGCGCCGCTGCGGGTGGTCACCACGACCTCGCCGTGCACATTGGTGAGGGTGACGGTCGCGTCGCCCACCGGCCGGCCGTCCGACGTGCGCACGGTCCCCGTGAGCCGCCCGACGCCGCCGAGCACGATGTCGACCTCGACGGGGCGTTCCCCGACGGTCACGCTCACCGCCTGCGGCTGGTGGCCGCCGGCCGCCGCGATCAGCACGTAGGGTCCCGGCCCGGGCGTGGACAGCGCGTACGTCCCGTCCTCGCCGCTACCGCCGCGCCCCGTCTGCCGGCCGACGGCGTCGATGAGGGTGAGCGCGGCCCGCGGCACGACGGTGCCGTCCTGGTGCCGCACCGTGCCGCACAGCGGGACCCCGGGGGCGGCCTGGGCGGCGTCGGGGTCGTGGGCCGAGCGGTCCTGCGGGCCGGGGACGCCAGGCATGGGGGCGTCGGGGACCGGCTCGTCGGGGACGGCCCCCTCGGGCACCTCGTCCTGCGGGACCAGCGGGTCGCCCTTGAGGAAGAGGGC
>NZ_LIRK01000107.1 GCF_001419765.1 Streptomyces torulosus
CGGCCTCCTCGGCCCGAACGGCGCGGGCAAGACCACGGCCGTCCGCATCCTGTCCACCCTCGTCCGGCTGGACGGCGGGCGGGCGACGGTCGCCGGGCTCGACGTGGCCCGGCGACCCCGCGAGGTCCGGGCGAGGATCGGTCTCACCGGCCAGTACGCGGCCGTGGACGAGGTGCTGACGGGCCGGCAGAACCTGGAGATGTTCGGCCGGCTCTTTCATCTCGGCGGCCGGAGGGCGAGGCTGCGCGCCGCCGAACTGCTCGACCGGTTCGACCTCACCGACGCCGCCGACAAGGGCGTCGGCACGTACAGCGGCGGTATGCGGCGCCGGCTGGACCTCGCCGCCTCGATGATCCTCGCCCCGGCCGTCCTCTTCCTGGACGAGCCGACCACCGGCCTCGACCCGCGCAGCCGGGGCGAGGTCTGGGACTCGGTGCGGGCGCTGGTCGCGGGCGGCACGACCGTCCTGCTCACCACGCAGTACCTGGAGGAGGCCGACAGGCTGGCCTCCCGCATCACCGTCATCGACCAGGGCCGGGCCATCGCGGACGACACCCCCGACGGGCTGAAGAACACCGTGGGCGGCGACCGCGTCGAGGTCGTCGTGGCCGACCGCGCCGACATCCCGCACGCCGTGAAGGCCATCGCCCGTGTCGCCGACGGCGAACCGGAGGCGGACGAGACCGAGCTGCGTGTGCACGCGCCGGTGACCGACCGGGTGAACGCCCTGACGGAGGTGGCCCGCACGCTCCAGGACGAGGGCGTCGCCGTCGAGGACATCGGCCTGCGCCGGCCCAGCCTGGACGACGTGTTCCTGCGGCTGACCGGGCACCGCACCGAACCGGCCGGGGTGCGGGACACGCCGCCGTCCGCTCCGCAGCCGAAGGAGGTCGCCGCATGAGCACCCGCGTCAGCCCCGATGTCCGCCCGAGCACCGCAACCGGCGCCGGCTCCGACGCCGGAACCGGCTCCAACCCCCTGGGCCTCAGCGACCTCACCGACCTCCCCGTCCGAAGCCGTACGTACTGGCTGCTCGCCGACGTCGGGAACATCGTCCGGCGCGGGCTCACCCACTACCGTCGCCAGCCGGTCAACATCGCCTGGCAACTGGGCTTCCCGATCCTGTCCGTCCTCCTCTACGGCTATGTCTTCGGCAGCGCCATGCAGGTGCCCGGCGGTGGCGACTACCGGGACTTCCTGATGCCGGGCATGTTCGCGATGACGATGGCCTTCGGGTTCATCAACACCGCGACCCTCGTCGTCCACGACTCCACCAAGGGCGTCATCGACCGCTTCCGCTCCATGCCGATGGCGCCGTCGGCGGTGGTCGCGGGACGGGGGGTCACCGATCTGGTGGTCGCCTGCGCGGAGTTGGCCATCATGATGCTGACGGCCCTCGCGATGGGCTGGCGCCCCGACGCCGACCTCGGCTTCCTGGCCGCGTTCGGTCTGCTGCTGTGGCTGCGGTTCGCGCTGATCTGGATCGGGGTCTGGCTCGGCCTCCTGGTGCCCAACCCGGAGGCGGCGGGCGGCCTCTTCGTGGTCGCCTTCCCGCTGACGATGATCTCCAGCATCTTCGTGGCCCCGCAGCTCATGCCCGACTGGCTCGGCTGGGTCGCCGCCTGGAACCCGCTCTCCTCCACGGCCGCCGCCACCCGCGAGCTGTTCGGCACCCCGGTCGGCGGCGGTGACTCCTGGATCGAGCAGCACGCGCTGCTGATGGCGGGCGTGTGGCCGGTGGTGCTCACGCTGGTCTTCCTGCCGCTGGCGGTGCGCAGGTTCCGGAGGCTGAGCCGCTGACTCCGGCCCATGGCTTCCGGGCCGCACCGAGAGGCGTCCGGCGCACAACGAGGCGTCGGACGCCTTGACGTGTCCATGTGACCTGTCTTCCATGGGGGGTGCGGGTGGTGGGAGCGCTCCCATCTGTTCCGGGCCCGCGCCTCCCGAGGAGGAAGCAGCGTCATGTTCCGCAGCTTACGGAGAACTCTGGGCGCCCTGTGCGCGGCCGCCGCCGTGCTGGTGCTGCCGCTGGCCGGCGGTGCCCCGTCGGCCGCGGCGGCCGAGGCCGCCGCCGGTGCCGGCTACTGGCACACCAACGGGCGCCAGATCCTCGACGCGAACAACCAGTCGGTGCGGATCGCCGGCATCAACTGGTTCGGCTTCGAGACCGCCAACCACGTGCCCCACGGCCTGTGGTCCCGCGACTACAAGAGCATGATCGACCAGATCAGGTCGCTGGGCTACAACACCCTGCGCATCCCCTACAGCGACGACATCCTCAAGCCGGGCACCATGCCCGACAGCCTCAACTTCGACGGCAAGAACACCGATCTGCGCGGTCTGACCTCGCTCCAGGTCCTGGACAAGATGGTCGCGCACGCCGGGCGGAGCGGGCTGAAGATCATCCTCGACCGGCACCGCCCGGACTCGGCGGGCCAGTCGGCGCTCTGGTACACCTCGACGGTCCCCGAGTCGACGTGGATCGCCAACCTCAAGGCCCTCGCGACCCGTTACAAGGGCGACTCCACCGTCATCGGCATCGACCTCCACAACGAGCCGCACGACCCCGCCTGCTGGGGCTGCGGCGACACCTCCAAGGACTGGCGCCTCGCCGCCGAACGCGCCGGCAACGCGGTGCTCGCCGCCAACCCCGACCTGCTGGTCCTCGTCGAGGGCGTCCAGTCGTACAACGGCGTCTCGGGCTGGTGGGGCGGCAACCTGATGGGCGTCGCCGACCACCCCGTACGGCTCGACGTGCCGAACCGGCTCGTCTACTCCGCTCACGACTACGCCACCAGCGTGGCCCAGCAGAGCTGGTTCAGCGACCCGAACTTCCCCAACAACATGCCGGGCGTCTGGGACCGGTACTGGGGCTACATCTTCAAGCAGAACATCGCCCCCGTCTGGGTGGGCGAGTTCGGTACGACCCTCCAGGCCACGGTCGACCAGCGCTGGCTGGCCGCCCTGGTGACCTACCTCCGCTCCACCTCGACGTACGGCAACGACTCCTTCCACTGGACCTTCTGGTCCTGGAACCCCAACTCCGGTGACACCGGCGGCATCCTCAAGGACGACTGGCAGACCGTCGACACGGTGAAGGACGGCTATCTGACGAGCATCAAGGCGCCGGGCTTCCCGCCGGGCGGCGGCTCCGGCGATCCGGGCGATCCCGGTGACCCCGGCGGCGGGACGCCCGCCTGCGCCGCCGTCTACACCGTCAGCAGCGACTGGGGCGGCGGCTTCAACGCCGAGGTGAAGGTGACCAACAGCGGGACGACCGCGCTCAAGTCCTGGAAGGTCACCTGGACCTGGAGCGGCTCCCAGAAGGTCACGAACATGTGGAACGCCTCGTACACCCAGAGCGGTGCGACGGTCACCGCGACGAACGCCGCCCACAACGGCGCCCTCGCCGCGGGCGCCTCGGCGACCCTCGGCTTCGGGGGCACGCCCGGGGGCGGGGGTGTGCCGAGCGTGAGCTGCACGGCGACCTGAACCGAGGGGCGCCCGGTGACCGCCGGGCGCCCCGTCGGCGCGCAACGGGTCAGGAAAGGCCGGCGTGCAGCCGTTCAGGAAAGGCCGGCGAGCAGCCTCTCGCCCACGGCGACGGCCGGCTCGGCCGCCTTTCGGGGGTCCGCCCCGGACGGCTGGTCCTCGACGCGGACGGCCACGGCGACCGGGTGGCCCTTCGCGCCGTCCGCGTAGGCGATGAACCACGCGCTGCCCGTACCGTCCCGACCGTCCGCGACCCACGCCGCCTTCGCGCCGGTCCCGGACCCGGCCTTGTCGCCGCCCAGCACCTCGCCCGCGGCGGCCCCCAGCGCGTCCCTCAGCGCGTCGGCCGTGCCGCGGGAGACGGCCCGGCCGGTCCGGCCCGACGTCGTGGACCGCACGGTGCCGCCGTCGGTCTTCGTCACCCGCTCCACCAGCGAAGGGGCCACCAGCCGCCCTCCGCACGCGACCGCCGCCGCGACCCGGGCCATCGCCAGCGGGGTCGCCCGGACGTCCCCGGCGCCGATGCCCGTGAGGGCCGTCCCGGGACGTGACACGCCCGCCCGGGGATAGCCGCTCTCCGCGACCCTCACGGGCACGGTCAGCGCGTCGTCGTTGAACCCGAACCTCTCGGCCACCGAGCGCAGTTCGTCCGCGCCGAGCTCGGACGCCATCTTGGCGAAGACGTTGTCGCAGGAGAGGCTCAGTGCCCGCGCGATCGGCGCGTCCTCGCACCCGGGGGACGCGCCGGTCACCCGGGTCGTCGACTGGGGCAGCACATAGGTGAGAGGGCTGTCGGTGCGGTCGTCCACCGACGCGTACAGCCCCTTCTCCAACGCGGCCGCCGCGACCACCACGTTGAAGGTCCCGCCCGGCGCGCCGACCTCGCGCAGCGCCCGGTTGAGCAGGGGCGAGCGCCGGTCGGCGTTGAGCGCCTTCCACGCCTTCGCGTCCGCCCCGCCGTGACCGCTGAACGTCGCCGGGTCGTACGAGGGCGTACTGACCACCGCGAGCAGCGCCCCCGACTCGGCGTCGAGGGCCACCGCGGCGCCCCGCCGGTCGCCCAGTGCGTCGAACGCGGCCTTCTGGGCCTTCGGGTCGATCGTCGTCATGACGTCGCCCGAGGCGTTCCCGGACGCGTCCGCGGCCAGGACGTCGCCGTACACGGATTCCAGGCCCGCGTTGCCGAAGGCCGTCGACCGGAATCCGGTGACCGCCGCGTAGAGCGCCCCGTCGGTGTAGGTGCGTTCGAAGGGCGCCTTGTCCTCGCCCGTCCGCCGTGAGCCCGTGACGGGTTCGTCCCCGACGAGGATGTCGCCGAGGCCGGGGTGCGGCGACGGCCTGTCCGTGCGCCGAGTGCCGTCCCCCGTGGCCGGTTTGTCGGCGGAGCCGGTCGGTGTGCCGCCCTGGTCGCAGCCGGCCGACAGAACGGCCAGCGCGACGAGAGCACTCGAGACGCCGAGCGCCCCCCTGATCGTCGAGTGCATGAGCACAGGGTAGAGACTCCCGGAGCGCTCGGGGCGGTGGACGGTTGTCCTGGTTGCGGGCAACTGGCGTTGTCTGTGGGTGATTTGAGTAATTCCAATGACTCAATTCAGTCAAGTCTTGGTCGAATCTGTTTATGCGCGGTGTGATCTTCAGGAACCATGCGGCACGGGCCGCGAACCTCGCGGACCTGGAACCCCCCTCACTGTTCAGAGAGAACTCCATGAAGAGAAGCGCAGCCGTGTTCAGCGGCGCCACCGTCGTACTGGCCGGGACGCTCGCAGCCGCCCCCGCCAGCGCCAGCGCGCCGCACTCCGTGAACACCGTGCAGGTCGCCGCCGCGAAGGTCTCCTGGAAGAAGTGCGCCACGGACAGCGCCCCGACGATGCAGTGCGCGTCGGTGAAGGTGCCGCTGGACTACGCCAAGCCGGGCGGGAAGAAGATCACGCTGGCCCTGTCCCGCGTGCCGCACACCGCGAAGAAGTACCAGGGCCCGCTGCTGGTCAACCCCGGCGGCCCCGGCGGCAGCGGCCTGGGCCTGGCCGGTTTCGTCGCCGGCTCCCTGCCCAAGGCCGTCGCGTCCCAGTACGACGTCATCGGCTTCGACCCGCGCGGCGTGGGGGCCAGCAAGCCCGCCCTGAACTGCAAGCCGGGCTACTTCAACCCGGTGCGGCCCGACTCCGTGCCCAGCACGCCCGCCCTCGAGAAGGCCAACCTCGACCGCGCCAAGTCCTTCGCCGCGGCCTGCGCGACCAAGTACAAGGACGTCCTGCCGCACATCAACACGGCCAACGCCGTGAAGGACATGGACGCGATCCGCAAGGCGCTCGGCGCCAAGAAGATCAACTACTTCGGCTACTCGTACGGCACCTACCTCGGCGCCGTCTACGCCAAGCAGTACCCGGACCGTGTGCGCCGCCTGGTGCTCGACTCCATAGTCGACCCGACGGGCGTCTGGTACGAGGACAACCTCGACCAGGACTACGCCTTCGACAAGCGCCACAAGGCGCTGATGAAGTGGATCGCCAAGAACAACGCCACCTACAAGCTCGGCACCGACCCGGCCAAGATCGAGGCCGAGTGGTACGCCATGCGGGCCGCCCTCGCCAAGAAGCCCGTGGGCGGCAAGGTGAAGGTGGGCGCCTCCGAGCTGGAGGACATCTTCATCCCCGGCGGCTACTACAACGGCTACTGGCCCACGCTCGCCGAGGCGTTCGCCGCGTACGTGGGCGACAAGAACGCCGAGCCGCTGGTCGAGGCGTACCAGAACATCGCCGCCGTCGACGCCTCCGGCGACAACGGCTACAGCATCTACACCGCCGTGCAGTGCCGTGACGCGTCCTGGCCGCGCAAGTGGAGCACGTGGCAGAAGGACAACTGGGACGTCTACAAGAAGGCGCCCTTCATGGCCTGGAGCAACGCCTGGTACAACGCGCCGTGCGCGTTCTGGCCGACCAAGACCCTCAAGCCGGTGAACGTCGCCAACTCCAAGCTCCCGCCGGTGCTGCTGTTCCAGGCGACGGACGACGCGGCCACCCCGTACCAGGGCGGCCTCACCGTCCACAAGCTGCTCAAGAACTCCAGCCTGGTCGTCGAGCAGGGCGGCGGCAACCACGGCATCTCGCTGAGCGGCAACTCCTGCCTCGACAAGTACCTGGCGACCTACCTGAGCAACGGCAAGGTGCCGCACGGCAAGGGCCGGATCGACGCCGTCTGCAAGAAGCTGCCGGACCCCAAGCCGCAGGCCGCGCAGAAGATGTCGGCGCAGTCGGGTGCCTCCACCGCGACGGGCGGTGCCGCCCTGCACGGCATCCTCGGCTTCCGCGGCTGATTCCGCACGACCCGAGCAACACCCCGTAGGACGACACGAAGGGCGCCCGGTGACCACACCGGGCGCCCTTCGGCGTCGTACCGCGAGGAGGCTAGAGCTTCTCGATCACGTAGTCGACGCACTTCGTGAGGGCCTCGACGTCCGCCGGGTCGATCGCCGGGAACATCGCGACGCGCAGCTGGTTGCGGCCGAGCTTGCGGTACGGCTCGGTGTCGACGATGCCGTTGGCGCGCAGGGCCTTGGCGACGGCCGCGGCGTCGATCTCGTCGGCGAAGTCGATCGTGCCGATGACCTGCGAGCGCTTGGCCGGGTCCGAGACGAACGGAGTCGCGTACTTGGACTCCTCCGCCCAGCCGTACAGGCGGGTCGAGGAGTCCTTCGTGCGGGCCGTGGACCAGGCGAGACCGCCCTGGCCGTTGATCCACTCCAGCTGCTGGTTCAGCAGGAACAGCGTGGCGAGCGCCGGGGTGTTGTACGTCTGGTTCTTGCGGGAGTTGTCGATCGCCGTCGGCAGCGAGAAGAACTCCGGGACGTGCCGCCCGCTCGCGTGGATCCGCTCGGCGCGCTCGATCGCGGCCGGGGAGAACACACCGATCCACAGGCCGCCGTCGGAGGCGAAGGACTTCTGCGGGGCGAAGTAGTAGACGTCCGTCTCGGCGATGTCCACGGGCAGACCGCCCGCGCCGGACGTGGCGTCGACCAGGACGAGGGCGCCCTCGTCGGCACCGGCCACCCGCTTGATCGGGGCGGCGACACCGGTGGAGGTCTCGTTGTGGGTGAAGGCGTAGACGTCGACGCCCGCCTCCGCGACCGGCTCCGGGTGCGTGCCGGGGTCGGAGGAGACCACGGTCGGCTCGCCCAGCCACGGGGCGAGCTTCGCGGCCTTGGCGAACTTCGAGCTGAACTCGCCGAAGGTCAGGTGCTGGCTCTTGTTCTCGATCAGGCCGTGCGTCGCGACGTCCCAGAACGCGGTGGAGCCGCCGTTGCCGAGGACCACCTCGTAGCCCTCGGGCAGGGAGAACAGCTCGCTGATGCCTTCGCGCACCTGGCCGACCAGGTTTTTCACCGGGGCCTGGCGGTGGGAGGTGCCGAGCAGGGAGGTGCCGGTCGCGGCCAGCGCGTCCAGCGCCTCCGTCCGCACCTTGGAGGGGCCAGCGCCGAAACGTCCGTCGGCGGGCTTGATGTCAGCGGGGATCTGGATATCAGCCACGGGTGCGAGCCTATCGGCTCCGCGAAACCTGGGCGAAACGTCGTCCGTCGGATGAGACGGGGCCCGTGCCGGGGCCGATGTCGCGGGCCCGGTCGCTCATCTGGTCCCAGAACCGGCGCATCCCGGCGACCGGCACCCCGCGCTGCCACGGGGCCTCCCGCCGGAACCGCAGCGAGGCCCACGCCCATGGCTGCCACTTCTTCAGCATGTCCCGCTGGTGCAGGCAGAAGACCTCGCTGAACTCCATGCGCAGGCTCTCCACCTTGGCCGGATACGGGCACATCTTCAGCCGGCAGTCGGCCGTGCAGTTCGAGCCGGGCTGCGCCGCGCGCTCCGCCCCGCGCACCGGGCTCAGCCGGGTGCGGTCCTTGCGGACGCACGACGGCATATGGGTCGGCTCCCGCGCACACAGGTCCAGGATGCGGAACGCGTCCTTCGGACGGTGCGCCCGCTCACCGAGCACCATCAGCAGCAGGACGTCCGCGAGCAGCTGCTGCGCCCTCGGGTCCAGGGTGCTCCAGCCGGTGGACGGCGGTATCCACAGGTTGTGGGCGCGCTGCTCGCCCGGCAGCCCCACCTCCGTGCCGATGCAGGACGCCACGGCCGCCTCGTCGATCCACAGGAACCGCTCCGGCCGCCGCGTCTGCAACGCGCGGACGGCCAGCTTCGCCGCCCCCGCCACCAGCGGATGCTCCGCGCGGCCCCGGTCGCCCAGCGCCAGCCACTCCCGCACCTGCCCCCTCGGGTCGGAACCGGGGCCGCGCATCGGCTGGTCGGCGGTGACGTCGTCGGGCAGGCTCCACAGGGTCAGGGCGTGCAGCAGCGTCAGCCGCGTGTACCAGAAGGTGCTCTGCCGCAGCAGGTCCCGCGCCTGCTTGGCGAGGAACTCGCGGGCCCCGGGGACGGCGCCCGGCCCCGGCCGCCGGTTGGCGGCGAACTTGAAACCCTGGGCCAGCGCCACCCCCAGACCGATGGAGGCGCCGGGCCCGTCGTCGTCGATCGGGGCACGGGCCGCCCCGGTCGCCACCCGCACCCAGTTGTCCAGGTCGTCACGGGGGCTCGCCTGGCGCCGGCCCATCGCCGACGAGTCCACCAGCAGCGGCAGCAGCCAGGCCCGCATGGTGTCGCAGTTCCATCTGCCCTTCTCCGTCAGGGCCTCCTCCTCCGCCACCCTGCGCTCCTCCCGATCCCGGTGGTCCGCCAGGTCCCACCCCCACGAGCGGTACCCGTCCGCCTGCTCCGGCGACAACGTCACCCGGCCCGCCGGGCACCGGCGCGGCCCGGCCTCGACGGCGGCACATGCCTCGGCGAGCCCGCGGCACAGCGCCTGGTACGCCCGCTCGCCGCCCGCGCCCACCTCCTTCACCAGCGCCTCGCGCACCCGGCGGTCCGTCTCCTTGCGGCCGATCCGGAACACGACCTCGTACACCGGGTACGCCGGATGCTCGTCGCCGGGCGCGCGGGCGCGCACGGCGGCCAGCCGGCGCACGGCCGTGCCACACTGCTTCACCAGCGCGATCTTCGCCTCGCGGAGCCGGGCGGGGTCCTCGTTCTGGCCGAGCCGGTGCCAGTCCCGCTCGATCTCCTTGACGAGGTGCTCCTGCCGGGGCGCGACCGCCACACTGTCGATCTCCACGGCCGCGCCGTAGCTCTCCAGCGCCCGCAGCCGGGGACTGCCGCGGTCGTCGGGCTCACCGTCGCCGCTGTGCCGCCCGACCGCGTGCGAGGCGTCGGCCTCGGCCAGCAGGTCCTTGGCATGTGTGGTCAGCAGCTCCCGCGTCCGGTCGACGGGGCAGGTCCGCCGGCCCGCCCCCGAGGGGCCACACACGCACCGCCCCTTCGGTGACCGGGAGTACAGGGTGAGCGCGATGAGCAGTTCCCGTCCGCCCTGCCGCAGCGCCCGGGCGATGTGCGCGTCGGACACCGGCGCCTCGGGCGGGGCAGCGGCGGTCGTCGAACCACTGCTCGGCCCGGACGCGGCCGGCGACTCGAAGATCCTGTCCAGGAACCGGGAGCCGAGATACGCCTGCACGATGCTGTGCTGGAAGCGGACCTTGTCGCCGCTCTCGTGGACCAGCCCCATCCGGGTGCCCCATGTCGCGGCGATCCTGATGTCGACCCTGGGCCCCACCCACCAGCCGGAGCCGCCGGGCGCCCCCTGACAGGGGTGCTGCGGCCTGCTCCAAGGAGCGCCGCGCCTCAGGGCGTACGTCTCCGGGCACCATCTCAGCTCGTCCATCCGCCGGTTCAGCTCGCGGGCGACCCGCCCGTTCCACTCCCGGTTCGGACCCGCCCGCACCGCGAACCCCCGGGGCTCCGACGCGCCGTCCGCGTCGGCGAGGGCCGAGCCCAGCTCCCCGAGGCCCACGTCGGCGCTGTCGGATGCCAGCCCGACGCAGGCGAGCGCCGAGATGTACTCCACCACCGCCAGCCGCGTGTCGTGGTCGATCGGCAGCTCGGGGTGGACGTCCGCGGCGACGAGGGCGTGGATCCATGTCTCCATCAGCGCCGTCCGCAGCCGCCAGCTGTCGTACAGCTGGAGGTCCTGGTCACCGCCGTCCCACAGGGGTTCCAGCAGGTCCCGGGCGTGCAGATCCCTGGCGACCTGCAGATAGATGGGGGACTCCGCCATGTCGGCGGCCTCCACGATGCGGTCCAGCACGGTCAGGTCGGCGCGCCAGCTGCCGCTGCCGGCGATGTACCGCAGCGCCGCCTCGTTGCTCAGCGGCTCCAGCTCCGACACGGCCGCCTGCATCGCGCGCAGGGGGTCGTGCGGCCGCGACGCGATGACCAGCGGCAGACCCTCCTCGCCGGCCCGGCGGATCGCGTCCCGGATCAGATTGTCCCGGCGGCCGGTCAGATCGGCCTCCGCGAACGCCTCCTCCAGACCGTCGGCGAGGACCACGATCCGGTCCGCCCGCTGTCTGAGCCACCGCCAGATCCGGTCGACCTCGCCCTCGGACCGCACCTTCGCCCGCACGATCTCCCGGAACCGGGCCAGCGCCAACTCGGTGAAGTCCAGCGGCTCGTCGCCCTGCACGTCCCGCAGCCGCACGGGGATGGGCACCGCCCCCTTCGCGGCGAGCTTCTGGGCCAGCCGGACCAGCAGCGCGGTCTTGCCGACGCCGACGCCCCCGACGACGACGTGCGGGCGCCGGACCTTCTTGTCGTTGAGGTTCTTCATGATGGCGTTGCAGAGCTGGTCCCGCCCGACCACCTCGTCCATCAGACTCCCGGCCGTCTGCACCAGCCGCCCGGGATCGTGCCGCGCCTGGTACGTGCAGTAGCGGCGGACCTGCCAGAGGCGCCAGGACAGGAAGAGGATGGTGGACGCCGAAAGCAGCAGGATCGGCATGGCCACGCCCGTCACCGCGTCGCACGCGGCGGCGTTGTTGTTCTCCTTCTTGCCGTTCCCCTGGCACAGATCGTGCGGTCCGAAGTCGTTCACCAGCCAGGTCTTGCCGATGAGGTCCAGTACCGCGACGAAGCACCAACCGAGGAGCCCAGCCGTCAGCAGGGCCATGAGCACCACCAGCGCCGTCGTCCACGGCGGGTTCCACCACCGCCCGGCGCGGGTGACGCCCCGGTGCAGCAGCCAACGGCCGCGGAGATGCCAGAAGAAGGAGACGAACGGGCGTCGGAGATGCGCCCAGAACTCGTGGAGAGGGCCCGCCTGCGGTGGTCCCGTGACGATCTTGACCTTGTGCGGGTGGAGTGCGTATCCCATCGACCACCACTCCGTCGGCTCGGCCGGGATCGGCCGGGGGCCGACGCTTCCGGGCGCGGGATGTCGAGGAGGAGGGATCCCTGCCTTCAGTTCACCAGCAGGGGCCCGACCCCGCCACTCGACGCGGCACGGGTCACCGGCCGCCGACCGCGGGCGACGGCGAGAACCGCACCGGCAGCTCCACCAGCCCCCGCAGCCAGGGCGAGGGCCGCCGGACGAGGGTCTCCTCCGGTACGGCGAGGTCGAGGTCCGGCAGCCGGTCCAGGACCACCTCGATACCCGTCCGCGCGATGACCTCGGCGATCTCCCGCGCCGGGAACGGGCAGCGGTGCTCGCCGTGCCCGAAGGAGAAGTGCGCGTTGTTGCCGCCGGTGAGCGCGGAACCGTGGGTGCGCACGCGGGGGTCGGAGTTGGCGCCCTGGAGGCCCAGGACGACGAGGTCGCCGGCGCGCAGGGCACGGCCGCCGAGCCGGGTGTCGCGGGAGAGCCAGCGGCCGGCTGCGTTCTGGACGGGGGCGTCCTCCCACAGCACCTCGTTCATGGCCTCCGCCACACTGCTGCGCCCGCCGAACAGGGAGGCCGCGAACCGCTCGTCGGTCAGCATCAGCCGCAGGGAGTTGCCGATCCAGTCGGTGGTCGGCTGATGTCCCGCGGCCAGCATGACCATCACGTCGTGCGTGACCTCCTCGACGGAGAAGCCGTGGGCGGAGGCGTTCGCCAGCAGCCGGGACACCACGTCGTCCGCCGGACGCTCCCGCCGCTCCGCCACCAGCCGGGTCATCGCCGCCGTCACCCGCGCCTCGCCCGCCTGCGCCCGGCCCTGCCCATCGAGGATGTCGGTCAACGCGGCGACCAGATCCGGCCCCTGCTCCTCCGGGAAACCGAACAGGTACGCCAGCACACGGACCGGCAGCAGCGCCGCGTACTGCGCGACGAGGTCGGCGGTGCCCACCCCGCACACCGCGTCCAGCAGCTCGTCCGCGAACCGCTCGGCGTGGCCGCGCAGCGTGAACGCGTCGACCGCCTCCAGCGCCTCGCCGAGCAGCGCGGCCCGCCGCCGGTGCCGTTCGCCGACCGAGCCGAGGATCGACGGCTGCTCCCGGCTGATCACCGGCAACAGGGGCCAGTCGGCGGGGACGTTCGGCCACTGGTTCCACAACCCGGAGTCCCTGCTGAACAGTTCCGGGTCGCTCGTCACCTGGTGCAGCTCGCGGTAGCCCAGCACCAGCCACGCCGGCACGTCCCCGTCGAGCAGCACGGGGACGACCTCGCCGTGCTCGCGCCGCAGTTCGCGGTAGAGGGTGGCGGGGTCACCGTGGAAGCGGGCGCCGGTCAGGGCGACGGGGACGGGGGCGGGCCCGGAGCCGGGGCCCGGTCCGGGCGTCCGGCCGTCCCCGCCGTGCTCAGAGGTTGCGAAGTCCAACTAGTACCTGCTCCAGGATGTCCAGATCGATCAGCGTGGCCTTGTGCGGGTGCCGGGCGCTGACCCGGCCCGCGGCGAGGAGGTCGGACAGCAGCACCTTGGTGATGCTCACCGGCAGCCCCAGCCCGGCGGCGATCTCCACGACCGCCGTGGGCCGTTCCGTCAGCCGCAGGATCGCCGTGTGCTCCGACTGCATCCCCGGCACCCCCTTCGACCTGGTCACCCTGGTCACCGCCGAGTCGCAGCCGGTGCCGGGGATGCAGTCGGA
>NZ_LIRK01000108.1:0-261 GCF_001419765.1 Streptomyces torulosus
GGACGGCAGGCCGCGCGGCTCCTTCCGGGCGTTCGGACTGTCCCGCGTCAGCCTGCGGGAGCAGGCGCACCCCGCCCGCGACCGTCCCGTCCGTCACCAGGACGACTTGCGCACCCCCGGCAGATACCCGGCGTGCGCCTGCTCCCGCAGGCTGACGCGGGACAGTCCGAACGCCCGGAAGTAGCCGCGCGGCCTGCCGTCCACACTGTCCCGGTTGCGGACGCGGGTCGCGCTCGCGTCGCGCGGCTGCCGCGCAAGCTC
>NZ_LIRK01000108.1:299-9966 GCF_001419765.1 Streptomyces torulosus
CCCCCGGGCGCGGATCCGCGCGACGGCGGCCTCGACGCCGATGACGTCCACGGTCTTGATCCCCTTCGCGCTCAGCCGGAGCCGCACGTGCCGGTTCTCGCTCGGCAGCCAGTACCGCTTGGACTGGATGTTGGGGTCGAAGCGGCGGGACGTGCGCCGGTGGGAGTGCGAGATGCGGTTGCCGAAGCCCGGTTGGGCGCCGGTCAGCATGCAGTGGGCGGACAAGGGTGACGCACCTCTCTCTGCTCGGTGATGTAAATGGAATTCATTTTCAGTAAGGTACCAGCATGGCACGCAACGAACTCCGCCCGGTCGTCAAGCTCCGGTCCACGGCCGGCACGGGCTACACGTACGTCACCCGCAAGAACCGCCGGAACGACCCCGACCGGCTGACCCTGCGCAAGTACGACCCGATGGCGGGCCGTCACGTCGACTTCCGAGAGGAGCGCTGACCGCGATGAAGAAGGACATCCACCCCTCGTACGGGCCCGTCGTCTTCCGGGACCGCGCCGCGAACCACGCCTTCCTCACCCGCTCGACGATGACGAGCGAGAAGACCATCGACTGGGAGGACGGCCACACGTACCCGGTGGTCGACGTCGAGATCTCGAACGTCAGCCACCCCTTCTACACGGGCACCGCGCGCGTGCTGGACACGGCCGGTCGCGTGGAGAAGTTCGAGAAGCGGTACGGGAAGAAGCGGGGCTGACCGACGTGACCCAGCTGTCTGTCGCGATCGTCGGCGGGCTCCACGCCGACGCCCGGCGGGCCGCCGTCGAGGCGCTGCTCGCCGGGGTCCCGGGCAGCGTCGCGCTGCACCACGACCTGTCCACCGCCGTCGACGGCACGGTCCTGCGGACGATCCGGGACGCCGCGGGCCTCGTCTCCACCGGCGAGACCCCGCTCGTCAACGACTGCGCCTGCTGCGCCCTGCGTGAGGACCTCGTCCCCGAACTGGAGCGCCTCGCCGGGGCGGGCCTCACCCGCCTCGCGGTGGTCGAACTCTGGGACTCGGTCGAACCCAAGGCCATGGCCGAGGTCGTCGCGGCGAGTGGCCTGCCGCTGACCTCGGTGATCACTGCGGTCGACCCCGCCCTCCTGCTGCCCTACCTCGGCAACGGCGACGACCTCGCCGAGACCGGCCTCGCCGCCGCCCCGACCGACGAACGCACCGTCGCCGACACCTTCGCCCGGCAACTGGAGTACGCCCCCGTCCTCGCCGTACTCGACTCGGAGGAGGCGGACGAAGAAGACAGAGCCCTCCTGTCCCAACTCCACCCGACGGCGCTGCGGGTGCCCATCGGGGAAGGGGGCGGCGTGCTCGAAGGGGCCGCAGGCCCTGAGAGGGGCGCGGGGAACTGCGTGACCGGCCACGACGCACCCGCACCCGGCAGCTCCCGGTACGCCCCACGGCGCTCCCCGGCCCTGCTCGCGGCAGCGTTCGCCGGGTTCGACGTGGAGGCCGCCGCCGCGGCCCAGCACCCCGCCTGCGCCCTGCTCCCCACCGACGCCGACGAACACGGCGTCACCACCCTCGTCTGGCACCGCCACCGCCCCTTCCACCCGGAGCGCCTGTACGCGGCCCTGGAGGACCTGTGCTGCGCGGCGGCCCGCAGCCGCGGCAGGTTCTGGCTGGCCGAACGCCCGGACACCCTGCTGCACTGGGACGCCGCCGGCGGCGCCCTGTGCGTGGAGTCGGCCGGGCCCTGGCTCGCCTCGCTGCCGGACGCGGCCTGGGACATGGTGCCCCCGGTCCGCCGCGCGGCCGCCGCGCTCGACTGGCATCCGGAGCACGGTGACCGCTGCCAGCACCTGGTCTTCACCTCGCCGGGCCTGGACCGCGACGGAGTCGAACGGCTGCTGGAGTCCTGCCTGCTCACCGACGCCGAGTACGCCGCCGGGCGCGAAGCCTGGGAACGGCTGCCGCGCCCCTTCGACACCTTCCTGGAGGTCTGACCCATGGCCCGCAAGCCCGAGCGGAAGCCCGCCAAGTCCCGCCCCAACCCGCTGGACCAGGCCGGGATCACCTACATCGACTACAAGGACACCGACCTGCTGCGCCGGTTCATCTCCGACCGGGGCAAGATCCGCAGCCGCCGGGTCACCCGGGTCTCCGCCCAGCAGCAGCGGCAGCTGGCCCGCGCGATCAAGAACGCCCGGGAGATGGCGCTCCTGCCGTACTCCTCGCGGTGAGCGCGTCCCACTGATCCACCACCCCCCACCCGGCCCCCGGCGAGGACCCACAACCTCGCCGGGGGCCGCTTCTTTTCCGCCAATCTGTGCGATCCGGAATCCCGCCGTCGACGGGCCGCCGTGAACCTCCGGGGGCCGCGTCACGTACGGAGAAGTGAAGACGTGACGTGCGAAAGGGAACAGGAACGCCCCAGGACGCGTCTCTCAAGTGCCCCGGTGCTGTAATCGCGGCACCACCCCTCGTGCACGTGCATCTGAGCGTGCATGCGCAGGTGCATCCGCTCATGCAACAGCACGTGAACGAAGCTATGATCCGGGGCAGTTGACTACTGCAACTCTGGCCACACCAGTGCCAAGCGCATCGAGCGCACCACTGCACCACCCCGGGGAGCGACCTGTGGACCACGACGTGTACGGCGTGGATGACGTGTACAACGGCATGGCTGCGACGGAGCTGACCGAGCTCCACGCGGTGGCCTGGCAGAAGAGCCGGCACAGCAACTCGCAGGGGAACTGCGTGGAGTTCGCGCGGCTGCCCGGCGGTGACGTGGCGGTGCGGAACTCCCGGTTCCCGGACGGGCCCGCGCTCGTCTACACCCGCGCCGAGATCGAGGCGATGCTGCTGGGTGTGAAGGACGGCGAGTTCGACCACTTGATCCACTGACGCGTGCTCATGGGCGGTCGTCCGGTGGTGTGACACGCGTAGAACCGCGGCGCGGAGGTGCGCCGCGGTTCGTCAGCGGTTCGATGAGCCGCCGCTCGTGGGCGGTACGCGGAACAGCGCCCACACCACCTTGCCGCTGAGCGTGCCGGCCAGCGGATGCCAGCCCCAGCTGTCCGCGAAGGAGTCGACCAGGAACAGTCCGCGCCCCGACTCCGCCGAGAAGTCGTCCGAGTCCCGTGCGACGGGGCTGTCATGGCTGGGGTCGCGCACCGCGCACACCAGCCGCTCCGTCCAGCGCATCAGATGCAACCGTACGGGAGGGGCCTGGGCGGGGCGGTGCCCGTTGATCGAGGGCAGGCCGTGCCGCAGCGCGTTGGTGACGAGTTCCGAGACCACGAGACAGATGTCGTCGAACCGCTCGCCCATGTGCCACTGGTCCAGCGTGCCCCGCGTGAACTGCCTTGCCTCGCGCACCGCTTCGTAGCGGGGCGGGAGCGCACAGGACGCGGCGTCGGACACGGTCGCGGGATCGAGAGGCGGAAGTCCCTGCCGTAAGGGTTCGAGCATGGTCGATCCATTCGTCCCCATGCGAGGCACTCCCGAGTGTTCGCGGTCGTAGCGATGCAGCGGTGGCGCGGGACCATGGTTTCCGATGCGTACAGCAGATGCAAGGGCAGATGCACGTGCACGCGCCCGGAATGGACCCGGCGGTACCGGTTCCTGGACATTTCTTCTGTCACCCTGTTCCCGGAAATCGGGCGCGGACCGACGACTTACCGGCGGTTTTCGGCGACCTCCACCGACTCTCCACGTCATCTTCGACCGCCCGTCGAGTTCTTGGCGCTCTCGGTCCCTCCTCGCCCCACCCGTCCCAGGTGTTGAAGACTTTCCATTTCTGTAACCGGACGAGTGCGGATCGGAGTGGTTTAGTGGCAGACTGCGGCCCTTGAAGAAGTTGGGGAGGCTGGACGAACGTGGGCGCCGGTGAATCGAGCGGGTCGGTGGTGAGGCGGATGCTGCTGGGCTCGCACCTCAGGCGGCTGCGCGAGGCACAGGGGATCACTCGGGAGAAGGCCGGGTACTCGATCCGCGCCTCCGAGTCGAAGATAAGTCGAATGGAGCTCGGCCGGGTGAGCTTCAAGACCCGTGACGTGGAGGACCTGTTGACCCTCTACGGCGTCACCGACGAGGCGGAGCGCACCTCCCTGCTCTCCCTCGCCAAGGAGGCGAACGTCGCCGGCTGGTGGCACAGCTACTCCGACGTCCTGCCCAGCTGGTTCCCCACCTACGTCGGACTCGAGGCCGCCGCCCACCTCATCCGCTCCTACGAAGTGCAGTTCGTCCACGGTCTGCTGCAGACCGAGGCGTACGCCCACGCGGTCGTCGCCCGCGGCATGAAGGACGCGAGCGACGCCGAGATCGACAAGCGGGTCGCCGTCCGCATGGAGCGCCAGAAGTACCTGGTGTCCGAGCGGGCCCCCGAGTTCCACTGCGTCCTCGACGAGGCCGCCCTGCGCCGCCCGTACGGCGACCGCGAGGTGATGCGCGGTCAGCTCCAGCACCTCATCGAGATCTCCGAGCGCCCCAACGTCTGCCTCCAGGTGATGCCGTTCGGCTTCGGCGGGCACTCCGGCGAGAGCGGCGCCTTCACGGTCCTCAGCTTCCCCGAGTCCGACCTCTCGGACGTCGTCTACCTCGAACAGCTCACCAGCGCGCTCTACCTGGACAAGCGCGAGGACGTCGCCCAGTACGAGCGGGCGATGAAACAGCTCCAGAACGACAGCCCCTCCCCGGCGGAGAGCCGCGACCTGCTGCGGGGGCTTCTCCAGCTGTCCTGAGGCCCCGCGGGCCCCTGTGAGTCTCCGGGATTCCCTCTCAACTCCCAGTGCACAGACGTACGATGACGCGTGATCACATCGTCATGCACTGTCGTGTGCGTACGGGTGTCCGTCCCGGGCGCGAGGGATTGAGGGTTCACATGTCGTCCTACTTCACCGATCTGGCGCAGCAGTACATCGGCGGTGAGTGGCGCCCCGGCACCGGCTCCTGGGACATCATCGACTTCGACCCCTACGACGGCGAGAAGCTCGCGTCGATCACGATCGCCACGGTCGACGAGGTGGACGAGGCCTACCGGGCCGCGCGGGACGCCCAGCGGGAGTGGGCCGACGTCAACGCCTACGCCCGTCGCGCCGTGTTCGAGAAGGCCCTGCGGGTCGTCGAGGAGCGCGAGCAGGAGATCGCCGAGGTGATCATCGCCGAGCTGGGCGGGACCCGCCTCAAGGCCGGCTTCGAACTGCACCTCGCCAAGGAGTTCCTGCGCGAATCGATTCAGCTGGCGCTGCGCCCGGAGGGGAGAATCATTCCCTCGCCGGTCGAGGGCAAGGAGAACCGCCTCTACCGCGTGCCGGTCGGTGTGGTGGGGGTGATCAGTCCCTTCAACTTCCCGTTCCTGCTCTCCCTCAAGTCGGTCGCCCCGGCTCTCGCGCTCGGCAACGGTGTCGTGCTGAAGCCGCACGAGGACACCCCGGTCACCGGCGGCACGCTGATCGCGAAGATCTTCGAGGAGGCGGGTCTGCCGGCCGGTCTGCTGAACGTCGTCGTCACCGACATCGCCGAGATCGGCGACGCCTTCGTCGAGCACCCGATCCCCAAGGTCATCTCCTTCACCGGCTCCGACAAGGTCGGCCGCCATGTCGCCACCGTCGCCGCCTCGCACTTCAAGCGCGTGGTCCTCGAACTGGGCGGCAACAGCGCGCTGGTGGTGCTGGACGACGCGGACGTCGACTACGCGGTCGACGCGGCGGTCTTCTCGCGCTACGTCCATCAGGGCCAGGTCTGCATGGCCGCGAACCGCGTCCTGGTGGACCGCTCGGTGCAGGACGAGTTCACCGAGAAGTTCGTGGCGAAGGTGAAGGCGCTGAAGACCGGCGACCCGCGCGACCCGGGGACGGTCATCGGCCCGGTCATCAACTCCTCGCAGGCCGACGCCCTGACCACCGTCGTCGACCAGGCGATCGCCCAGGGCGCCACGGCGCTCGTCCGCGGCACCACCACCGACAACCTGGTCGGGCCGAGCGTCCTCACCGGCCTCCCGGCCGGCTCCCCCCTCCTCCAGCAGGAGATCTTCGGCCCCATCGCCTTCCTCATCCCCTTCGACGGGGAGGAGGAGGCCGTCCGCCTCGTCAACGACACCCCGTACGGCCTGAGCGGCGCCGTCCACACCGGGGACGTCGAGCGGGGTGTGCGCTTCGCCCAGCGGATCGACACCGGGATGTTCCACGTCAACGACGGCACCGTCCACGACGAGCCGATCGTCCCGTTCGGCGGCGAGAAGCACTCCGGCCTCGGCCGCCTGGGCGGCGAGACCACGGTGGAGGCGTTCACCACCCAGAAGTGGATCTCGATCCAGCACGGCCGCAGCCGCTTCCCGTTCTGACGCCGTCCGGCTGATCGCCCACCGGGTTTCGTACGCCCCACGTACTTGCGGACCGTACCTGTCCGCAAGGGCCCGTAGCTTCGGAGGTGTCAGAGGGGCTCACCGGAGCCCGGACCCGACGAAAGGCGGCCGGTCATGGTCACGCACGTGCAGGCAGAGGCGAAGGGCGACGAGCGGGGGGCGCTGCTCGCCTTCCTGGCGGAGCAGCGCGGCGGCCTGCGGCGCACGCTGCTCGGGCTGACCGACGAACAGGCCGGCAGCCGGCCGAGCGCGAGCGAGCTGTCCCTGGCCGGGCTGGTCAAGCATGTCGCCGAGGTCGAGCAGGGCTGGATCGCCCGCGCCAAGGGCGAGCCCGCGGCGGTGCAGCGGGACGAGTCGAACTGGCACGAGTGCTTCACCCTCGTCGGCGACGAGACCGTCGAGCAGCAACTCGCGTACTACGAGAAGGTGGCCGCCGAGACGGAGGCGTTCATCCGCGCGGTACCGAGCCTCGACGACACCTTCGAACTGCCGGCGGCGCCCTGGCACCCGCAGGACGAGACGCTCTCGATGCGCTGGCTGTGCCTGCACCTGATCCGCGAGACCGCCCGGCACGCCGGGCACGCCGACATCATCCGGGAGTCGCTGGACGGCGCGACCGCCTTCGAGCTGGTGGCGAAGGAGCAGGGCTCCGGCTGGGGCTGACCGCGCGGGGTCCTACGCTGGGCCCCATGTCAGCGATCCGTCTTCTCGTGCTGGGTGCGGTGCGCCAGCACGGGCGGGCCCACGGCTACCAGGTGCGCAACGACCTGGAGTACTGGGGCGCGCACGAGTGGTCCAACGCCAAGCCCGGCTCGATCTACCACGCCCTGAAGCAGATGGCGAAACAGGGACTGCTGCACGCGCACGAGATCGCCCCCTCCACCGCCGGCGGCCCGCCGCGCACCGAGTACGAGATCACGGAGAAGGGCACCGCCGAGTATCTGAGCCTGCTGCGGGAGTCCCTCCTCGCCCACGACCAGAAGCCGGACGTGCTCTCCGCGGCACTCGGCTTCATGGTCGACCTCGACCGCGAGGAGGTCCTCGGACTCCTCCAGCAGCGGGTGCGCACCATCCGGCAGTGGCGCGCCGCCGTCACCGACCACTACACCCCCGAGGACGGCCCCGCCCAACTGGGCCACATCGGCGAGATCATGAACTTCTGGGTCCACTCCGCCGACGCCGGCGCCGAGTGGACCCAGGGGCTCATCGAGCGGATCCGCGGCGGCGCCTACACCTTCGCCGGTGAGGGCGAACCCTTCGTCGGCGTCCTGACCGACGGCCAGGAGAACCCGTACGCGACGGGGCAGCGGCATCCGGAGGACACCTGCTGATCAAGTTTGACCAATGCTTCGCGCCGCCTTACCGTGAATGTGTAGTCAAACTTGACTAGCTATCCGGGCCGCCAGTGAGGGGACCGGTGAGGGAGTGGGGACAGTGGCCGACACGGCGATCATCGTCGAGGGCGCACACAAGAAGTACGGCGACAAGAAGGCGCTGGACGGGCTCGACCTCACGGTCGCGTCCGGCACCGTGCAGGGCGTGCTCGGGCCCAACGGCGCGGGCAAGACGACCCTGGTCCGGATCCTGTCCACCCTGCTGCGCCCCGACGCGGGCCGCATCCGGGTGGCCGGGCACGACGTGGTGGCACACGCGCGTGAGGTGCGTCTGCGCATCGGCCTCCTCGGCCAGCACGCGGCACTCGACGAGGAACTCGGCGGCCGGCAGAACCTGGAGATGTTCGGCCGCCTGTATCACCTGGGCGCCCGCCACGCGCGCGTGCGCGCCGACGAACTCCTGGAGCGCTTCGGCCTCACCGACACCGGCCGCAAGCCGGTCAGGCAGTACAGCGGCGGCATGCGGCGCCGCCTCGACCTCGCCGCGTCCCTCATCGCCGAACCGGAGGTGCTCTTCCTCGACGAACCGACCACCGGCCTCGACCCGCGCGGCCGGGCCGAGGTGTGGACGTCCGTCCGCTCCCTCGTCGGCGGCGGGACGACGGTCCTGCTCACCACCCAGTACCTGGAGGAGGCCGACCGGCTCGCCGACCGCATCGCGTTCGTCGACGGCGGCCGCGTCGTCGCCGACGGCACCGCCGACGAGCTGAAACGCCTGACCGGCGGCGACCGCGTCGACGTCGTCCTGCGCGACGCCGGACAACTCGGCGCCGCCACCGCCCTGTTGCCGGTCCCGAAGGACGACGTCTCCGTGGACGCCGACCGCCGCCGCCTCAGCGTCCCCGTCACCGACCGCATGACGGCCCTGGCCGGCGTCGTACGGGCCCTGGAGGACGCCGGGATCGAGGCCGAGGACATCGCCCTGCGCCGCCCGACGCTGGACGAGGTGTTCCTGCACCTCACCGGGGACGACCGGGCCGGGCACCACCGAGTGAGGGAGGCCGTGTGACCCCGTACGCGCTCGTCGATTCCTGGACCATGACCCGCCGCGAACTCGCCCACTGGGCGCGGCGGCCGGTCCAGGCCCTGGTCGCCCTGGTCTTCCCCGTCATGATGCTGCTGATGTTCGGCTACCTCTTCGGCGGCGGCCGCGGCGTCGAGGGCGACTACATCCCCTACCTGGTGCCCGGCATGCTCGCGCTGACCATGGCGTTCGGGCTCGAAGGGACCATGATCGCCGTCACCCAGGACCTCAACAAGGGCGTCATCGACCGCTTCCGGTCCATGCCGATGGCGAGCGGCGCCGTCCTGGTGGGCCGCGCGACCGCCGACATGCTCCAGTCCGCGCTGAACCTCGCGGTGATGCTCGGCGTCGGGTACGCGCTCGGCTGGCGCGCGCACGGCGGGGCCGGGGCCCTCTCCGCGGCCGTCGGCCTGCTGCTGCTCCTCCGCTTCGCCATGCTGTGGATCGGCATCCACCTCGCGATGATCGCGGGGAAGCCGGAGATGGTGCAGGCCGTGCAGATCCTGGTGTGGCCCGTCGGCTTCCTCTCCAACGCGTTCGCCACCCCCGAGACCATGCCGGGGTGGCTGGGCGCCGCCGTCGAGTGGAACCCGCTCTCGGCGACGGCCACGGCCGTACGGGAGCTGTTCGGCGACCAGGGCGCCACCTCCGCGTCCTGGGCCGCCGAACACGCCGCCCTCCTCGCCGTGGCCTGGCCCCTGGCCCTGACCGCCGCCTTCTTCCCCCTGGCGGTACGGCGGTTCTCCCGCCTCAACAAGTAGCCGGTCCCAGCAAGTGGCCAGGGGGCGGCCAGGACCTGGGCCGGCAAAGGTCCGCTAGACGAGTAGTTCCGATGTGGCTCAGTGGTCGTAGGCGATCAGTGACCTGGTGATGGGTGCGCCGATGGTGCGGTTGTGCCAGATCGCGCAGGTCATGGCCAGGATCCGCTGGGC
>NZ_LIRK01000109.1 GCF_001419765.1 Streptomyces torulosus
GCGGTGCTGAGGCTGGTGGCGGGGGCGGCGGACTCGCGGAGGCGTATGCATACGGGGGCTGCGGCCAGTTCGACGCAGGTGTCCCCTTCACCGCCGCCGGAGTACGTGGACTTCTGCCAGAGCGGGGCTTGATCCGGCACGCTTCTCACAGCTCCTTCGCCAAACGGTGGATGAAGTCCCGCGACGCTGTGGGTTCCAGAGACGCTTCCCTCACCTTACGAAAGAGCGTTCGGAGTTGCTTCAACTGCGCCTGCGCATCGATGAACAGGACGCCGGTCGGGGCGTCACGTAGACCGGTGTCCAGCTGGGGCACCGGACCGCCCAGGTACATCATCGAGGCGGCGGCGCCCCCGAAGCCGTCCTGGTCGATGGGGATGACGCGTACCGTCACGTGGCCCTGCTCGATCTCATCCAGAATGCGCCGGAGTTGAGCGAGTGAGGTCTGCCGGTCGGCCACGCGGACGCGTAGGGCGAACTCATGGACGATCGTCTCGTACGCCAGGGGGACGTCCCTCTCGATGACCGCGCGCCTCCGCATCCGGTACTCCACCCGAGGGGACAGCTCGCTGTCGGATAGCTCTGGTCGGTTGTAGCTGAACACCGCTCGGGCGTAGTCGGGGGTCTGGAGCAGCCCGGGTACGTAGCCGACGGACACCTCGTGGAGGTACCTCGCATGGTGCTCCGCCTCGGCGACGTCCAGATTCACCTGGGGCAGGACTCCCCGGTAGTCGTCCCACCAGCCGCGCGTGTTCTCCGTCGCGATCGTGACCAGAGCCTCCACGAGTTCTTCGTCCGTGCAGAGGCAGTGAGCCGCGAGCCTTCGCAGCCGCTCCTCGCTGATCGCCGAACTCCCGGCCTCCATCTGGCTCATGTGCGCGGAACTCACCTTGAGCAGCCCGGCCACTTCCTTGGCGGGCTTGCCTGCCGCCTCCCGCAGTCTGCGTAGCTCGGACCCAAGGCGCACCTGTCGTGCCGCGGGCTGGTTCCGCATGGTCATCCGGGCAACTGCCTCTCCGCGACTCCACGTTCGGGTGTCAGATTACGGCAGAGCGCTGCGAGGGTATGAATTCCTACCCTACTGTCGGTGACGTGCCGCACACTCTGCGAAACGCCGGGGTCCCGGAAGCGCACCACTCCGTCATGCCGTGACGGCTGAGGCAATGCCACCGCTGAGCCCGATCAACCCCCACGCACACTCATGGAGTTCACCCATGCCCGAAACCGGCGCCGACCCCTGGGAATACGTCCTCCACATCCCCCACGACCCCCGAGCCGTCACCGTCTCCCGCCGTACGCTCCGCCTCATCCTCACCATGCACGGCCTCCCCGCCCTCCTGGACACCGCCGAACTCCTTGCCACCGAGCTGATCGGCAACGCCGTGCTGCACACCAGGGGCCCCGCGGCCCTGCGCGTGCGCTGGACGGGCGGCGCGCTGTGGATCGGCGCGTGGGACGCGCACCCCCAGCCACCGGGCCCGCCCGTCCGCTCCGGCGATCCCTACGCCGAGGCCGGCCGGGGCCTCGCCCTCGTACGGGCCTGCACGAACACCTGGGGCTGGCAGCCGTCGTCCCGGTTCGGACAGTCGGGCAAATACGTGTGGTGCGAACTGCTGTGTGACCTTGCCGCCGCGTGACTCGTTGACCAGCCGAACGAAAGGAGGGAGAGCCGATGGTCAGCTCGTCGCACGAGGCACTGCACCGGATCTTCCAGAAGGACCCCGCGTTACTCACCCGCACCCTTGCAAAGGGTGTTGCACGTGCCCTTCCCCGAGCCGCGCGAGTTCGCCGCCATGAACGTCGACCTCACGGAGATCGAGCCGGTCGAGCGGCGCGTGGACACGCTGCTGAGGGCGGAGACCGATGAGGGGACGTACCTCCTGGTCGTCGAGTCACAGGGCAAGAAGGACGAGGACAAGAGACGCAGTTGGCCGTACTACCTCAGCTACCTGTACGCGAAGTACCGGTGCGACCCGGTGCTCATCGTGATCACCCAGAACGCCGCGACCGCGCGCTGGGCGGGGGAGCCCATCCATTTGGGTGTGCGCGGCCGCCCCTCGTTGACAGTGCGACCCCTGGTGCTGGGCCCGGACAACGTCCCGGTGATCGCGGACGAGTGGACGGCCCTGCAGGACCCGGCCCTCGCGGCGCTCTCGGCGATGACACATGGTAAGGGCGTCCAGGCTGCCGCCATACTGGAATCCCTGGTAGCCGCCCTGCGGAGCCTTGACGCGGAAAGCGCCGCGGTCTTCGTGCAGTTCGTCGATTCATGCCTGGTGGACCCCCAGGCGCGAAAGCTGTGGAGGGACTTGATGACGGATATGCAGTACTTCTGGCGACACCCGCTGGCCGAGCAGACGCGGGAGGAAGGCCGGGAGGAAGGCCGGGAGCAGGGTCGGATCCTGGGCCGAGCCGAGATGATCATCGAGGTTCTCGAGTGGCGGGGCATTCCGGTCCCGGACACGGTCCGTGAACGAGTCACCTCCTGCATGGACCGCGCGCAGCTCAAGGTCTGGGGGGAACGGGCGCTCCATGTGGCCGAGGCCGAGGACCTGTTCCGTGCCCGAACCTGACCCCGACATCGCAGCTGCATTCGACCAGAGCCTGCTCAAAGTGTCCTTCGCCCAGTGGAGCGAGGAGCAGAAGGAGGCGTACGTCCACTGGGTCGCGCTGCAACAACGCGACATGGCAGCGCGTCGGCGTGCCGTTCTGCGGATGCTTGAGTGGCGCGGGATCGAGCCGACGCTGATGCTTCGCGCGCGGCTCGAGTCCTGTTGTTCGAAGAAACTGCTCCTCGCTTGGCTGACCAGGGCGTCCGTGGCAGGCACCGCTGCCGAGGTCATCCGCAACGATTAGCCCGCACCGCGTCCGATAGCCGCTCCGAGCAGAGTGCCCCCTGGCCCGAGCGTGCTGCTCCGCTGGGTGACCTCCCCGATCAGGATGCGGCCAGGCCGAACAGAATCGAGCTGAGCAGTTGACCGCCCCTGTTCCAGGGCGGAAGCAAGGGGCTCGGGTAGGCCGGGGCTCGCTCTCGCCGACCTCGGGCGGGCGAGCCCGGCGCCGAGGAACACGGCGAGATTCCGCATGCACAGCTCACTTCGGACGACAGTTCAAAGTGATCTTTGTTTCTGGTGATCTTTGTTTAATTGTGATGGTGACGAGCGTGGGGACTTGTGCTTTGATGTGTTCGGTTCTGTTTGGTGAGCTCGATGTCGTGATGGCTTGATCGCTTGATCGCTCGATTGCGGGTACGGATGGGGAGTCCGGCGTGAAGAAGACCTCGACCCGGCTGGCCGACGGTCGTGAGCTGATCTACTACGACCTGCGCGACGACACCGTGCGCGACGCGGTGGACAAGCGCCCCCTGGAGCGCACCGTCACCACTTCGGAGGTACGCAGGGACCCGCTGCTCGGCGACTCCGTCGCGATCGCCTCGCACCGGCAGGGCCGCACCTACCACCCGCCGGCCGACGAATGCCCCCTGTGCCCCTCCGAGGGCGACCGGCTCAGCGAGATCCCCGACTCCTCGTACGACGTCGTCGTGTTCGAGAACCGCTTCCCGTCACTGGCCGGCGACTCCGGCCGCTGCGAGGTCGTCTGCTTCACCTCGGACCACAACGCGTCCTTCGCCGACCTCACCGAGGAGCAGGCCCGCCTCGTCCTGGACGCCTGGACCGACCGCACCGCGGAGCTGTCGCATCTCCCCTCCGTCGAACAGGTCTTCTGCTTCGAGAACCGGGGTGCGGAGATCGGCGTGACCCTCGGCCACCCCCACGGGCAGATCTACGCCTACCCCTTCACCACCCCCCGCACCGCCCTGATGCTGCGCTCGCTCGCCGCCCACAAGGACGCCACCGGCGGGGAGAACCTCTTCGACGCCGTACTGGAGAGCGAACTCGCCGGCGACCGGATCGTCCTCCAGACCGAGCACTGGGTGGCGTTCGTGCCGTACGCGGCGCACTGGCCGTACGAGATCCACCTCTACCCCCGCCGCCGCGTGCCGGACCTCCTGGCGCTCGACGAGGGCGCGCGTGCAGAGTTCTCCCAGGTTTATCTGGAACTCTTGAGGCGCTTCGACCGGATCTTCGGCGAAGGTGAACCGCCCACGCCGTACATCGCCGCCTGGCACCAGGCACCGTTCGGCGCGCTGGAGGAGTTCGAGGGCGTCAACCGCGACGACTTCGCGCTCCACCTCGAGCTTTTCACCATCCGCCGCACCTCCGGCAAGCTGAAGTTCCTCGCGGGTTCCGAATCCGGCATGAACGTGTTCATCAACGACGTGCCGCCGGAGCGCGCGGCCGAGCGACTGCGAGAGGTAGCGAGTTCATGAGCGGTAAGTACCTGGTCACGGGCGGTGCCGGTTACGTCGGCAGCGTGGTCGCCCAGCATCTGCTGGAGGCGGGCCACGAGGTCGTCGTCCTCGACAACCTCTCCACGGGCTTCCGCGAGGGCGTGCCGACGGGCGCGTCCTTCATCGAGGGTGACATCCGGGACGCCGCGAAGTGGCTGGACGCGTCCTTCGACGCGGTGCTCCACTTCGCCGCGTTCTCCCAGGTCGGCGAGTCCGCCGTGAAGCCCGAGAAGTACTGGGACAACAACGTCGGCGGCACCATGGCGCTGCTCGGCGCGATGCGCGAGGCGGGCGTGCGCAGGCTCGTCTTCTCGTCGACGGCCGCCACGTACGGCGAGCCCGAGACCACCCCGATCGTGGAGTCCGCGCCGACCCGCCCGACCAGCCCCTACGGCGCCTCCAAGCTCGCCGTCGACCACATGATCACCGGCGAGGCGGCCGCCCACGGCCTGGGCGCGGTGTCGCTGCGCTACTTCAACGTGGCCGGCGCCTACGGCTCCTGCGGCGAGCGCCACGATCCCGAGTCCCACCTGATCCCGCTGGTCCTTCAGGTCGCGCAGGGCCGCCGCGAGGCGATCTCCGTCTTCGGCGACGACTACCCGACGCCCGACGGCACCTGCGTCCGCGACTACATCCATGTCGCGGACCTCGCCGAGGCGCATCTGCTGGCGCTGGACGCCGCGGTGGCCGGCGAGCACCTCATCTGCAACCTGGGCAACGGCAACGGCTTCTCCGTCCGCGAGGTCATCGAGACGGTCCGCAAGGTGACCGGTCACCCCATCCCCGAGGTCGTCGCCCCCCGCCGCGCCGGCGACCCGGCGATCCTGGTCGCCTCCGCGGCCACAGCCCGCGACCGCCTCGGCTGGAACCCGTCCCGAGCGGACCTCGCGGGGATCGTGGCGGACGCGTGGGAGTTCGCGCGGCGACAGGCCGGATGAGGTCGTCCCCGGCCGTGCACCGGTGAGGGTGTCGGCCGGGTGGGTGTCGGCCGGGGTGGGTGTGGGCCGGGGTGCCGGTCGGTAGGTTCGGCCGGAGTCGCGGTCGGTAGGTTCGGCCGGATCGCCGGCCGGTGGGCAAGGAAGGGTCAGGGTCAGGGCATGAGCGAGGCCGTAGAGGGCGAGGCCATGGAGGTCGGGGCCATGGAGGCCAGGGCCGTCGAGTCCGGGGCCGAGGTCGCTGTCGCCGAGCGGTTCGAGGAGCTGTACGGGACGGCGCCGGAGGGGGTGTGGGCGGCGCCGGGCCGGGTCAACCTGATCGGCGAGCACACCGACTACAACGACGGCTTCGTCATGCCCTTCGCCCTCCCGCACACCACGGTCGCCGCGGTCTCCCGCCGCACGGACGGTGTCCTGCGCCTGCACTCCTCCGACGTGGACGGCGGTGTGGTCGAGCTGACGCTGGACGGGCTGGCCCCCGAGTCGGACCGCGGCTGGACAGCGTACCCGGCGGGCGTCGTCTGGGCCCTGCGCGAGGCCGGCCACGCGGTGACCGGCGCGGACGTGCACCTGACGTCGACGGTCCCGACGGGCGCGGGCCTGTCCTCGTCGGCCGCGCTGGAGGTCGTGGTGGCCCTGGCCCTCAACGACCTCTTCGACCTCGGCCTGAAGGGCTGGCAGCTGGCCCGACTGTGCCAGCGCGCGGAGAACGTCTACGTGGGCGCGCCCACCGGCATCATGGACCAGACGGCGTCGGCGTGCTGCGAGCAGGGCCACGCCCTGTTCCTCGACACCCGTGACCTCTCCCAGAAGCAGATCCCCTTCGACCTGGCGGCCCAGGGCATGCAACTGCTGGTCGTCGACACCCAGGTCAAGCACTCCCACAGCGAGGGCGAGTACGGCAAGCGCCGCGCCGGCTGCGAGAAGGGCGCGGCCCTGCTGGGCGTGGACGCCCTGCGGGACGTGGCGTACGACGACCTCGACGCGGCGCTGGAGCGCCTCGGCGACGAGGAGGAGGTCCGCCGCCTGGTCCGCCACATCGTCACGGAGAACCACCGGGTCGAGCAGGTGGTCGCGCTGCTGGAGGCGGGCGGGACACGGGCGATCGGCCCCGTCCTGATCGAGGGCCACGCGTCGCTGCGCGACGACTTCCGCATCTCGTGCCCCGAGCTGGACCTGGTCGTCGACACGGCGATCGCGTCGGGCGCGCTGGGCGCGAGGATGACGGGCGGCGGCTTCGGCGGCTCGGCGATCGTCCTGGTCGAGTCGGCGGACGCGGACACGGTCACGAAGGCGATCCAGGAGGCGTTCGCCGCGGCGGACTTCACGGCGCCGAGGGTGTTCGTGGCGGTGCCGTCGGCGGGGGCACGGCGGGTGTCCTGACCCAGTCCTGCGTGGGCCGCGCCGCGCCGACGACGTACCGCTTCGCGTACACCGTCGGTGGGGCGCGGCCTCGCGCATGTGTTTCCCGCATTTCACCCGCGAACGCTCGCCGGCATCCACAGCAAGATCGCTCACCGCCGTATCCGCGCCCCACGCCTGAGTACGAACCCGCATGCGCTCCGCTCGCCCTGGACACCACACTGTCACAGCAAATGGCTAAAGTGGTCGGTGAGTTGCCGGTGCTACGGGAAGGGCAGTGATGGCGGACGGGGGTTCGACGGGCGGCGCGACGGGCCCCTCGTGGGTGTCGGGCATCTTCGACACCGCGCGCGACGCGGCCGCGGACGTGGCGACGGAACTGTCGTCGTTCACGGCGTTCCAGAAGCGCGTGGACCAGTTGATCACCGACCTCAAGGACTCGGACGCGGGCCCCGGCAAGGTGGGCCAGGAGCCGCTGGCCCGGGCGCAGTTCGGCGGCGGCAACGGCGAGTGGGCGCAGGCGGCGGGCCTGTTCACCGCGTACGAGACGGTCATCACGGAGCTCGAGAACCTCTCCAAGCTGCTCTCCGACTCGATGGAGGGCATGGGCATCGCCGTCATGGCGTCCCACAAGGGCTACCAGAACATCGACCTCGACATCCGCGACCGCATGGCCACGATCAGCGCGGAGACGACGGAACACTACGGCGGCACGTACGACCCCGGCCTGCCGACGTCCCCCGAGGCTTCGCCCCGCGACGCGACGGCACCCGGAGAGACGGGCAGCGGGCCCCAGACCAAACCCCAGACACCGACGGACGGTGGCGACGCGGGAGGCACGATCTGATGCCCGGCGGCAACCCCTTCGAGGACATGAGCCACGAGCGCATGCTGCAGTGGCTGGACCAGGCGAACAGCGGAACGGTACAGGCGGCCGCGGACCGCCTGGCCAAGGCGGCGGAAGAGATCCACAAGATCGCGGAGGAACTGAAGATCCGCCCGCAGTGGGTCGAGTGGAAGGGCGAGGGCGCGAACGCGTTCCGCACCTGGACCGCCGACCTCGCCAACTCCACGCTCCGCCTGGGCGACTTCAGCGAAAGCTCAGCTAAATGGCTGGCGCAGGCGTCGAACGCGATCGCCCGCGCCCAGGCGGCGATCCCTCGCGACGCGGGGGCCGCCGAGTCCAACCGAGTCGCGGCGGCATCGGCCCCGAACGACCCGGACGCGGACACCATCTCCACCAAGTCGACCGCGGAACTGGCGGCCTTGGCAGAAAACAAGGAGAAGGTCCGCAGGGAAGCAGCCGCCGAGATGACCAAACTGGGGCAGGCGTACGAGTTCTCGGCGGTGCAGCTGAACGCCTTGGAGAGGCCTAAGTTTCCGCCGCCGCCGGAGGCGGTTCTGCCACCGGAGAGTGCCAGCCGACGCGACAGCCCCATTCAAGTACGCCCGAATACTTTTGTTCAAGGCGTCTCTTCCGGTGGCGAAAGCGCACCGTTGGATTCCGCCGGAGCCCGGGAGACCCCCAACAATGCTCCTGACAGTGTGAGGCGATCGTCGGAAAGCCATCCGCACGGGCGGGTTACACCTTCGGAGCATGCTCCACCGACCCGAATGGGCATCGACTCCGTCGAAACGCTGCTGCCGGACAAGCCGACGGGCCTTGGGAGCAGCCCAGCCCCCACAGGGCGGGTAGACGGCTCGGCAACGGCTCCGCAGTCGAACTTCGTACCCCCAGTTCCAGGAGTCGGACCAAATGTTGTCCCCAAGAACCCGGCTGCGCAGGGGCCTTCGGGTGTAACCGGCCGAGTGCCTCAGGTGCCCGGTTCGGTACCTTCTTCGCCGAATCCCGCACGCGCGCCGGGCGGGACCGGCGTCATCGGAGGTCGCCCAGTTGCTCCGCCTCCAGGCGGACCCACAGGAGCGATCCATCGTGGAACGGTCGTGGGAGCACATGGTGCGACTGGTCGTGTCTCCGGCGGTCCCACTGCCGGACCCACGACTACAGGACGAATCGTCGGTCAACAGGGACAGATGCTCGGTCGGAACCTCCCTCCTTCGACGAGCGGTGTCATCGGCGGCACTCCTCAGCGCACGGGGCGTGGTGTGCTTGGCGCTCCCGGCCCCTCCGGTGCTGGAACGGCCGGATTGGGCGCGAACGCCAGCAACACGCCCCGAGGTGGCGTTGTGGGCGGTACCTCGAGCGGGGCTCGCCCTGGGGAGAACAGAGGAAAGAATGCTCGTCCGGTGGCTCAGGCGAACCCCTCAGCGGGCACAGGTGGCAGGGGCATCGCGCCACGCCGCTCGACCACTGACAAGGAGCCCCAGCGGCAGGGCAACGGTCGTAGCGTGCCACCGGTCATCGACTGACGGGAATGTAGGAACGGAGAGCAAGCCGCATGGGTACCGCCAGTACACGAGGGAGCCATCGCGCCGCGACAGCGGCGATATTCGGCCTGCTGCTGGTGGGTGTTGCAGGAGCACCGGCACATGCTGAGTCGATTCGCGATCAGCAGTGGTTTCTCGACGCCATGAAGGCCGAGCAGATGTGGCAGGCCAGTACCGGCAAAGGCATCACGGTCGCCGTCATCGACAGCGGGGTCGACCCGACCACTCCCGATCTGGAGGGGCAAGTCCTTCAGGGAAAGGACTATGCCGGTGCCGAGCCCGGAGACGAGCACACGGACTATGAGGGACACGGCACGGGAATGGCGGCCTTGATCGCCGGGACTGGCGCGTACAACGGTGGTCGGGGTTCCTTCGGGCTTGCCCCCAACGCGAAGATCCTCCCCATCCGCATGCCCAAGGCCGAGACGGCGGCCAACGTGGCCGATGCGAACAGACAGTTCAATGACGTGGCCCCAAAGGCGATTCGCTATGCCGTAAATGAGGGTGCGCAGGTCATCAACATCTCCATGGGGCAAACCCAGGGATCCCAACAGCTGTCGGACGCAGTGAAGTACGCCTTGGACAAGGGAGCATTGATCTTTGCAGCGGTTGGCAACAGTGGTGATGAAGGGAACGAGCCTGAGTATCCCGCAGCCACCCCAGGGGTTGTGGGGGTAGGAGCGGTCGGCAAGGATCTGCACAAGACTGCCGAATCTCAGTACGGTCCTCAGGTGGACATGGCTGCACCAGGGGAGGGAATGGTCGCAGCCTGTGGCAGCGGGACTGGCTTCTGCAAGTCCCACGGCACCAGCGACGCCACAGCCATCGCCTCAGCGTCGGCCGCCCTCATCTGGTCCAAGCACCCCACCTGGACCAACAACCAGGTCCTCCGCGTCATGCTCAACACCATCGGCGCCCCCACCGACGGCGCCAAGCGCAACGACTCCATCGGATACGGCATCGTCCGCCCCCGCGTCGCCCTGCAGAACCCCGGTGACCCCGGCCCCGCCGACGAGTACCCGCTGCCGGACCTCGCGGCCGCCGCATCCGCGCCGCCGTCCCCCGACCCGTCGTCCGTGACGGACGCCGCCGATGCCCCGGCCAAGGACAAGAGCGCTGAGGAGAGGTCTTCAGATTCCAAGACGGACCCCTTCGTATGGATCGCCTTCGGCGCCTTCGCCCTCGCGCTTCTCTGGGGGACCGCCGTAGTCCTCGTCCGTAAACGGCGAGCCGTGAACGCCGCCGCGCCCTACCCGACGGTTACGCACTCCTCAGGAAGCCAACCCCCGAATCCGGCCGCGGGCTTCCCGAATGCGCCGCACTACCCTCCTCCGGGATCCGGAAGCGACATCCCTCCCGGCCGAGGACCGGACGCCGCCGTCTGAGGGCGGTCGGGCGCCTCGTATTCCGCGCCCAGCAAGCCACCCTTTACCGGTAATGAGGCACATCAACAGTCGGCAGCGCCGTGAACCTGGACGAGGAACGGGAGAGTACCGCGCATGGCGTGGGACGAGTGGGAGCAGTTGAAGTCGCAGGCGGCCGAGCGGCAGCCCGACGGAATGCGGCTGAACCAGTTGGAGACGAGCAGTGGGTCGTCCAGCGGCCCGGGCTCGGGCAAGTACGGGGATCTGACCGCCAGCCAGGGCGACCTCGCAAAGATCGGTGAGCACGCCTTCGATCTCCACGGGAAACTGTGGGACAAGGGCCGCGCTCCCGTGTCCAGCAGCGACAAGGCCGCAGGCGACCTGACGAAACAGGGTCTCGCGCTGGGCGGCGCGCTTCAGCATGTGTCGACCCGCTGGGAGGAGCAGCTGACCTCACTCCGGGACGCCTGCGCCCACATCTCGAACCACATGACGGTCTCGAAGAAACTGCACATCGACGGCGATCATTACATCGGTCGCAAGTTGAGCAGCATCGACACCTTGGACGCTGGCTTCGACGAGCGAGTCGGAGCACCTGGCCAGAAGAACCCGTTGTACGGCGAAGCGGCTGACAAGGGCAAGAAGGACGACTGATGGATCTCGACGCACTCCGCTTCGCCAGCTTCAAGCTTCTCGACGACGCCATCGAGGACTGGTCGACCACGGTCAGCAATTTGGCTGAACTGAAGGAGGCGGCCGACAAGGGACTCAGAGGTGCCGCGAACAAGGCCAACTGGACCGGCGAGAACGCCACGGTCTCCAAGGAGTTCATCGGAAAGACGGCTGGCGAGTTCGAGGACGCGCACACGCAGGCCGAGTCCATCCGGAACATCCTCAGGGACACGCGCGGGGAACTGAAGGGGTACCAGGACAAGCTCCAGGCCGCCATCAGCCGCGGCCTCAAGAAGAACCTGACGGTCACCTCCACGCAGGGCGGAGGTTTCACCGTGACGATGAACATCCATCCCGACCGCGCCGCGAAGGGGACGACGGTTCCCGAGCACGACGCGAAAGACGTGACCGCCCTGCGTGACGAGGTCCAGAAGATCCTCGACGCCGCGACAGAGAGCGACAACTCGGCCAGCAGGGTGCTGAAAGCACTCGTGGACCAGACCGAGCTGGGCTTCTCCGACGCGAGCTACAAGAACCGCGACTCTGCGGCAGATGCCCTCAAGCGGGCCGACGACCTCGCCAAGCTCGCGAAGAAGAACCCGGAAGACCTCACGGAGCGGGAGTTCGACCGGCTCAACGACGGCCTCAAGAAGTACGCGAACGACGATCTGTTCGCCGCCGAGTTCGCGACGAGCCTAGGGGCTCGCGGAACACTGGATTTCTGGGCCGGTATCAACGACCCCAACGGTCCCCGGGACTTGCGAATTGGACGGTCTGACCAGTTCGACGAGCTGCAGAAGAACCTCAGCCTCACCCTCGCCAACGCGAGCCAGAGCGACACGACTGGTATGACCGAGTGGAAGAACACCATGGTCGGTCTGGTGGACAAGCCGGTGAGCCGCGAAGGCGTGTACGCGCTCGGCGGTCAGGTCATGAGCAACCTCATGCGGTGGGGCGACTTCGACGACAAGTTCCTCCACCGGTACGGCGACAAGCTCATCGAGACCGAGAAGAAGGTCACGGGCAACGGCAGGCACGGAGCCTGGCAGCCCATGGGCATGGACCCGCTGCTCAACCACACCGGGACCGATTCCGGCTGGGACCCGATGACCGGATACCTGAAGGCCCTGTCCAACAACCCGGACGCGGCGACCCAGTTCCTCAACGACACGTTCGTCACGAAGAACGAGGACCACGACTTCACCGAGGAGAAGGGCGGCAAGGAGGTCAAGAGGTCCCTCACCAACTTCGACTACCTCTTCGAGGAGCGCGACTGGCCTCAGGAACTGGACTCCAAGGGCGAGGACAGCATCGCCGGCCGCAACAACCTGGCAATGGCAATCGAAGCCGCCACGACCGGGCATCCGGCAGGAGAGATGCCGACGGTGGACACATCGCCTCACAATGCGGCTCAGACGAAGTTGATGGAAAGCCTGGTGGCGTCTATCGCAGACAATCCAGGACGCCTTACCGATCACGGATACATGTCGGACAGCGTCGGGCAGATCACGTCAGAATACTTGCCGGACATCAATCGGGCGCTGAGCGATGTGGAGAGAGACGGGAAATCGGCTGACTGGCGCGATATTCAACGGATGTATCCGGTTCACGGCTCCGAAGCCGAACTCGCCCACGCCGACGTGAGTAAGCTTCTGTTCGCACTCGGTCAAAATGAAGAGGGCTACGCTGCTGTCGAGGTGGGCCAGAAGGCCTACATGGCTCAGCTGATGGATCATCACTTGAATCCTGACCTTCCCGAGGGTCAGCGCGTTTCCCAGGACCCGGAAATTGTCGTGAGGCAAATCGCGGGAAGTTCGGGAGAAATCTCAGGGACGCTTGGCATTGGTCAGCAGGAGGCTATCGGTCAGGATGCTTCGGACAAGGACAAGGGGTACGCCCACTCCATGGCCCAGTACAAGAACTGGATCTCCGGTGGAGTGGGTACAGCGGTCGGAGTTGGGACTTCGTTCCTGGCCACACCCTGGGTCGGTGCGGCTGTTGGTGGAGGTGCAGGAACGGTCACGAGTGTAGTGCTGGAGTCTGTTTTCCAGGATGCCGAAGGAACGGCCCTGGCCGATGCCCAGAAAACAGGAGGAGAAGTCTGGCAGAGGGGCCTCGAGTCCAACGGGGAGATTACGGCTTCTGCCGCGCGGCTTGCAGCCGAGAGTCATGGATCAGTGGACGCAGGGGACGCGAGCCTGTGGGCGCGAGGATCCGCCCGGCAAGGGTATATCAATGCACGCGCAATTCTTGAAGGCCAAGCCCCGGGAAGTATTACAGGATACGCTGGCTCTTGATAGGGGATATCTGGTGAGGAGAGTAGAAAACGGCCTTCTTGGGAAGTCCGCCGCTGTCGTGGCAATGATATGCGTACCCATGGTTTCAGGGTGCAGCGGAGGAGAGTCGAAGCGTGAATACAAGGTGCCTCGGGCTCTGTGTGGAATTGCTGTCGACCGCAGCGATTTGACTGCCTTTCTGCCGGTCGGGAAAAATATCTCTGTTACATCGGACTCTGGAATCGACTGGCGGAGATGCAACGTTGTCGTCGACAACACGTCTGTAGTGAACGTCACGCAATTCTGGCTGGAGAAGGGTAGAACAACGGCCTACTTTGCGCGTGGGCAGACGTTGGACGATCCGAAAGAGTCGATGGAGGGAGGGAGGTTCCTCTACTCGGGCTACGAGGCGTTTGGAAAGACCAAAAGCTGTGTCGATAAAAAATACGGACAAGAACTGTATACGGCAGTGCAGGCACAGGGGTCCAAGCACAGGGACGCCGATGCCATGAAACGCCTCATCCTCGCCTACACCAGGGAGGTCGAGAAGTCTGCAGCCTGCACCACGCCACCGCAGTGATCCCGGCGTACGGTGCGAACCCCTTCAAAGGGGTCGAGATGCCCACGGGCGCCCACGCCGAGTAACCAGCGGCGAAGGACAAGGCGGCACTCGTAGCGGGCATGTCCCCCCGTTCCGCAGGATCGACTCGTCCGGGGCGCACCCCGTACCAACCGGCGCCCCCTCACCCCAACCGCCTCGTCAGCGTGTACTCCGTGATCCCCGGTGGATAGTCCGGGATCACGCAGACCACCTCGTAGCCCAGCTTCTTGTAGAAGTCGGGGGCCTGGAAGTCCCAGGTTTCCAGGCGGGAGGCCTGGCAGCCGCGGTCGGTGTGGGCCGTGCGTTCGGCCTCCCTCAGGAGGCGGGAACCCAGGCCCGAGCCGCGGGCGTTCTCGTCGACCCACAGGTACGTGACGTGGAGCCAGGTCGCCCAGGTGTGGCCCACCAGGCCGCCCATGAGGGTTCCCGTCTCGTCGAGGGCCCAGATATGCAGGGGCGTCTCCCGTTCGTCGGGGGTGCCGCGCAGCTCGCGCAGGACCGGTGAGGCCGCCGTGTTGGTGGCCCGCAGCCGGGAACGCAGCAATTGGGCTCGTTCTCTGTCGACTTCTGTCTCGATCCGAAACATGCGGCACACCATAAACGCGTTGGCCAACCAGTTCTGCAAATTACCTTCCGCTCCTGCCCCCCGGCCTTACCCTGATGAACAGCGCCGGTGGGGGCCGGTGCTGATCAGGGGGCGAGACAAGTCGGGTACGACGCCCGGAGTGGGGGTAGCGGTTCAGCACGGCGGCGGCCGTGCGGCTGCGGCGCCCCGTCCCAGGTGTAAACCGGGGAACATTCCGGGCGCCGTACCCGCGCCGGTCGTCCCCCGACCAGTGGGGGTTTCAGTGGTTCGCATCCGAGTCCTGGTCGTTGACGACCACCGCATCTTCGCCGAGTCGCTCGCCGCGGCCCTCGCCGCCGAGCCCGACGTCGACGTGTCCGCGGCCGGCAGTGGCCCGGCCGCGCTGCGCTGTCTGGATCGCGCGGCGGCGGAAGGGCGCAAGTTCGACGTGCTGCTCGTCGACGCCGATCTGGGCGGGCACGGTCAGCCGCCCGCCCCGCGCTCCGGCCACCTCCCCGGAGGGGCCGCGTACGGCTCCGGGGCGCCGACGGCCGGCCGCGGGCCCGTCGCCGCCGTCTCCGGGCCGGTGCCCGTGCAGGACACCGGCGAGGACGGCCTCGTCGACGGCATATCCCTCGTCGCCGGTGTGCGGACGGGGCAGCCGACCGTACGGACCGTCGTGCTCGCCGAGAAGGACGACCCGCGCCGGGCCGCGCTCGCCCTCCAGGCGGGGGCCTCCGGATGGGTCGCCAAGGACTGCTCGCTCTCGCGGCTGCTCACCGTCATCCGCGGAGTGCTGCGCGACGAGACGCATCTGCCGCCCGCCCTCCTCACCGGCGTGCTCCGCGAACTGACCGCCGCCCGCAAGCACCGCACGGAGAGTGAGCGGCTCGTCGAGTCCCTCACGCCGCGTGAGCGGGAAGTGCTTCGGTGCATGGTGGCGGGCCTGGGGCGCAAAGCCGTCGCCGAGCGCCTGTTCCTGTCGCCCCACACCGTCCGCACCCATATGCAGAACGTCCTCGGCAAGCTGGGCGTCCACAGCACCCTCGCCGCCGTCGCGCTCGCCCGCCGGGCCGGCGTCGGGCCCGTCGACCTAACCGGGGATGTTGTCGAACGGGGCGGTCAACTGGCGTAGCAGCCCGGCCAGTTCACCTCGCTGGGCCCGTGACAGCTCGGCCAGGATCGCTCGTTCCTGGTCGAGGAGTCCGGCGAGCGCCTGGTCCGCCCGGTCCCTGCCCTCGTCCGTCAGCCGCACGAGCACGCCCCGACGGTCGCTGGGGTCCGGCAACCGCTCGACCAGCCCCTTCTTCGCCAGGCGGTCGATGCGGTTCGTCATCGTCCCGGAGGTCACGAGCGTCTGCGTCAGGAGTTGACCGGGGGAGAGCTGGTACGGCGTACCCGCGCGCCGCAGCGCCGTCAGGACGTCGAACTCCCACGGCTCCAGCTGGTGCTCGGCGAACGCCAGCCTGCGCGCACGGTCCAGATGCCGGGCCAGTCTGCTCACCCGGCTGAGTACTTCAAGCGGCTCCACGTCGAGGTCGGGGCGCTCCCGGCGCCACGCTGCGACCAGCCGATCGACCTCGTCCTCCATGGCGATCAGTGTAGTGGTTGTGTCGATGTGAAGTCTCTTGGCATCAAGAGGGTTGTTGTGAAGCTTCTTGACGTCGAGATACTTCCCGTACGAGAGTGAGGTGTCCGGCCTTGAGGACTTACGAGGAGGTAGCCCGACCATGCCCCCCACCAGCCCCACCACCCCTACCG
>NZ_LIRK01000011.1 GCF_001419765.1 Streptomyces torulosus
GCCGAGCGCGATGGCGATCGGGCTGCCGAGCATCGCGGCCGGCTCGAAGAGGAGGAACAGCCCCAGTGCGGTGACGATCTGCGGGATGAGCAGGGGTCCGAGGACGAGGGCGAAGACCGCTGAGCGCAGGGGGAGTTCGCTGCGGACCAGGGCGGTCGCGGCGGTGACGCCGATGATGAGGGAGAAGACGGTGCTCAGGGCGGCGACCAGGGCGCTCAGGGAGAGCGCGGCGGGCCATTTGCTGCCGTCGGCGAACAGGGCCTTGTACCAGTTCAGCGTCCATGCCTCGGGGGGGAAGGAGGCGAAGGCGTTGTTGCTGAAGGAGGTGACGAGGATGACGACGATCGGCAGGGCCAGGAACAGCAGGATCACGGTGGCGACGGCGGTCAGGGCGATCTTGCCGGTGAGGGTCTTGCGCAGCTCCATCATGATCCGTTCCTCCTTCTGCGGCTGGCGCCCAGGGAGCTGACGACCTTCACCAGGAGCAGTCCGGCCAGGGTGAGGACCAGCAGGATGACGCCCTGTGCGGCGGCCCCGTTCCACTGGTTCTCCTTGGTGACCTGCTGGTTGATGAGGGTGGCGATCATCGTCTGGTTGGGTCCGCCCATCAGGGCCGGGGTGATGTAGTAGCCCAGCGAGAGGATGAAGCTCAGCAGCCCGGCACTGGCCAGACCCGGCGCCACCAGCGGGAGGTAGACCCGGCGGAAGATCGTCACCCGGCCCGCGCCCATACTGGCCGCGGCCGCGAGCAGGCGCCGGTCCACACCCCGCATCACGCCGTACAGCAGCAGCACCGTGTAGGGGAGCATCATCGAGGTGGTACCGATGACCACACCCAGCTCGTTGTAGAGCAGTTGGAACGGCGCGCCCGGTATCGACAGCGCGGTGAGGGTCTCGTTCACCAGGCCCTTGTCGCCGAGCATGATGATCCAGCCGTAGGTGCGCACCAGCGCGGAGACGAAGTGCGGCACGACCACGACCAGCATCGCCAGGCCCGCCAGGATCGGCTTGAGCCGGGTGATCGCCTGGGCCAGGACGAACCCGAACACCAGGCTCAGCACCGCGGTCTCTGCGGAGATCCGCAGCGTGGTGAACAGCACCGACAGGTTCACGCCCGACAGTGCGTCGGCGTACCAGTGCAGGGTGAACGATCCGTCCGCGTCCTTCAGGCTGAGCAGCAGCGTGGAGAAGATCGGGTAGACGAACAGCACCAGCAGGTAGACGACGACCGGCAGGGCGTAGAGGATCCCGACCCTGGTGCGGCGCGAGGCCAGGAGTTTGCGCGGACGGGCGGGGGCGGTGAGGGCGGCCATGGCTCACCCGTCCTGTTCAGCGGCGAAGAGGTTGACGTCGTCGGGGTCGGCGGTGATTCCGACCAGCTCGCCGGCGACGGGGCCGCGGCCGGCCGGGACCTCCAGGCGCAGCAGCGGCGCGTCCTTGTCGTCGATGCGCACGCCCGCGCGGACGAGGGTGCCGACGTAGGTGGCGGTCTCGACCGCGCCGGTACAGAATCCGTCGTCGGCGGCGCAGGCCCGCAGCCGGCCCGGCTGCACGGCGACCTTCACCTGCGTTCCGGTGGCCAGGTCGTGGCGGCGGGCCTTGATCAGGCCGCCACTGTTGTCGAGGCGTACCAGGGTGTGCTCTCCGTCTTGCTGTTCGATGCGGCCGGGCAGGAAGTTGGCCGCGCCGAGGAAGTCCGCCACGAACGGGGTCCTGGGACGCTCGAACAGCTCCCGGGGGGTGTCGAACTGCTCGATCAGGCCGTTGCGCATCACCGCGATGCGGTCCGACATGACCAGCGCCTCTTCCTGATCGTGCGTCACATAGATGACGGTCAGGCCGAGTTCCTGCTGGATGGTCTTGATCTCGACCTGGAGCTGGTCACGCAGCTTCTTGTCCAGCGCGCCCAGCGGCTCGTCCATGAGGATCACCGGCGGGCGGTAGACCAGCGCCCGGCACAGGGCGACACGCTGCTGCTGGCCACCGGACAGCTCGCGCGGCTTGCGCCCGGCGAAGCGGGACAGGCCCGCGATCTCCAGCGTCTCCCCCACCCGGCGGCGGATCTCGTCCTTGCCCACCCCACGCAGCGTGAGCGGGAAAGCGACGTTCTCCTGCACCGTCATGTGCGGGAAGAGCAGGTACTGCTGGAAGACGAAGCCGAGGTTGCGCTTCTGCGGCGCCAGCCGCGTCACGTCCCGGCCGCCGACGGTGATGGTTCCGGAGTCCGGCTCGCAGAAACCGGCGATCATCATCAGGGTGGTGGTCTTGCCCGAGCCCGAGGAGCCGAGGAAGGTGACGAACTCACCCGCCGCGATCTCCATCGACGCCTCGTCCACGGCGACCACGTCACCGTAGGTCTTACGCAGGGCCACCACCGACAGTGCCTTGCCGGTGGCGGTGGCCGGCTTGGCGCCGGCCACCTTCACCGACGGTGTGGCAACACCGAAGTCAGCCACGAGCCCACTCCAACCAGCGCTTGGTGACGGCCGCTTCGTTCTTCAGCCACCAGTCGACGTCCGCGTCGAAACCCTTGTCGTAGTACTTGGGCGCACCGGCGAGTGCGTTGCGCTCGTCCTCGGTGAGCTTGGCGTAGGCCACCGGGGACGACGGGTTCGACGGGAAGGCCTTCGCCAGCGCGGCCTGGCTCTCCGCACGCAAGGCGAAGTCCATCAGCTTGTAGGCGTTGTCCGCGTTGGTCGCCCCCTTGGCGATGGCGTAGCCCGAGAACTGACGCCGCATGCCGTTGAGCTGACGCTCCACCGGGACACCCTGCTTCTGCAGGTCGGCGATCCGGCCGTCCCAGACCGTCGACATCGTCACCTCCTGGCGGCTGAGCAGCACACCGGGCAGCGGGCCGCTGTCCCAGAACTTCTTGATGTCCGGCCGCAGACGGGTCAGCACCTTGAACGCGCGGTCCACGTCCAGCGGGTACAGCTTGTCCATCGGGACGCCGTCGGCCAGCAGCGCGAACTCCAGCTCGGGCAGGTCACCGTCCGGGCTGCACATCGCACGGCCGCCCTTGAACGCCTTGGCGTCGAAGAAGTCCGCCCACGACTCCGGCTTCTTACCGCCGAAGGCGTCGGTGCGGTAGGCGATGCACTGGCCGTAGAAGCTGTGGCCGATGGCATACTCGGTGATCTGGTTCTCGGGGATCTTCGCGCTCTTCACGCTTCCCAGCCGGTCGAGGTCCAGCGCCTCCAGCGCGTCCTGCTTGACGTACTTGGTGTGCGACACCATCGCGTCGTTGATGAGGTCGCACTGCGGGCGGCCCTGCTTGATCTGCGCCAGCAGCGGGGCGTTGTCCAGGTTCAGCACCTTGACGCTGATGCCGGTCTCCTGCGTGAACGGCGTGTAGATCGCCTTCTGCAGCGCAGCCCCGTAGGAACCGCCGCTGTCGCGGACGACCACCGTCTTGGATCCCTTGCCACCGCTACCGCTGCCGCCGGCAGTCCGGCTGGTACCGGTACCGCAGGCGCTGAGGGCGGTCGCGGCGGCGACGCCCGCCGTGACCCCGCCTATGCCTCTCAGGAACAGTCTGCGGTCTATTCGGGTGTCTTTCATCGTGTGCCTCCTGGTGGTGCCGGCCGCGAGAAGGGAAGCGGCTGGGGACGTGGAAAGCGGCAGCTGAAGCTGGGGTCTGGGGGATCCGCCTCGTCGGAATCGACGCCCTGGCCTGTGGGCCGCAGGGTTGGGCGCGTGGCCGTGGCGGGGTCCCACGGGAGGGAGGGCCAGGGCGGCCAGTTCCGCGTCGGGGACGGTGATGCCGTGCATGCCGCAGGCGATCCGCCCGCTGGCCGACAGCGGGGACCGTGTGTTCCCCGCTGTCGGCCGGGTCGAGGATGCGGCGGAGGACGTCGCCCTCGACCCGGTACTGCCAGTTCTACGCGGGCGTCGCCGACATGGACTGCGGGTCCTTCAAGGTGTCGGTGCGGGACGGTTGTGCGTCGCGGGTCAGATGCCGAGCATGGTGTTGAGCTCGTCCAGGGACTTGACGGTCACGTAGTCGTAGCCGTGGGTGACGGGGTCGCTGCCGCGGTCCAGGAGGACGAGATTGCGGAAGCCCATGTCGTGCATCGGCAGCAGGTCGTAGCGGGTGTGCGAGGAGACGTGCACGAAGTCCTCGGGGGACGCGTCGAGCTGGTCGAGCATGTACTCGAACGCGGCGTAGCGGGGCTTGTAGCAGCCGGCCTGCTCCGCGGTGAAGACCGCGTGGAAGTCCGCGCCGAGCCGGGGCACGCTCTCCTCGAGGAAGGAGTTGTCGGCGTTGGAGAGGATCACCAGCTTGTAGTTCTCGCCCATCTTCTTCAGCGGTTCCGGCACATCGGCGCGCGGGCCCCAGCTGCGGACGCCGTCGCCGAGCCGCTTGCCGGCGTCCGGGGCGGCCTTGATGCCCCACTTTCGGCAGACGCCCTCGAAGGCGTCCTGCAGTGTCTGCTCGTAGGGCTTGTACTCGCCGCAGACCGAGTCGTAGCGGTAGCCGCGGAACTCCTTGACGAACTGGTCCCAGTGCTCGGCCGGGATCTGGTCGCCGACGAGCTCACGCGTGATGGGGTTCATCGGCCAGTCGATCAACGTGCCGTAGCAGTCGAACGAGACGTACTTGGGGCGCCACTGGAACGAGGGAATGGGCATGGGAGTGCTCACTTTCTTGCTGCGGGGAACGGGTTACGGGCAACCCGATTTCGGGCATGTCCATGACAGAGATGTCGGAGTGGGGTGCGGGGTGCGGGGTGATGTCGTCGACGCTCGCCCCGGGTCAGGTGGCGCCGACTCCAGCCGGAGCGAGGAAGTCGACGGGGTGTTCCGTGGTGCCGTCGAGCGCCAGGTCGGCGGCGATCTGGCCCATCGCGGGCGAGAGCTTGAAGCCGCTGCCGGAGAAGCCGGCCATGACGATGATGTCGTCCTCACCGGGGAGATGACCGACGAGCGGGTTCCCGGACTTGGTGTAGCCCTCCATGTAGGCCGACATCCTGATGGGGTCGGGGTTCAGGTCGGGCATGAGTTCACCGATGAGCTCGCGGAAGATGCCGAGTTCCTCGGGGCGGACCGTGCGGTCGAGCCGTTCGGGCTCGGGCACGGGCGCATGGTATTTGAAGGAGAGACCGAGCTTGACGGAGATGCCGTCGGGCGACGGAATTCCGAAGCAGTCGTGGGGTGTGGCGCGCACGAAGGGAGGGGCCCCGCCCGCGAACCAGTCGTGGCGGGTGGGCAGGTGCCAGGAGCAGATCACCCGGCGGACGTCGATGGCCTGGGGGAGGTCCGGGAGCAGGGTGTTGATCCAGGGGCCCACGGTCACCACGGCGGCGTCCACGTGGTCCGTGCCCTGGTCGGTGACGATCTGCACCCCGCCGCCCGCCGCGGGGACGACCTCGCGCACCGTGGTGTAGCGGTGCAGCCGGGCGCCCAACTGCTCGGCACGGGCGGCGGCGGCCTGGATGGACGCCTCCGGCCTGATGACGGCGCCCAACCGGTCGAGGACGGCGGTGTGTCCGTCCGGGAGCCGGTGCTGCGGGTAGCGGCGGGCGAGTTCCTCCCGTTCCAGTACCTCGTGATCCAGACCCTGGGCGGCGCTGGTGGAGAGGAGGAGTTGCATGGACGGTGAGGCGGTCTCTCCCATCACGAGGCTGCCGCTGCGGCGTAGCAGCGACCGGCCCGTCTCCGCCTGGAGTTGCTCCCACATCCGGTCCGCGAGCCGCAGCAGCGGAACGTACCCGGGCTCGCCGAGGTGGGCGGCTCGGAAGATGCGGCTCTCGCCGCCGGCGGCGCCGCGGTCGTGCCCCGGTGCGTACCGGTCGTAGCCGATGACCTCGGCTCCGCGGGCGGCCAGCCGCCACATGGCCTGGCTGCCCATGCTGCCGGCACCGATCACGGCGACTCGCTTCGGGATGCTCATGATTCGCTCCTTTCTTCCGGTTTAAGGTCCCGCTGGAATGGCGCTCACTTTCGGCCATGGAATCCTGCAGGTCAACCCATACTTCGCTTCACCCTTGAGGCAGGGGAAGATGGCTCAGAGGAGCTCGATCAGCTTGTCGGTGAACTCGGCGGTGGTCGCGGTTCCGCCCAGGTCACGGGTGCGGGTATCGGTCTTGGCCAGGACCGCGGCGATGGCGTCCGTGATGTCCTTGGCCGCGGCGGGATGGCCGAGGTGGTCGAGCATCATGGCCGCGGACCAGATCGCGCCCAGCGGGTTGGCGATGCCCTTCCCCGCGATGTCGGGCGCGGAGCCGTGCACCGGCTCGAACATCGAGGGGAAGTCCCGCTCGGGGTTGAGGTTGGCCGCCGGGGCGATGCCGATGGATCCTGCGACGGCGGCCGCGAGGTCGCTGAGGATGTCGCCGAAGAGGTTGGAGGCGACGACGACGTCGAAGCGGGCCGGCTCCAGGACGAACTTGGCCGCGAGCGCGTCGATGTGCTCCTGGTCCCAGGCGACCTGCGGGAACGAGGCGGCCCGCTCGGTGACGAGCTGGTCCCAGAAGGGCATGGTGTGGATGATGCCGTTCGACTTGGTCGCGGAGGTCAGACGGCCGCCGCGACGGGAGGCGAGCGTGAAGGCGTAGTCCAGCAGGCGGGTGACGCCGGCCCGGGTGAACACGGCCTCCTGCACGGCGAACTCGTCCGGGAAGCCGCTGTTGAGCCGGCCGCCGACCTCGCTGTACTCGCCTTCCGTGTTCTCGCGCACGACGACGACATCGACCTCGCCCGGCCGTGCGCCGCGCACCGGACTGTCGACGCCTTCGAAGACGCGGATGGGCCGGAGGTTGACGTACTGGCGGAAGCTGCGCCGGATCGGGATCAGCAGCCCCCACAGCGAGACATGGTCGGGCACCCCCGGGTATCCCACCGCGCCCAGCAGGATCGCGTCCGCCTCGCGCAGCTGGTCGATCCCGTCGGCGGGCATCATGGCGCCCTCCCGCAGGTACCGCTCGCACGACCAGTCGTACGACGTGTAGGACAGGCTGAAGCCGTGGCGGCGGCCGAGAACATCGAGCACCTGCTGTGCCGGGGGCAGTACCTCGGCGCCGATGCCGTCGCCCGGGATCAGGGCGATCCGGTGGTTCGTCGTCATGGCGTCGATTGCAGCAGGGCGGTTGGTGGGGCGTCCAAGACGCAAAGCGGATCTGTCTTATAAGCGGGGCCTATCAGCTGTCGGCGGCCGAGGTCGCGGCCGTGACGAACGCGGCGGCTGCGGGCGACAGGAGGCCGCGGCGGGCGACGAGGGCGATGTCCAAGGTGTTCTCCGGCTCGATGTCCAGGACGCGGGCGCCCAGCCGCCCGGCGAGGTCCCGCCAGGAATCCGTGACCACCGCCAGCCCCACCCCGGCCAGCACCAGAGGCATCAGCGACACCCGGTGCTCGGTCTCGACGGCGACAGCGAAGTCGATGCCCTGGTCCCGCAACGCGTCGACATAGGCACGCATCCCGGTACCCGACTGCCCGACGATCAGACGCTGTCCCGCAAGCTCCCGGCTCTCCACCGCCCTCCGGCCGGCGAACGGGCCGTCGGCCGGCACCACCAGCACAAAACGCTGCCGCCCCAGCGCATGGGAGACGACCTCCTTGTCGGAAACAGGACCGGCGGACGCAAGGAGCCCCAGCTCCACGACGCCCGTGCGCACCATGTCGATCACATCGCGCGACGTGAACGCGGCATTGATCGCCACGGAAACGCCGGGATAACGGCGGCTGAAGGCACTGACCATGCTCGTCAGCGGCTCCACCGCCTGCGACGGCATCGCCGCCACATCCAGGCGCCCCTCACGCAGCTCATGCACCGCCGCCACACTCGCCCGCGCCGTCTCCAGACTCCGCACAGCCTCCCGTGCAGGATCGATCAGAGCCCTTCCCGCCTCCGTCAGCACGGCCCTGCGCCCGATGCGATGAAACAGCTCCGAGCCCAGATCACGCTCCAGCGCTCGCACGGCCTGGGACAGCGACGGCTGGGACACATACAGAGCCGACGCCGCACGGTTGAAGCCCCCACGATCAACAATCGCAAGGAAGTACTCCAGCTGCCGAATGTCCATACGCGCCCTCTGCCCCGGAAAGAAATCAACCGACGACTCGATCGGTCCCGACCATGGTGGCGTGAAGGATCGCCTCGACGAAGTACGGACCACCGACGCACTGGCCGTAATCCTCACGAAGTGCGGTCACAGCCACCTGAGGCACTCAATGACCGGCTGCGGCACTCGGTCACCCGTCTCCCGGCCTGATGTTCGAACAGGCACTGGGCTTCTCGCATGTGCCGTCACCGATTGTCCTACATGGTCAGTTGGTCGTTGGTTCGGTTATGGGGAGTGGGCGGTGGGGATGGATCGTGCCGGATGGCTTATGGGAGATCGCCGAGCCATTGTTGCCGCCGGCGCGGGTGCGTCCGCAGGGCGGCGGAGTCGCGAACATCGATGACGAGGCCGTGTTCGCCGCGATCATCTATGTGCTGGTCAGTGGCTGTTCCTGGCGGGCGTTGCCGCCGTGCTTCAGGGCGTCCAAGTCGACCGTGCACCGCCGGTTTCTTATCTGGTCCCGGGCCGGTGTGTGGGGACGACTGCACCAGAAGGTGCTCGAGCTCCTGGACGGCCAGAACCTCGTCGACCTGTCGCGCGCTGTCCTCGACTCCGCTCACGTCCGCGCTAAAAAAGGGGCGAACTTGCAGGTCCGTCGCCCGTGGACCGGGGTAAGCCCGGTTCCAAGATGCACGTCCTGTCCGATGCGAACGGACTGCCTCTACGCGTCGGCCTCTCCGCGGCCAACACTCACGACAGCCTCGCCCTGAAGCCGATGCTGTCCCATTTCCACATGGGACACGAATCCCACGCGACCGATTCCAAGCCTGTGCGGCTTCACGCGGACAAGGCGTACGACCTCCCTCACCTGCGGCGATGGCTTTGGGGCAAGCGCATCGGTGTCCGCATCGCCCGCAAAGGCATCGACTCCAGCGAGCGGCTCGGCCGACGCAGGTGGGTCATCGAACGCACCATGTCCTGGCTGACCGGATACCGGCGCCTCAACCACCGCTACGAACGGCGCCCCCGCAACTACCTGGCCTTTCTCGGACTGGCAGCTGCACTCTGCTGCTACAAACGGCTCCTCAAACTGACCATGTAGGACACGGTCTTACTGATCGTTTCACAATGAGTTTGGCTCACTGGCTTGGCAGTTGGGCAGGTGGGCGGCAGAGTTCTGCGAGTGTCGGATGATCTTGTGCCTGGTGATCTGTGGGATCGTGTCGCTCCGCTGCTCCCACCTCGCCCGCCGCGGCGTCGGCGGTATCCGGGCCGGCTGCCGGCGGATGACCGTGCGGCTCTGCGCGGGATCGTCTACGTTCTGCGCACGGGTGTGACCTGGGCGGACGTACCGACCGAGACGGTCGGCTGCAGCGGGGTGACGTGCTGGCGGCGCCTGCGGGACTGGACCGAGGCCGGCGTCTGGCCCCGCCTGCACGAGATCCTCCTCGCGGAACTCCGCAAGGCCGGACTGTTGGACATGGAGGACGCCGCGGTCGACGGCTCGCACGTCCGGGCCCTGAAAGGGGGGCTCACACCGGACCTTCGCCGGTCGACCGCGGCCGCCGGGGCAGCAAGCACCATCTGATCACCGACCGGCACGGAACACCCCTCGCGGTGTCGTTGACCAGCGGAAACCGTCACGACGTCACTCAGCTCATGCCCCTGCTGGACGCGATACCCCGCATCCGCGGCCTGGTGGGCAGGCCGCGTCACCGACCACGGCGGCTGTTCGCCGACCGCGGCTACGACTACGACAAGTACCGGCGGCTCCTCCGCGCTCGCGGCATCACGCCGAAGATCGCCCGCAAGGGCACCGCCCACGGATCCGGCCTCGGCAGGACCAGGTGGGTCGTCGAGCGCACCTTCGCCTGCTCCACCAGTTCAAACGCCTGCGGATCCGCTACGAGATACGAGCCGACCTCCACCTCGGACTGCTCCAACTCGCCTGCAAGCATCATCTGCTTGAGACGACTCCGAACCTCATTCTGAAATGATCAGTTAGTACTCCAGCCGGATGAGGAGCGAAAGGTCAACCTCGGCGGAGCTGCCAAGGCGTGAACCGATGACGGGTGCACAACACGGGCAATCCTCCCACTCGTTCGAAAACTCGAACATCGTACGCAACTTCGGCCAGAAGGTAGACTCACCGCCAAGAGCACGTCAAGAGAACCGGCCAGTTCGGTCAGATCGTCTCCGGTACACAGGGCATCACACTCCGGCATGGGACGGAGCCGACCCTGTCGCCGAGCGGCAGCAACCGAATCGCCGTACTCGGGAGGCCGTTGGTTGGGCAGGGTGCTCAGGGGCAGTGCGTTCGACGCACCTCCACGTTTGTGGGCTACTCTCCGGTTCCGCATCTGAATGGCGTTGCCGATGCCCGTGCACAGCTGAACCGGTCGGCGAGCCGTCGGCCGCCCTCCAGTCGTTGTCGTCGATGACCCGACCTGGCAAGCCGAAGGATTGCCAGGTCGGTGAAGTCGGCCTGCGGGTCCACGCCTTGGGCGTCCTGCTCCAGGGGGTTTCACGGCAAGCCGGGCCCCCTGCGTCATCGGTCACAGGGTGTGTCGCACGGTGACGGCGAACACGCCGGGACCGGAACCGACCCCGCCGCCGCAGTCCGGGCGCCCCTCAAGGTTCCGCGCCACGGTTGCGGACAGTCCGACGCGCCCCGCGGGGCAAGGCAGGCGATCTCCGTGGCGTGCTTCCTGTTATGAGCGACGCGCCCGCGCGTCTCCCGTACGTCGGCAACCCGGTCGGCCGAACCTCTTGAACCGCCTCGGCAGAGACAGTCACGCCGTTCACCAGGTGATACTTCCATGATCGGGAGTTACACCGAAGACCGTACGGATCCGCCCCTCGCCGGCAGGCGCCAACAGACAGGGTTGGAACCGAGCACCTCCTCCTATGGGCAGGCACTCCTCTGATGGCGGTGTACACGAACACCGCACCCTGCGGCACTGACTTCCATCCGATGTTTCTAATCGACATCTATGCGTAACACAGGAACCGGGTTATGGTTCGCGTCGAAAAGCGCCAATACATCGGATGGCTGGCAGAGTTTTCTTATGTGAGGGCAGGTTCGTGGACATCACCAGACGACAACTCGGCCGGCTCGCCGCGGTCGGCACCGGCGCGTTCCTACTCCCGGGCCTGCTGCCACCGGGCACGGCGGCGGCAGCCGCGCTCTCGGCCGGGGAGTGGGGGGATCAGGGGGATGGCACGTATGTCAACGCCGTCCTTCCGGGCGACTTCAGTGACTGGGACTGCATACGGGTCGGCTCCGACTACTACGGCATCACCAGCACGATGCAGTTCTCCCCCGGCATGGCCGTCCTGCACTCGAAGGACCTGGTCAACTGGCGGACCATCAGCGGCGCGGTCGACGATCTCACCCGCATCGGGCCGGCACTCAACTGGGACCGCATGAGCCGCTACGGCCGCGGCGTGTGGGCCGGGGCCATCCGCTACCACGCGGGCCGCTACTGGGTGTACTTCAATGCGCCCGACGAGGGCTTCTTCATGACCTCCGCCGCGTCGCCGGCCGGGCCATGGGAGCCGTTGACGGCGCTGTGGCGGACCTCCGGCTGGGACGACCCGTGCCCCTTCTGGGACGACGACGGCCAGGGCTATCTCGTCGCCACGCACTTCTCCGACTCCTACAAGATCCACTTGTTCAAGCTGTCGGATGACGGCAAGTCGTTGGTCGGCACGTCCACGGTCATCCACCAGTCGCCGCGCAGCGAGGCCAGCAAGCTGTACAAGATCAACGGTGTCTACTACCACCTGTTCAGCGAGGTGAAGACCGAGGGCCGGGTGCTCATGATGAACCGCGGCTCCAGCCCCTACGGCCCGTTCGAGACCCGGCAGCTGCTGCACGTCAACACCCCGGTCGACCGTGATCCCAACCAGGGCGGCCTGCTGCAGACTCCGGACGGCACGTGGTACTTCGTGACCCATCACGGCCACGGCGACTGGGAGGGTCGTCCGCTGTCCCTGCTGCCGGTGACCTGGGTGGACGGCTGGCCGATCATCGGTGAGGTGGGCTCGGACGGCATCGGCACCATGGTGTGGACCGGCCAGGTGCCCGCCGGCGGCACGCCCGGTCTGCCGCTCGACGCACTGCCGCCCGTGGTGACCAGCGACCGGTTCACCGACACCCGCCTCAAGCCGCAGTGGGAGTGGCACTACCAGCCGCGCGCGGGCTACTGGTCATTGACCGAACGCCCCGGCTACCTGCGATTGAAGGCGTTCGCCCCGCTGGTGGCCGACAACCTGACCAAGGCGGGCAACACCCTCACCCAGCGGGTGCTGCGCACCGCGGGCGGCGCGACGGTGACCGTCCGCCTCGAACTGGCCGGCCTCGCCGACGGCCAGCACGCCGGGCTCTGTCACTTCGCGGCCACCTACGCGGGGCTGGGCGTCCGGCGCTCCGGGACCACCACCACGATCGCGCACAACGCCGGCGGCACCGTGACCGACGGTCCGGCGGTCACGCAGGACACGGTGTGGCTGCGCACCACCTGGGACGTCAACGGGGTCAGCCGGTTCTCCTACAGCCTCGACGGCAGCGCGTTCACCTCGTTCGGCGGCACCTACCAGCTCACCTGGGGCGGCTACCGCGGCGACCGGATCGGCCTGTACACCTACAACCCGAACGGCACCGGCTACGTCGACGTGGACTCGGTGCAGTACACCATCGCGCCCAGCCAGGCCTACAAGTGCGTCAGCGTGCGCAGTGGCAAGGTCGCCAACGTCTCCGGTGCCTCGACCGCGGACGGCGCCGCCGTGATCCAGTGGACCGACAACGGCGCATCGAACCAGCAGTGGGCCTTCCAGTCCACCGGCGACGGCTACCACACCATCATGTGCGTCCACAGCGGCAAGGTGCTCGACGTGGCGGGGTCCTCGACGGCGGACGGCGCACGGGTCGTACAGGCGACCGCCGACGGCCGGACGAGCCAGCAGTGGCAGCTGCGCCCGCTGACCGGTGGTGCGTTCACCGTGGTCAACCGCAACAGCGGCAAGGTCCTCGACGTCAACTCGGGCAGTACGGCCGATGGTGCCGCGCTGATCCAGTACACCGACAGGGGCAGCACCAACCAGCAGTGGACCTTTCGCCGCGTCACCCCCTAGCGAACCCCTACCGCTCGACACCGTCGCAACGGGCGTGACGGACGGCATCAGTGGCATCAGTACCCCACCCCCAGACAATCGCCCGGGATGGATGTCGCTGCCCTCGGCGGATGTCGATGTGGCTGCCCTTCTCCCCTCAAAGAACCGACCTGATGGTCAGGAGAACTAGCCGTGACCCATGAGCCGCTACCGCAGCGCAGAAGCATCCTGAAGTTCGGCGGCGCCCTCGCCCTCGCCCCGGTGATCGCTCCCCTGGCCGGCGGAACCTTCGCCGGCCAGGCTGTCGCCGCCGAGGCCGCCGCCGCAGCGGCCATCACGTGGCCGACCCTGTCGCGCAAGGCGCTGAAGTACCCCGTCCCCGCCACCGACTGGCAGTCGCAGGCGCTGCCGATCGGCAACGGCCGACTCGGAGCCATGCTCTTCGCCGACCCCGACGAAGAGCGCATTCAGTTCAACGAGTTGAGCATGTGGGGCGGTGCCAACAACTACGACAACGCCCTCGCGGGCAAGTCGGACAGCGCCTTCGACACCAGCGTGACCGGCTTCGGCTCCTACCGGAACTTCGGTGACGTCACCGTCACGTTCACTCCCCGCCCGAAGGTCACGGCGCCGGGTGGCCCGTACCGCACCTCCTCGACGGAGGGCCTCGACAAGTCCTACGACGGCAGCTCGGCCACCAAGTGGTGCATCGAGGGGCCGCCCGCGAAGGTGCAGTGGCAGATCGACCTGCCCAAGCCCATCGCTGTCGCGTCCTACCGTCTGACGAGTGCCAACGACCGGCCGGAGCGCGACCCTCAGGAGTGGACGCTCTACGGTTCCGTGGACGGCACCACGTGGGCGAAGCTCGACAGCCGCACGCTGACGGCACCCTTCGAGAGCCGCTTCCAGACGAAGGAGTTCACCTTCACCAACAGCACCGTCTACCGCTTCTACCGGTTCGACTTCGTCCCCAAGGCGGGAGTCACCCACTGGCAGGTGAGCGAGATCGCGCTGGCGGGCGACCCCGCCGGGGCAGGCTCGATGTACCTGTGGTCGCCGAGCGGGCACTCCGAGGGATCCAGCACCGCGGCCACGGACATCTCGCGTTCGGTGGACGGCGACGCGGCCACCGTCTGGCGGGTCGACGCCGCCCCGCCGACCGTCGTCTGGCAGACCAACCTGCCGCGCGCGTCCGCCGTCACCTCGTACACGCTGACCGCCGCGGCCGACCGCCCGCTGGACGACCCCCGTCGCTGGACGCTCGAAGGGTCGCAGGACGGGCAGGCATGGGTGACCCTCGACACCCAGAGCCCCGGCGCGCCGTTCGCCGGCCGCGGCGAAAGGAGGACCTTCCGCATCACCAACACCACGGCCTACCGCGCCTACCGGCTCACGTTCACCCCCGGCGATTCGTCCACGAGCTTCCAGATCGCGGACATCGTCCTGGAGGGCAGCGGATTCACCACGCGCACGTTGCGCACGTTCACCGACTACCAGCGCGCGCTGGAGTTCGGCGACGGTGTCCACGTGACCCGCCACGGCGCGCCGGGCAACCGCGTCCTGCGGGAGGCCTTCGCGAGCCGGGCCGCCGACGTCATGGTCTTCCGCTACACGACGGAGAGCGCCGACGGCCTGTCCGGAACGATCTCCCTCAAATCCGCGCAGGGGGCCACGACGACCGTCGACGCCACCAACCGGCGGATCACGTTCCGCGGGACCATGGCCAACGCCCTCAAGCACGCCTGCACCGTCCAGATCGCGCACACCGACGGCACCTTCAGCGCCGACGGGTCGGTGCTCCGGTTCAGCAAGTGCACCACCCTGACCCTGCTGCTGGACGCCCGCACCAACTACAAGCTCGACGCCGCCGCCGGCTGGCGCGGAGCCGATCCGGAACCGGCCATCGCCACCGCGCTCACCAATGCGGCCACCAAGACCTACGATGCCCTGCGCACCGAGCACACCGCTCAGGTCCGCGACCTGATGAACCGTGTCTCGGTCACCTGGGGCACCTCCGACGACGCGGTTCTCGCCCTTCCGACCAGCGTCAGGCTGGCCCGGTACGGGGCCGGCGGCAAGGACCCGAGCCTCGAGCAGACCATGTTCGACTACGGCCGGTACCTGCTGATCAGTTCCTCGCGCCCCGGCGGCCTGCCCGCCAACCTCCAGGGCGTGTGGAACGACAGCAACTCACCGGCCTGGGCGTCCGACTACCACACCAACATCAACATCCAGATGAACTACTGGGGAGCCGAGACGACGAACCTGCCGGAGTGCCACGAGGCGCTCATCGGGTTCATCCGGCAGGTGGCGGTGCCCAGCCGCGTGGCGACCCGCAACGCCTTCGGCAGCGGCGTGCGTGGCTGGACCGCCCGCACCAGCCAGAGCATCTTCGGCGGCAACGGGTGGGAGTGGAACACCGTCGCGAGCGCCTGGTACGCGCAACACCTCTACGAGCACTGGGCGTTCACGCAGGACCTGGACTACCTGCGCACCGTGGCCTACCCGATGATCAAGGAGATCTGCGAGTTCTGGGAGGACCGCCTCAAGGTCCGCGCGGACGGCCTCCTCGTCTCGCCCAACGGCTGGTCGCCCGAGCACGGGCCGCGCGAGGACGGCGTCATGTACGACCAGCAGATCATCTGGGACCTGTTCCAGAACTACCTCGACTGCCAGGCGGTGCTCGGGGTCGACACCGCCTACCGGACCAAGGTCGCCGACATGCAGGCGCGGCTCGCGCCGAACAAGATCGGCAGCTGGGGTCAGCTGCAGGAGTGGCAGGAGGACATCGACAGCCCCACCGACATCCACCGCCACACCTCACACCTCTTCGCGGTCTACCCGGGGCGCCAGATCACCCCCAGGACACCCGCCTTCGCGGCAGCCGCCCTCGTCTCGCTCAAGGCACGGTGCGGTGAGAAGACCGGCGTCCCCTTCACGGCGGCCACGGTGTCGGGCGACAGCCGCCGCTCGTGGACCTGGCCCTGGCGGGCAGCCCTCTTCGCCCGCCTCGGCGACGGACAGCGCGCCCAGACCATGCTGCGCGGACTGCTGAGCTACAACACGCTGTCCAACCTGTTCTGCAACCACCCGCCCTTCCAGATGGACGGCAACTTCGGCATCTCGGGCGCCGTGACGGAGATGCTCCTGCAGAGCCACGACGGCGTCATCCACCTGCTGCCCGCCCTCCCGGACGAGTGGAAGACAACGGGTTCCTTCACCGGGCTCCGCGCCCGCGGCGGTTACCAGGTCGACTGCGAGTGGCGGGACGGGAAGGTCACGACCTACAAGATCGTGGCCGACCGGGCACGCGGCACGGGGAGCGTCACCGTGCGGGTGAACGGCGCCGACACGAAGATCACGCCGGCCGTGCCCTGACGGCGACAACTGCTCACAGTCACATCGGTCAGGGCGGCGGGGGCTGCCCCCTGGCACGGGGGACGTGGCCGCCAGTTGCTCGGCGGGCTGAGGGCCGTGCTCACCGAAGGTGTGGACGACCCACTCCCACTGCTTGTCCTGCGGACGTTCGCCGTCCTGAGTCTGGAGGTGGGTGAGACAGCCGAGCCAGGCTTCGCCGACGATCGCGGGTGCGTCACGGTGCTTCGCGATGCCGGTCACGCTCTCGCTCGGGTCCTGGTGGGCGGCCAGTCGGCAAGAAGGCCGGCAGAGTGGTGGCCGCGTACAGCAGCGGTAGCCGAAGTGGGCGACATCCCCCATGGTGCAGCCTGTGGCGACCTCGTGGCGCTCCCCGCGCAGCGCCTCCCCCAGCCGCCATGGAGCGGCGGACATGACCTCAGGCCAACTACGTGGCCGCGACGACGATGATGTCCAGCGTCCGCGGGCCGTGCACACCCTCGACCCGGTCGAGCTCGATGTCACTGGTTGCCGAGGGACCGGACACCAGCGTCAGGGGCCGGTACGGATCGAGTCGGCTCAGCGTCTCGGACACGTCGGGGGCGATCTGGCCGTGGACAACGCGCACCGGGACCACCAGCAGATCCTCGGCGCGCTGCGGGCACGCGACGCCCTGCCGGCCGCCTCGGCCGCGACGGTGCACATCACCGCCGTCGAGCAGTGGCTGGCGACCAGCCTGACCGATGCCCCTGAGGAACCTCTCACCGGCTGACCGCCCTGACCGCCCCGCTCCCGCCACCGCCCGATCCCCCCTCCCACGCCGCTCTGGCGGCGGGCCACCAACTCCCCCAAGCCGCAGCCGGTACCCGCTCGGCGTGATCCACGACGGGCGCCGCCCTTGCGGACCGGGGCCCGCATCCCCGATTCCTCACCCCCTGAAGGAGCATCAATGCCGCTGTTCCGCTCCAGAGCCGCCGGCCTGTCCGGTGTGCTCGGCACACTGGCGGAGCTCATATGCGCCGCGCTCTCCACGGCCGGACCGGCGTACGCCGCCACGCCGACCGTGCTGTACGCCTCTCCCTCCGGCTCCGGCAACACCTGCTCGCTGAGCGCGCCGTGCAGTCTGGACGGCGCCAAGAGCAAGGTGGCGGGCCTGGCCCCCGGCATGGCCGCCGGCATCGACGTCTATCTGCGCGGCGGTACCTACCGCCTGTCCCAGGCGTTCGCCCTGGGTCCGTCCGACTCCGGCCGCAACGGCTTCTAGGTGGTCTACGCCGGCTACCCGGGTTCAGCATGCCCGGCCCTGGCGGCAAGCCGCGTGTGCTGCGGATGATGATCCGCTCGGCGCAGATGGACCGCGACGCCGGCAAGCAGGTCTTCGAGATGCGCGGGCCCGGCGTCGGCGCCGTACAGATCAACAAGGGGCTGTACGACGGCCAGATCAACTCCACGGGCAACCTGGAGACCATCCCGCCGTACACCCACAACGGCACGTCCTACCCGGCGGGCCGCATCATCACCGGTCGGCACGGCTCCCGGCTGCCCGCGCACACCGGCTTCCTCAAGGCCCAGCAGGCCCAGGACCCGCTGGTGCTCGACGCCAGCTGGCTCGGCGTCGGTCATGTGGACGAGTTCGTGCAGTTCCTGCCCGCCGACACCCCGCGCGGATGGAAGATCAGCATCGCCGACCCGGAGGGCGCGCTCGCCCTGCTGCGCAAGGCACAGCGCGACGGACACGGCCACACGAAGGTGTTCTCCATCCCCCGCTCCTACGCCTGGGGCCGCATCCCCACGATCGACCAGGCCCTGTCCGACCGGCAGTTGCTCAAGGACAACGCGTGCGCGACCCGGAAGCTCAAGGAGAACCTGGCACTGCTGAAGCGCGAGACCGGCGTCACGGACGCCGAGATCGTGAAGATCCCGGCCATGTTCGAGAGCGGCTTCGGCTTCGGTGGCATCCCCGGGACGCGCTCCGCGCCGTCCGCGCGGGCGCAGAACCGGCCGGTCATCGCGTATTACCCCGGTGCCGTCAACGGCGTCGTACTGACCCCGAAGACCTACCTGGCCCCCAAGCAGTGGGGCCCGGTCGTCGACGACAAGGACATCCTCGCCGCCGCGGTGACCAAGGCATACGCCAAGACCGGCATGCGGGTGCGCTACCTGGACGACTGGCGCACCCACCACGTGTCCGCCGGCGAGGTGCACTGCGGCACCAACACGATCCGCGCTGCGGACACGGCGTGGTGGAGCTCCACTCAGTAGGACCGGACTCCTGAGGCGCGGTCGCTCTGCACGCCTCAGCGCGATGTCACACCTCAGGGACGCGGGAGGGTCCTGACCTGGCTCGCTGCCGTTGATGCCCTCCCTCGCCCGGGAGGACGACTCGCCGTCCTTCAACCCGAGGTTGGCCGGACCTGAGCACCTCAAGGGAACGCGCTCGCCCGACGCGGGGGCCGCCGGGCCGACGGCGGTGGTCAGTTGTCATGCCCGTTCCTGTCGGCGTTGACAGGCACGGGCTGCATACCGAGATCCCTGCGAAGCGCTCGGAACCGGACCGTCCACATGTGGCGTGCCGCTTCCGCGTCGGGCGCGTAGTGCTCCGCAGCGTGATAGACGCCGGGGTAGACGTGCAGCTCTGTGGTGACACCCGCGGCGAGGAGCCGCTGCGCCAGGGCGATGTCCTCGTCCCGGAAGACATCGGCGGTTCCCACGTCGATGAACGTCGGCGGCAACCCGGCCAGGTCCTCCGCGTGCAGCGGAGCGGCATATCCGTCAGGCTCCTGCCCGGCGAGGAACCACTCCCAGGCCTCGACGTTGGTCCTTCGGTCCCACGCCCCAGTCTCCGTGATCTCGTGAGCCGAGGGCGTGGTGTTGCGGTGGTCGACCATCGGGTAGAGGGCCATGACATAGGAGAGCGCAGGTCCTGCAAGGTCACGCGCCTTGAGAGCAGTGGCAAGGGCCAGATTGCCACCCGCGCTTCCCCCGAAGATCGCCAACCGTCCTGGGTAGAAGTCCAGGGACGCCGCGTTGTCGCTCATCCAGCGGAGGGCGGCGTAGCAGTCGTCGACCTGTGCCGGGTGCGGATGTTCAGGCGCCTTGCGGTAGCCAGAGGAGACGACGAGTACCCCGAGCTCCTCGCAGATCTTTACGGCCGTTGCGTGCTCGTAGTCGAGGTCACCGAGGTACATCCCGCCGCCGTGGATGAAGAACACGGCGGGCGAGGCCGACTGGAGCCGTCTGGGCCGGTAGATGCGTACAGGCACGTCTGCGCACCCCGTCGGACCAGGCGCCCGTACGTCCTCGGTGGAGCACGTCTGGGCCGCCTTGACCGCCTCGACCATCTCTGCCGCATGGTTGGCATCGATGCGCCGACGTTCCGCCAGGTCCTCGACGGCATACACCCCACCGGGGAAGTTCTCGAGGAGTTCTTCCAACGGTGCCCGTAGCTCAGGATCGAGGCTGTCGAGCTGACTCATCTTCACAGCGGCCTCTCTGCCAGTTGGAGGGCGTGGTGACAGCCCGCGGCGATGGAGACGATGTTCTCCAGGCCCTGCACCTGCCGGAGTACGGAGCTGGTGGCGCGGCTGCCGTTTCCGAGCTGGCCGAAGACGCCGCGGCCCCCGGCGTAGACGCCGTTCTCCAGCAGGGCGAGGCCAACTAGAGGGCTACTGCCCGTCGGCTACGACGTCCCAGTGCTCGATGATCTTCCCGTCGACCACGCGGAAGAGGTCCACGACGACGTAGTCGGAGCTGTAGACCCACACCAGGTCCCCGTCGGCGAGGGTGTTGCCGAACCGGGTCCCGCCGCCTCCGCTGCTGCTGGGAGAGGGGGCGTCCTGCGTGTTCTGCTGGAAGAACCGCTTCAGCGGCGCCGTTCCGTTCGGGGCGATCGGGTTGTGCTGGTAGTACCGAGAATCCCAGCTCGTGTCGATCACGGACGCGTCACCGTCGGAGAGCTTGCGGTACGCGTCGACCGCGAACTTCCGGTTCTTCTCCTCCTGCTTCTCGGACAGGGTCGGTGCCCCGTCCGGGTACCGGTACACGTCGCTGAACAGCGAGTTCCCGCTGGCCGTCTTCTTGGGCACGGTCTGCGTGATGCCCCAGTGCTCGACCAGCTTGCCGTTGTCGACCCGGAAGAGGTCGGCCTTGGCCTGGCCGGTCGCCTCGTTCTTCGGGGTGGCCGAGGCGTGCCAGTGCACGGCCACCAGGTCACCGTCGGCGGCAACGTGCTTGACGGTCGCCACCGCACCGGGGATCTTCGCCTTGACGTCCTTGAACTGCTTGATCTGCCCGTCGGCCCCGCCGGGCACCGCCTTGTCGTGCTGCACGTAGTCGGCGCCGACGAGTTCCTTCACCACGCCGGTCTTGTCCTTGTTGAACGCCTCCGAGTACAGGCGCAGGACGAGCTCCTTGTTCCGCTCCTCGGAGTCCGACGCCGAGCGGGCGGCGGCGGACGTCGTCGACGGGGCGGCCGGGTCGGTGCCGGACGTGCTGCTGCAGGCGGTCGCGAAGCAGGCCACCGCAGCGAGCCAGGGCAGAGTCTTCCGGTATCTCACTTGAATCTCCTATGTATGGTCGGTTCGGTGCTGGTGGGGGGAGTTCCACCAGCGGGTGCCGGCGGCGTGGATGGTGTGGGCGCCGCAGCGCACCTCGCCGCCGGAGACGTGGTGGGTACGACAGTCGTCCAGGTAGCGCACGCACCTGCCGGCCTTGGTGTACGCCCGGGTCACCGTCTCGGCGAGGATGTCCTTTGTCGCCGATGACCCTGCGCGCAGTTCGGCGGTCGCGGTCAGTGCGCAAAGGATCTCCAACGCTGCGTCGGGGCGGATCCCCGAGGTGCCGGACACCCGCTGCCACCCGCGTCATGCGGCTTACAGCGTGACCTTCTCGATGGTCACGTCGCCCACACCCAAGGTCATGCCGCATCCGTTACGCGCGTACAGCGATCCCGGACGAGATCACGGCTGCGCGGCGGCCGACCCGGCCCCGCGGTCATTCCCAGCGGTCGGCCCCGACACTGGGTAACCAGAGCCCGCCGGCCCCGTGTGGCGACCCGTGTTCCCGCGACACGCGGTGTGCGAATGGCTGAGCACACGGGTCGGCGGGGCGCTCTCGCCCGGTCGGAATGGCCGGCGGTCAGCCCTTGCCTGCCAGTTCGATCAGCTCGGCGGCGAAGGCGATGGCTCCGTCGACGCTGTGGACGGCGTACATGGAGTCGATCATGAAGTGATCGATGCTGGTGCGCTCATGGACCGCCTTGAGAGCATCCGCGACCTGCTGTGAGGTGGTGTCCGGGTCGATGTTGACCCGCAGGACCGCGTCGATCGCGGACGGATCCCGGCCGGCCTCTTGGGCCAGCCGGTCGATGACCGCCCGCTGGGCTACCAGACCGTCGATGTCCAGGTAACTCGGCACGACGCACAACGGCAGCCAGCCGTCCCCGCGTTCGGCGACCCGCCGCAGTGCCCGCTCTGACAGTGCGCCCAGGTAGAACGGCGGTCGTGGGCGCCGTGCCGGCTTGAGCGGAGAGTGGTGCAAGGGCACCGAGATCGACTTACCCTGGTATGCGGCCGGGTCGGTGGTCCAGATGGCTTCCAGAGCGTCGAGCAGTTCGTTCATCCGGGCTCCACGGCGGGTGAAGTCCCCGCCCGTGGCTTCGTATTCCTCGGGCGACCAGCCGATGCCGAATCCAGGCAGCAGACGACCACCGCTTATCAGGTCGATGCTGGTCAGCGACCTGGCCAGTTGCACTGGCGGATACAGGGGGGCGATGAGTACGTGAGCTCCGAGGAGCACGCGCTCGGTGGCACTCGCGGCGATACCCAGGAGCACGAAGGGGTCGGCGGCCGGGTTCAGTTCGGCCGGGATGGTGTTGCCTTGCCCGCCATAACCGACCTTCGGGTTGACAGCGGCGAGGTTGCGGTCGCCAACCCACAGACTGGCAGCCCCTGCATTCTCGACCTTCCGGGCGAACTCGGCGGTCCGGGCGATGCCCAAGGCCTGCTTGTGGAACTGCGGGAGCGCGAAACCGATCTTCATGGTTGTTCTTTCTCAGGTGGAGGGAGGTGACTTCGCCAGAGCAAGGATGTGCGCCATCCGGGGTGTGTCGGTCTGTGCGGGTCAGTGCCCTTGGCAGCAGGACTTACCCGATGTCCGGCCGGTGCTCTGGGCGCCGATGCGCTGCGCCGTTTCGGCTCGGGCCCGTCCCGTCTGGGAGTCCGCGTCGTGGACCACCCGTCCGGAGATCAGGGTGTACTGGACCTTGGTGGCGCGGATGTCCTTCACGGGCACCTTGGTGATGTCCCGGTCGAGGACGATCAGATCCGCCCGCTTGCCCGGACAGACGGTTCCCGAGTCCCCGTCGTGCAGCTGGTGCGCCGCGCCCGCGGTGTGCATGACCAGCGACTGGGTGCGGGTCAGTCCTTCGCGGGCGTTGAGAGGCGGCTGGTTCCCCTCTGGGTTGCTGCGGTCGATCCCGGTGGCGATCTGGATGAAGGGAAACAGAGGGTCGACCGCCCAGTCCGAGCCACCGGCCAGCAAGGCCCCCGCCTTGGCCAGGCTCCGGGCCGGGTACAGGCGCGCGTATCGCTCGGGCCCGATGTAGGGCTTCACGTCGTCGTTGAACGAGGAGGGCCGTGCCCACTGCAGCTGCATGCTGGCCACCACTTGGGCGCGGGCGAAGCGCCGGTAGTCGTCGGGGTGCACCAGTTGGAGGTGGGTGATGGTGTGCCGCCGGCTTCGGCGACCGGGGCGGGCGACGGCCTCGTAGGCGTTCAGGGCCGTGCGGACGGCGCGGTCGCCGATGGCGTGGGCGTGCATCTGCCAGCCGTCCGCGTCCAGAGCACGGACAAGGGCCCGGTAGTCGCGGTCGCTGACATGGAGGGGACCGCGGTTGTCGGTCGGCCTGCCCTGGGCGTCCATGTACGGGTCCAGCAGGGCGGCGGTCTGCGCCGGGAACTCCATCACCCCGTCGAGGAGCACCTTGGCCGTGGTCAGCCGCAGCCGGTCCGGTCCGGCGAACCGCTTGCGCACGCCGCGCAGGAACTCGGCCGCCTCCTGGGGCTTCGTGGCGAGTTCCGCGTCGATCAGCAGCGCGGGAGTGATCCGCTGCGGCAGCACGCCCTTGGCCATGAGCTCGGCGTAGGTATTGACGAACTCCTCGCCGCAGGCGGCGTCGAGGAAGGACGTGATGCCCGCGGCCAGGAGCGCGCCGGCCATCTTCTTCTGGGCGGCGAGGATCAGGTCCGGACTGGCCGGCGGGATCACCCGGGCGACGAGCCCTTGGGCTTCGTCCACCAACAGACCGGTCGGCTCCCCGTCGGAGCCGCGGACGATCTTTCCGCCCGCCGGGTCGGAGGTGGTGCGGTCCACTCCCGCGAGGGCGAGCGCCCGGCTGTTGACAAGGCTGTTGTGGAAGTCGGAACCCTGCAGATAGATCGGGCGTCTGGTGTTCAGCGAGTCGAGCAGCGACTTGTCCGCCACCGTGCCCGCGGGCAGCAGGCCGACGGGGTTCCAGTCGGTCACCTGCAGCCAGCCGTCCGGTTCCCGCGACGCCGTGGCGTCCAGCATCTCCTGGATCCTCGCGCGGAACTGCTCAACCGTCATGCTCGCATTGCCCAGTGACGGGTTCAGGGACTGCGCGGCCGCCCCGAGCGGGTGGATGTGCCCGTCCTGGATGCCCGGCATGACCGTACCGCCGTCGGCGTCGATGACGACGGTACGCGGACCGATGCGACGGCGTATGTCCGCGTTGCTGCCGACCGCGAGAACCTTTCCGTCGGTGCCGACGGCCACCGCCTGCGCTCGCGCGCCGCCGTTGGTTCCGGTGAACACCTGCCCGTTCAGCACCACGGTGGCCACCCGCGCCGGGGCCCGGCCGGTCGCCGCCCGGGCTGCCGTACCGGCACCGGCCACCGCGAGGGCGCCCACCCCGGCCGCGGCCAGGAACGTCCGCCGCTGCAGCGGGCCGTCCGCGGGTGCCGCGGAGGTGCCGTCGAGAACATCTGACATCTGGTAACTCCTCACCCGGGAGCCGTCGTTCCGGTCACTGTCGCTGGGTACGCTGAGTGATTAAGGTGTTAACCACAAGCCTCATGGGGCTGCTGGGGTGGGGTACACACATGACGAGTTCGCGTGTCTGGCGGCGTCCCACTCGGCGCCGTGGCGGCACGGGCGGGGGTGTCCACGGCTGCGGTGTCGAACGCGCTCAACGGCACCGGACGGCTGTCCGAGACGACCAGGCCAGCGCGTGCTCGCCGCCGCACGCGAATTCGGTTACGCCCCGGCCAGCACGGCCCGCGCCCTGGCCTGCGGCGGCACCGGAGTGCTCGGCCTGACCACGACGACATACGTCGACCTTCCCTTCCCGTACATGAGAATCCCCCATTACGCACAGCTGACGCCGTCTACTCGGACGGCACCACCTACCGGCTGGTCGCCCGGCACAGCGGCAAGGTCGCCGACGTGGAAGGCGGCGGCACCGCGAACAACACCAACGTGCTGCAGTGGCCGTGGCTCAACAAGGCGAACCAGAAGTGGACCTTCACCCACACCGGCGACGGCTACTACAAGATCAAGGGTGTGGCCAGCGGCAAGCTCCTGGAGGTCGCGGGTCTCTCCCGCGCCGACGGCGGCAACGTGGCCATCTGGGCGGACGCCAACGCCCCCCAGCAGCACTGGGCCGTCACACCCACCGGTGACGGCCACTACTTCCTCATCAACCGCTACAGCGGACTCTGCCTCGCCGTCGACGAGGGAGTAATTGAGCCTTTTCCAACCTCACGCTGATGCGTGGTGAAGTGCGTGGTGAAGGACGAGGACGGCCTTCACCACGTCGGTGATTCGGTTGGTGCTGCAGCGGAGCTTCCGCAGGAGGCGCCAGCCCTTGATGGTGGCCATGGCCCGCTCGCCGAGGCAGCGGATCTTGGCGTGGGTGGTGTTGTGGCGACGCTTCCATCGCTTGAGGCGGCGGCCCCGAAACGGAACCCGGACGGATCCGCCGGCGCCTTGATACGCCTTGTCCGCCCAGCATTTGAGCCCCGCATCGGCGAGGGCTTCCATGATCCCGTGCTGCCGCGCGGCGGTCAGGTCGTGAGAGTCGAGCCGGGCAGAGCCGGCGAGGCCCAGAGCAGTCGTCCGAAGGGATCGGTGAGGACCTGGACGTTCATGCCATGGCGTTTATGTTTCCCGGAGTAGTACGGGGCGTCGGCGGCGATGCGGTCGATCGGCAGCAAGGTGCCGTCGAGGATGACGAACGCCTTCGCCCGGATAGTCGTCATCGCCTCGTCCAGGGACGGCGCGAGGGCGGCCAGGGCCTCGACGGCTTCACGTATGTAGCGGTACGTGGTCGCGATCCCGATGCCGAACCCGGCGGCGAGCTGGGCGTAAGTGTCACCGCACCGCAGGTGGGCCAGGGCGAGCAGGGCCTGACGTCCGGCAGGAAGGCGCCGCCACCGCGTTCCGATCTCCTGCCGCCGGGCTGTCAGTTGCCCGGTCAGGAACCGCAAGGTGCGGCTGGACAGATCAATCGAGGACGGGTAGACAAGCACGCGAAGCTCCTGGCGGATACGGGTGATCTTGGTCGAGAACCCGTCTACCAGAAGCTTCGTCGTTGTGCAGGACAGTCCAACTCACGGTCAGCGCCGCCAGCTTGAAAAGGGCTCACGGTGTCCTATGTTGGATTGTTCCGGACGGGCTGTGGGAGATCGCGAAGCCGCTGATCCCACCGTCGAAGGTACGGCCGCAGGGCGACGGAACGCAGGACACGCCTGATGAGACGCTGTTCGCGGCGATCATCTACGTCCTGGTCAGAGGCTGCTCCTGGCGTTACCTGCCACCCTGCTTTGGGATATCGAAGTCCACCGCCCATCGCCGGTTCCCGATCTGGTCGAGAGCCGGGAGGGGGCTCCCCCGTGCCCCAACCACACACGACGCCCGGTCATCGGGAGGTGATCGCGGTGATCATGGTGCCCATAAGCGTCAGTCCGGCCAGGCCGACGCCGATCGGCACAGCCCAGGTCGGGTGGCGGTGTACGAGGTAGACGAGACCGCCGAACAGCATCAGGCCGACCAGCACGAGGAGCAAGCCGACCAGCAGGACAAGCGTAGACATGAAGAGGTCCCCCTTGGGGAGTTCGGACGCCCCCAGGGGGAGTCAGGAGTCTGATGCGAGAGTTCCTGAGGAGGTCACAGGCCGTCGGGGGCCGGGTTTCCGGCACCGGCTCGACGGCCCGCAGACCCCGGCCGGTCACGAAGCGGGGCGTTGACACGGATCGACCGCTTGTCCTTCAGACGTGCGCCTTCACTCACCTCTCTACATATGTAGACCAGAAGGCGAACTGACATCCCAAGCAGCCCGCACGCCGGGAGACGATGCCCTTACCAAACCAGCCATGGCATCCAGAAACCCCATCAATGTCCCATGTCTCCTTCGCGCCGAAGCACCTTCCGCAGCTGCTCCAAGATGGCAACGGTGCTGCCTCCGCCGAGGATGATTCCCAGGACGCCGAGGACGACTCCGGCGACGCCGACGCGACCGACGCCAGCGCCGACCAGGTTGACGACGCCGCCGACGAAGCAGACGACACCGAGGACGCCAAGGACGACGGAGGCGACACCGAGGACGCGGCCGCCAACGCGGCCCTGCCTAAAGGCGTCGGTGAGGACCTGATCCAAAGAGACAAGACCACGCTTGAAGGAGCGGTGCAGGGCCGCACGCTGCGCCATCGCAGCGGAAGCGCTGCGGGTGGCCCGCACGTGCGGCAGCAGGTGCAACGCGAATTTCAGGACCACGGCCGCCCGCCAACGAATGTCCGGATCACCGGCAATCGCTTCTATCTCCCAGCACCACTCCGCCTCCCGGTCAGCCCGCTCTTCTTCCGGCAGCATCCGACACGCCGTGCGGATCACACCCTCCGCGCAGCGCAGAGCCAGCCCCGGCTTCTCGCCGTCGCTCACGAGGCACCCCCAGGAGCCGGACGGGCACGGCCGACTCCGCCCGATGAGCGGTCGAACGAGAGCTGGGCCAGCTTCAGATGCACGACACGAGCACCCTCCGCGGTGAGCTTGTAGTAGCGGCGGGGCCGCTGCCCTTCCTCGGGTGTCTCCCACTCCGATTCCACCAGCCCCGCATCCTTCAACCGGGCCAGGATCGGATACAGGGTGCCACTCGCCAGCTTCGCCGCCTTCATCAGCTCATACCCGTACCGCGCGGCTCCCGGGTCCTCCCGGAACGCCTGCAGCACCCGCTCCGTCTGAGGCGTCAACGTCACATCCACACTCTGACTCTACATATGTCGCCAACGCGAGGCAACATATGTAGAGGCCTCACGCCGCGCTGCGCGAGCTGGTGGCTGGCAAAGAGGGCCGGGCGGAAGTCCTGCCCGGGTTCACCGTCCACGCCATGGACATCGGGAAGTGGCTGGCCAACCAGCGCACCCCGGCGGTCTGGCAGGCCCTGACGGACGGGCAGCGCGAACATCGTTCCGCTGGCCCCGCCTCCAGAGTTGGAGACGCGCGAAGCTCACCACCGACAAACTCGCCGCGCTGGCCGCCCTAGACGAGTAGTTCCGAATGGGGGGTTCTCAGAGGTCGTTCTCTTTCCGAATCTCGTGTGCGGATTCCGCTGGTCAGGCATGGGATCGCAGGTGTTGCGGAAGTCTCGGCTCGTTGCTGGCCGAGATGTTGTGGGGGTGGTGGATGCCGTCGATGCGGGCCGTTCTGGAGACCCGGCGGAAGGCCGCCGTGGTGAGGGTGAAGGAGCTCGAAGCCGAACTGGAGCGGGTGCGGACGGACTTGGCGGACGCGGAAGAGGTCCTCAGGCGCCGGGTGATCGGTCTCGAGCAGTATCTGGAGGCACTGGCCGAGGAGGAGACGCCCGCGGAGGTGACCGTGGTGTCGCGCAGGAGGCCGGTCGGGCCGCGACGGGCGGTGCCGCATCGGGAGAACGCGGCCGGGGCCGAGGACCTGTCGGTGGACTACCAGGCGGTGATGGCCGCGGCGGCGGACGCGGGAGCCGATGGGCTCGGTGCCCGGCGGGCAGCGGTGGTGCTCGGCTGGGACAGCGCGTCCGCTTCCCGCGTCGAGGGAGCGAGAGCACGCCTGAAGAGGCTGGTGGAGGTGAAGCCGGGACGGTTCACGCTGCCGGCGTCGGAGCAGCCCCAGGACGCTGACGCTGTCGGACGGCCAGGCGGCGGTTCATGAGTGCGATCATCGACCACCGGATGACGGCTTCGCTGGTGTCGGTGCGTCGTTCGTAGTCCCGGACCAGGCGTCGGCTGTGCAGGAGCCAGGCGAAGGATCTTTCCACGACCCAGCGGCGGGGCAGGACCTGAAAACCCTGGACGTCTTGGTGGCGCAGGACGACGTCGAGGACGAGTCCGAGGTGCTGGGCAGCCCAGTCCTGGAGGTGGCCGCGGTAACCGCCGTCCGCCCAGATCGTCGAAAGCCGTCGCGAACGGCTCCTCGCCGTGGGCAGCAGGATGCGGGCAGCATCCCGGTCGGTGGTGGACGCCGGCGTGACAGCCACGTCCAGCAGGAGTCCCAGGGTGTCGGTGAGCAGGTGCCGCTTGCGCCCGTTGATCTTCTTCCCGGCGTCGAATCCCCTTGAGCCGCAGGCCACGGTGGCATCCGCCTTCACCGACTGGGAATCGATGACCGCCGCACTCGGCTCCGGTGCACGGCCCTCTGCCCGGCGGACCGCCTGGTGCAGGCGTTCATGCAGTTCGCTCACCAGCCCCGTATCCCGCCAGCGGGCGAAGAAGGCATACACCCGAGACCAGGGCGGGAAGTCCGCGGGCATCGCCCGCCACTTGATGCCGTTGTCGACGACGTAACGCACTGCGTCGATCATCTGCCGGTGGCAGTAGCCCTCAGGACGGCCGCCCCGGCCCGCCAGCCAAACCGGAACCGGCAGCAGATCCCGCACCAGGAACCACTCGGCATCGCTCATGTCCGAGCCGTATCGAGGCCGGCGATCCGGCCGGTCGGCCGCGTTCCCGAACCTGTGGGCGAGACAGTCACACCCACGAGTGGACGGACTGGACCCGGCAACGCCGACCACGCGGCACTTCGACACCAGGGCCTCTTGCTTCTCGCTGGACTCGACAACCGCGAGCTACCAAGAGGCCCTTCTTCCATGCCCGCCGACCAGCCAACTCACCCGAACCAGCATGCTGTTCGAACCCCACCGACCACGCGAGCGGATAGCGAACAGCCAGTCAGACGGAGGGAGGGTGTCCAACATCGGGTTGTGACGACCGATTTAGACACCCTCTTGACGGCACTGTACGTGCATGTCGATGACCGTTTGAAGACCCCGCGCTGGCGTGGGCGTCCGCCCCGGCTGACCGACGCCGAGCTGGTGACCTGGCCGTGGCCCAGGCCGTGCCGGGCTGTCACTGCGAGGCCCGCTGGCTGCGCTTCGCCCACGCCCACCTGCGCGGCCTGTTCCCGTATCTGCCCCAGCGGCCCGCCTACAACAAGCGCCTGCGGGCCGCTCTGCCGCCGGTCAAACGGGCCATCCGGTCGCCGGCAGCGGACACCGACCTATGGCTGGACGATGTCTGGATCGTGGACTCCACTCCCGTGGAGTGCGCCCGCTCCCGCGAGACCGTCAAACGCTCCGACCTGGCCGGCTGGGCCAACTACGGATACTGCCGATCCCACTCCCGCTTCTACTGGGGCCTGAAGCTGCACCTGGTGTGCACCCCGGCCGGCCTGCCCGTCACCTGGGCACTGGCCGACCCCAAGATCGACGAACGGCAGGTCCTGGCCGCACTGATCGACGACGAACCGCATCTGGCAGCTGCCCGGCCGGGGCTGCTGATCCTGGCGGACAAGGGCTACATCGCCGCCGAACTCGACCGCTTCCTCGGCGCTCGCGGCGTCAGCCTGCTACGACCGTCCTACCGCAACCGCGGCACCCCACAGCCTGCGGAATCCCTGCTCAAGACGGGCCGGCAACTGATCGAGTCGGTCAACGACACCCTCAAAGGCCAGCTCGACCTGGAACAACACGGCGGCCGCACCATCGAGGGCGTCGGTGTCCGGGTGGCCCAGCGGATCCTGGCGATGACCTGCGCGATCTGGCACAACCGCGCCATCGGAGCACCTATCACCCGCTCACTGATCGCCTACGACCACTGAGCCGCATCGGAACTACTCGTCTAGCCCTCGCCCACGGGACGATTAGGGTGATATCGGCCCGCTCGCTCCAAACGCCAGTGTCCTTCATGCGGGCTGTCGTCTTCCGGCAATGAAGTCTGCGAGGTGAACGTAGCCGATGCGCTGGTAGAGGGTGTTGCTGGTGGGGTTGGCCAGGGCCGTGAACAGAACGACGTCTGTCGCGCCTGCCGCCGTTCGGTGGATAGTCGCCGTCTGCCTGATCACCTACCGCCACGTCCAGAGGCTTTGTCAAGGCCGATAAAAGGCCCCCTGGGGTCGCAGGCCACCCACGGGTAACGTGTTGCCTGAGTCGATGAGCGGGCAGGACGGGAACATGGGGCGTCGCGAAGGGTCGCTGGATCCTGCTGAGGGGCCGGTAGCGCGGTTCGCGTACGAGTTACGGAAACTCCGTCGGGAGGCTGGCGGTATCACCTATCGAGCGATGGCTGGCAAGGCGCACTACTCAGCCGCGACACTGGCACAGGCCGCAGCTGGGGACCGGTTACCATCACTCGCGGTAGCCTTGGCGTACGTCGGCGCGTGTGGCGGAGACCGCGAGGAGTGGGAACGGCGCTGGCACGCGGCCGGGGAAGAAGCTTCCGAACTGACCCGCGGCGCCGACGCCGACGGTGAGCCGCCCTATCGGGGCCTGGCCCGCTTCGGCGTCGGTGACCACGAGCGCTTCTTCGGCCGGGACCGCCTTGTGGATCAGCTCGTGGAGCTGGTCGGCCGCAGACACCTCGTGGTCGTCACCGGACCTTCCGGCAGCGGCAAGTCCTCGCTGCTTCGCGCCGGGTTGATCGCCCGGTTGCAGAACAGCACGTCCCGGCGGGAACGCCCCACTTCCATCCGTGTCCTGACGCCCGGACCGTATCCAGCGCGTACTCATGCGGCAATCCTCGATCCCGAGTCGGCGCCCGCCGGCACGGTGATCGTGGTTGATCAGTTGGAGGAGGTCTTCACCCTTTGCACGGACAGAACTGAACGCGAACGCTTCCTCAACCTCCTGTGTGCAGTCCGGCCCAGTCACGGTATTCGCGTCGTCGTGGCCGTCCGCGCCGACTTCTACGGCCATGTAGCCCAGCACCGTCACCTCGCCGAAGCGGCCCAAGGCGCCACGTTGCTGGTGCCCCCCATGAGCCCCGAGGAGTTGCGAGAGACGATCGTCAAGCCGGCCGCGCTGGGCGGGCTCGTCGTGGAGCGTGGCCTGACCGCCCGTATCATTGCCGAAGTTGCCGACGAACCCGGCGGACTGCCGCTGATGTCCCACGCCCTGCTGGAGACTTGGCGGCGACGCAAGGGCCGAGTCCTGACCGAGGCTGCCTACGAGGCTGTCGGTGGTATTTCAGGGGCCATCGCCCGCACTGCGGACGACGTCTACACACGGCTGACGACCGAGCAGGCACAGGCTGCTCGCCGAATTCTGCTGCGCCTGATCTCTCCCGGGCAAGGAAACCAAGACACCCGTCGGCCTGCCGACCGCAGTGAAGTCACTGTGCTCGGTCCCGGTACCCCGTCCGACGCCGACCTCGTTCTCGAGCGCCTCGCCCAGGCCCGTCTGATCACGCTCGACCGGGACACCGTCCATCTCTCTCATGAGGCTGTCCTGGCCGCCTGGCCACGGTTGCGCGCATGGATCGATGAGGACCGCGACCGCCTGCGCACCCAGCGCCACCTCACCGAGGCAGCAGCTACCTGGCACGCGCTGCGACAGGATTCCGGCTCCCTCTACCGAGGACTGCGGCTGTCCGTCGCCGAAGAGCACTGGGCTGGCCCAGACCGGCGTGGGGGTCTCACTCCGTCGGAGCGGCAGTTCCTCACCGCCAGCCTCACTGCGCGGGAGCGCAGCCGTCGCAGGCGACTGGCCCGCATCGCCGCTGTATCGATCCTCCTTGTGCTGAGCCTCATCGCCGCTCTCGTCGCCTGGCAACAGAATCAAGCTGGCGAACGCCGCCGCACGGAGGTCGATGCCCGCCGCGTCGCCAGCGTCTCCGGCAGCCTGCGCCTGTCCGATCCGCCGACCGCCATGCGTCTGAGCCTTGCCGCCTGGGAGACCGCAGATCTCCCCGAGACCCGTTCCGCTTTGCTGGCTGGCGCCGTCCAGAGGGAACAGGACATCTTCACCGACCCTGACGGGCGCACCGAGACCATGCGTCGGCTGAGCGCTGACGGAAACTCGCTGCTCAGCATCAGCGCCGACCGCACGACCCGTTGGGACATCTCCGCCCACCGGAGCACCGATGTATGGCCGGGCCTGGGCCATGCCTGGGAGAACGTGGGCTTCCCACGGGCGGCCACCCGATGGGTCCCGGTCTTTGAGGACACAAAGGTCGCATCGCTCGACCTGGCCACGGGACGCCGGACCGTGTTGACGGACGCCGACGGGGGCACCGAGATGGGCCCGAGCGGTCGCACCCTGATCGTCTATGACCGACGGGGCGCGCACCGTCGTCTCCAGGTCTGGGAGCCCCAAGCGCGCCGTAAGATTCTGCAGATCGAGCTGCAGGACCCGGCGCGCACCGTCGATCCGAGCAGCCTGGCCTGGCCTCACCTCATGGCCGTGCTCAGAGCGTTACAGCAAGATCGCCGTGTGCTCGTCTCGGAAGACGCGTCCTTCCCCGACGCGACGCTCAGCCCGGACGACCGTTACCTCGCTCTGTGTGTACCCGGAGAGCAGGTACAGCTGTGGGACGTCTCCAGGGCACGCCGAATGGCCGCGCCCTGGCTGCCGCGTGTCTCCGCACGGCAATGCGCCCAAGAGCAGGTCAAATTCAGCAGCGACGCCAGTCTGCTCTCTATCGTCGATGTCACAGGCATCCGTACTTGGAGGACCATCACCGGGGACGAGGTTGGGTCTGTCGAGCACTCCGGACTGAAGATCACGGAACTGAGCGACGACGGTGCCTTCGTAGCGGCCTCGGACGGCACTGAGATCTTCGTGTGGAGGTTGGCGGCGCCGCTCTTTCCTGTGTTCCGGCACCGGGTGTCGGGCGAGACCATCAAGGACCTGAGGATCGACACCCGCACGGGAATCCTCCGCTACCTCGGCGGTCCGGGCGACTCCTGGGGGCCCACGGTGCACACCCTCACTCTTGGCAGGTCCGTTACGAACCAGTGGGTTGCAACGCCTTCCTTGAAGAGCATCTTCAGCCCGGACGGCGCGACACTGGCCACGGCGATGTGGGACAGCGGCGGCAAGCGCATCCGCTTCCGCCTCTTCGACGGACGTTCGGGCATGGCCCTGCCCGAACCTCCTGCTGTGAAGTGCCCAATGCCGGCCGGGGACCCTCTGTCGACCTGTACGGTGCTCATGGACTTCGATTCCACCGGGACCGTGCTGGCTTACGGTGTGGGGCCTACCTCACCCACCACCGCGCCTCCACGTATCGCCCTTTACGACGTGCCCCGGCGCCGTACCGAGACAGAACTGAACGTCGTCGGGGCCGGCCCCGACGCGCCAGCGTACCTGGCCTTCGGACCTGGAGATCGTTCCCTGATCCTGGCCGGCATACCCGGTGTCGGCACATACAGCCGGATTTGGGATCTGCGGCGCCGTACCACCACGCACACGGTCCCCGGCGCCGGAGGCGACACAACGCTGCACCCCGACGGCGACCTGGCTCTCACCACTCAGGGCGACGCCTACCGCCTTCCCTCGGGCACCCGGCTGCCGGCCAGGCGAACATCCGGCACGACGAGCACGCTGGCCTTCAGCCCGAATGGTGAGTACCTGGCCGCCGGTGACAAATCCGGCCGCGTGGTTCTCTGGGAGGGGCACCTCACCCAACGCCTCGGTGTCCTCGCCCCTGACACCACGAACGGCCAGTACGTATCCGCCCTCGCCTATTCCCCCGACAGCCGGGTCCTCGCCGTCGCCGGCGACGAAGGGGCCCTGCAGCTGTGGGACACCGCCTCACGTCAGAGGATCGGGTCCCCCCTTCCCACCCCGGGCGACACCGTCCACGCCCTTGCCTTCAGTCCCGATGGCCGCAGGCTGTACGCGGCAGGCGACCACACACCGCTGCAGACCTACGACATCTCCCCGACCGGTGCCGCGCGAACCATCTGCCGGCGAGCCACCGACGGCCTCTCACCCGACGAATGGAAGCGGCAACTCCCCGGCGTTCCTTACCGACGGACATGTCCCTGAGCTCACCGGCTCGAACGACCGGGTGCGTACAGCAAGGGGTGTTGCGAACAGGATGACGGCGAAGACGTCTCCTGGCTGGTGCACGGTGATCAGCGCTGATCCCCTCGCTGTGCTCCAGAGAACGGACGCGGGCACCGCATCCACAACACTGCTGCCGCGTCGCCCCAGTTGTTCAATTGTCCAGGCCGCTCTGCGGGCTCTTTTGGACAATCCGAGCGGCTCGAAGTCTGGTCCGTGACAACAACGCAGCAGGGCCTCGCACCGCAAGCAACCGGCAGCTGCGACGGACCACGGACACGTGAGGAACGCCGTGCCGACACCCGAACTCACGCCCCACGACATCCATCGAACCAGACGTCCCAAGAAACCACGGCTGCTGCACCCCCCTGCGCCTGCCTTCGTCACAGCCACCCTCGCTGCGACGTTCTCCCCCGCAGCGAACCGGCATCAGGCCCCGCGCCCCGCACCCGGACCGGTCCTGGAGAGGGATCCGCAGCCTTCTGCCAAGGGGGCTGGCTCTGTCCGTACCCCGGCTGCGAGGACAGCAGCTCCATGTAGTCGGCCTACGCCTGCGGCGTGATCTAGGACGTGGGCAGGGAGTGGGACGGCGACAAGACCCGCTCCCCCAACAACCAGACCGCAGGGTTACCGCAGCCTTCGGTAACCGGGGCGGCGCCAGCTGGCAGACCATCGGCCACGCCCGCGCCAAGGAAGCCAAACGGGATGCGCCGCGAACCCTCCGGCCACACTTTCAGGGGGAACTTCCATGTACTACTACTGTCGCCTGACGTCGCGACTCCGGGTCGCGTCCACGAAGCATCCGGTGTCGGGGTTCCTGGTCGTACGGACTGAATTCGCGGCCGGGTTCATATCGCAGCAGATCGCGTCACTGCTGGGTGCCACGAGCTCGCTGGTGGTGCAGCACAGCACGACCCACTCACTGGACGACAGCCACTCGCAACTGTACGCCCCCGTCGTCGTGGTGACGGACAGTACGACAACCGCCCGACGGTTTACCTCCATGGCAGTACTGGTCGCAGCCGAGGCTGTGACGACTGCAGAACTCAGTGCCCTTGGCCAAGCCGATGTCGGTGGCATCGTCCTACGTCCCGCTCTCGATGGGGAACTGGTCACCGCGATCGTCAGCGTCGGCGCCGGGAGGCGCTGGGTCAGCCCGGCCGTGGGAGCCCAGCTGCTGCGCCGACTGCCGCCGTCCTTGCGTGAACTGCCCGCCTCGCTCACAGCACGCGAGCGCCAGGTCCTGGACCACATCGCCAATGGTCGGTCCAACTCGGAGATCGCCGAGAACCTGACCATCACTGTACGCACGGTCAAGCACCATGTGACGAACCTGCTGATGAAGCTCGGCGCCCGAGATCGCGCGCATGCTGTGGCCATGGCACAGCGCTCCGGTGACTGGCAGCCGGACGACGGCTGAGGCGCGGTCACTGCCGCAGGGCCGCGACCGGCTGTACCCGCGTCGCCCGCCAGCCGGGCAGCAATCCCGCGATCAGACCTGTCACCACCCCGCCGGCTGCGGCCAGAGCCGCGGTGCGGACGTCAAGAATTGGCTCCCAGCCGTTGCTCAACGCGACAGCGACGACCGCAACGATTCCCAGCGCGCTGCCCACAATCCCGCCGACCGTACCCAGCAACGTCGTCTCAGTGAGCAACTGGACGAAGATGTGTCGTGGCCGGGCACCGATCGCACGGCGCAGCCCTATCTCCGCGGCTCGGGCCGTGACCCCGGCCGTCGCCGCCGTCGCGATGGAGAACGTCCCCACTCCGAGGGCGATGAAAGATACGACGAGGACCAGCATGGTGACGTTCTCCTCGACGGCACGGCGCAGCGTGAGAGGGTCGGGTGGCGCGATCGACTCCAGTTGGCCTGAGGCCTCGGGTAACAACGCGAGCGGGGCCTGATTGCCGATCGGGTGCGCGGCGCCGGGACGTACCTCGATCAGTACGGCACGCTCGGGCGGTACTGTGGCCGAACCGGCGACAAGAAGCTGCGCCGTGCTGAAAGGCATGACGACCGAACCCATCGTGGCCGTTTCCCGGGTCACGTCGTCGAAGACACCTATCACCGTGTACGGGCGGTCGTCGACGAAGATCGCGACGCCGACTCGGTCGATATTCAGCACGCGCGCGAGATTCGCGGGGAGCAGGACGACAGGAGCTGCGGTTCGGTCGTGGAACCTGTCGAAGTAGCGGCCCCGGATGAGGTGCGGCTCGATCACGGCGAGGGCTCCAGCGTCGACTCCTACAATCTTCGCCTGGGTGTCAGACCCCCCGGTCGACAGTGTGCGGGCGAGGGTGCGCTCGGGCAGGGTCATTCGGGGCCCCGCGCTGTCCACCCCGTTCAACCGGCGCAAGCGATCCACTGCCGTCGGCCGCTGCCACAACGGCACCGGTGAACCGACCGTTGCGGCACCGGACTTGCGCGCTTCGTCAGCCGGCTGGTGCACCACGACCTGCGTGGCGCGCGCGATGTCGAAGGACGCGGACACCTGGCGGGACAGGGTCGCGGAAATGCCCATAGTGGCCACGAACGCGGCGCATCCGAGCACTATTCCAGCCGCAGTCAACGCGGACCGTCCGGAATGGGCAAGGAGTGAGAGGACCGCTTCGGAGAAGAGGTCACGCGGCCGGAAACGTGACCGAGTGGGGACTGCGCTGTCGCCGTGCATCAAGCACCCTCCCTGACGACGCCGTCATCGACACGCAGCCGCCGAGTGCCCTGTGCGGCCACTTTGCTGTCATGCGTGACGACCACAAGCGTCATGCCCTCACCATGGAGCTGCCGCAGCAGTTCCAAAACGTTCTCGGTGTTGGCACCGTCGAGATTGCCCGTTGGCTCGTCGCAGAACAGAACGACCGGGTCACCGGCCACGGCCCGGGCCAGGGCGACCCGTTGCCGTTCCCCGCCCGACATGGTCCGCGGATCGGAGTCGGCCCGGTGGGCCAGCCGGACGCGGATGATCGCCTCCCGCGCGAGCGCCCGCCGCCGTCGCGCCGGATGACGGCCGTAAAGCATCCCGAGCTCCACGTTCTCCACCGCACTGCGCCCCGGAACGAGGTGGAAGGCCTGGAACACGAACCCGAACATCTCACCACGCAGCGCGCCCCGCTCTGCCTCCGAAAAACTGGAGGCGTCTCGTCCGAGGATATGGCAGGTGCCTACATCGGGCCGGTCGAGGAGGCCGATCAGGTTCAGCAAGGTGGACTTGCCGGAGCCCGAAGGCCCGGTGACAGTGATGTAGTCGCCGCGCTCAATGGTCAGGTCGGTTGGCCGAAGGGCGCGGACGACATGACCGTCGTCGTAGCTACGGCCGGCCTGCCGCAGGGACAGTACCGCTGTCACGGTCCATCCCCCTCGCTGCCAAGGGGACCGGTGTCTGCGGAACTGCCCACGACAACCCTCGCTCCGGCCGTGAAGCCAGTCCGCTCGGGTGTTACCTGCACCCAGCCTCCCGCGACCTTGCCGGAGTCGACCCCCACGTCGGTGAGGCTGTGGTCCTTCCCCTCGACCGTCACGAACGTGGTCCCGTCAGGACGCGAATAGACTGCGGCTACCGGAACGGCCAGCACTGGCTCTGTGTCTCGCATAGGATCAAGGGTGACAAGGACCGTGTGGTCCCCTCCGGGTGACAACGCCGGACCGGTGAAGGCCAGCGAAACCTCGTAGCCGTCCGCCCCTGCTCGGTCGGCCACCCGACGGACGACGGCCTTCAACGCAGTCCCCTGGGTTTCGTCGACGATTTCGGCCGTACCGCCGGTTCGCACCAGCGCGCGCTGCTTCTTGTCAACCTTGACCTGCACCGTCACCGCAGCGGTGTCCAGCTCCAGCAGGACGGAGTTCGCGTCACCGAGCACACTGCCGACCTTGACTCGCACGGCAGAGATCGTGCGTGCGTCTCGGTCGAGGGCCACAACGGCGGTTCTCCGTAGTATCACCGTTGCGGCTTCGGGAGCGTTCGCCGAAGGCTTGCCGAACGGCGCGACTGCCGGGTCGTGTGGCGCTTGCGGTCGGGGCGGCTCGTAGCCCCGGGCACGGTAGAAGCCCACCAGCGCCCGCTCGGTGGCGGTATCGAAGGTTCCAGTCACCTGGGCGGATGTGCCGAGGCGGCGCAGTGCCTTCTGCACCGCCGTGACGTCCGGACCCTGCATTCCCGTGCTCAGATCGCGGTACAGCGGAAAGGGCAGGACGAGACCGAACAGCGGCGCCCCCGACACCTCGGCGAAGATGTCGCCTTCGCGTAGTGCTGTCCCGGTCTTGGCGGTCAGTCGGGTGACGACGGCGGTGTCGCCCCCCAGGCCGGCCGGCGCTGCGACCTTGACCGAGGTTCCCGGCCGGACGGTGCCGCGGGCGATCACCGGTTCGGCCAGCACTCGCCGTTCGGCCGCCACTGTCACCAGGGAGGCCTCGGGTGGGCCTGCGTCCGCAACCGCCTGTGCGGGCGATCGCACCGCGGGACCGATCAATATCCCGACGGTCAGCGCGAGGGTTGCCGCCAGCACGGCGGCGGCAACGGACAGGACGGAGCGATGACGCTGCCTGGCCAGGGTCGATCCGCTCATCGCTCGGCCAGTTTCGCCGCTGCTTTCGCCAGTGCCTCGACCTTCGGCTTCAGTTCCGCGATCTGGGAGCCGTGTCCCCCGACGACCTTCCTGAGGATGCGGACACGCTGAGCCGCGATCTTGTCTCCGAAGCCTGTCGTGCGCGCGCACCGGGCAGAGGCAACGGCCAGTCGTGATTCTTCGGCAGTCGGCACATAGCGCCGCTCGGGAATAGCCGGAATGATCTCGACGGTTCCGGGAAGCCGTTTCGGCTCCGGAGGTTCAGTGCCTTCGTAGCGGCCCCTGGGCAGACCGATCCCGAAACTGTCGAGCGTCCGGGCGCCGGAGACCATCTGACGGAAGCCTGCGGCCTCGACGCATTCCAGCAGTGGGCGCAGTGCGGCGGCGGTGACCTCGGCCTCCTCCGGGGACTTCAGCAGGACGTCCCGTTCGTCGGCCACATCGTTGTAGAGCTGGTAGCTCTGGTTCTGGACCTCGGAGAACTCGTGCCCGAGCTTGTCTTCCGCCTTATTCTGGCACTTCTTCAGTCTCGCGTCGAAGCCCCGGTCGTAGCTGAGCACATTGGCGACTTTCGGGCGGCTGTTCTCCCCAAATCCAAGAAGCGTCGCCTGCTCATCGGTACGTATGGCGAACGGTGGCGTCTGCACGTTCATGTCGGTGAACGGTTTGGCGTCCTGGGGCACTCCGGCCTGCTTCAGCTGGGGGTAACCCTGCCCTGCCATGCAGTCGGCGATCAGTCCGTTCCGAACGGACTCGATCAGGTCAATGTCGTCGGCCTGGAAGACCTCGTCGGCAACCTTGTCGGCCGAGACGGCAGCTAGGTCCGGAGCTTCGGTGGCCCCGGCCGTACAGGCCGATAGCACCACCGCAGCCATCGTGATCCCTAAGGCCGTGCGTGTCGATCGGATTTGCATCAGCGTCCCTTGAGGCAGGTGGGGTGGGCCCGGCCGCTCGCGCGGCCGGGCCCCGCTCCTACACGCAACGTTCGTGACGGTCGTTGCGGTTGTTGATCTCACCGAGGTGGTACCTACCGTTGTCGTTCGGGAAGTACCGCCAGGTCCACAACCCGCCGGAGAGGTCCCCGACCCGGATCCGGCATTGCGTGTCGCGGTTGGTGACGTGCAGCGCGTTGTCCTGCACGCGCTCGCTCGATTCCCGGTAGACGGACCCGTTGTAGTACATGAAGTTGTTGCCGCCGTGGTCCCCCGTGTACCAGAACTGCTTCTGGTAGGTATTGCCGGCGTTGTACCAGAAGCAGATTTCGCCGTGGGCGCAGTCGGGTCGGCCGTCCCCATTGTCCGCGTGAGCGGAGGACGGCACGGACACGACTGCTGCCGCTGTCAGGGCAGCGGCGACGGCTGTCGCACGAAGACTACGAGCGATCATGGATGTCCCTCCGAAGCCGGTCATGCACACCGCTCGTGACGGTCGTTGGCGTTCCTGATCGCGCCGAGGTCACGGCGCACGTGGTCGTTCGGGAAGTACCGCCAGGTCCACAACCCCGTCGAGGGACTCAGATTGCCGACACGCACCTGACACTGGGTGTCTCTGTTGTTGACCTCGACCGCGTCGTCCTGCATCCGGACGTTGGTTGCTTGGCCGGCCCACCAGTTGTAGGAGCCGTGGTCCCCCGTGTACCAGAAGTGCTTCTGCCACAGCACGGCGCCGCTGTAGCGATAGAAGCAGATCTCACCCGAATTGCAGGCGGACAGACCATCCCCGTTGTCGGCGCCGGCCGTGCTCGCCGTGGAGAGCACGCCCACCGTGGCCAGCGCCGCGCTGGCCAGTACCGTCGACAGTAATCTCTTCAAACGCACTGTTGCCTCCCATACCTCCAGGATCAGCTGCGCACCTTGCCCCGGGCGCAACAGGATCGACGGTACGGAGGGCTCCCGATCGCCACATCGGACCTGGGTACAGGTCGGGGCGGCACCGCTACGCCCGACAGGAAGGCGGCGAGAAGTATGTGCCACGGATCGCCAAAGCCCCCCATCCAGGAGCAGAAAGTACGCGAAGCCATACCCGGCTTGTTCGTGGCACTGAGCGGGATCTGGCCCGGACATATCCCGGAACAGTTGGTCAGACATGGGATAGGTGCGGCAGATGTTGGGAGTAGAGGTGCATATCGACTCGGGGCTTGACCCCGGATCTTGGACACCCGAGACACTTGGATCTTGAGTCCAGGAGAACGGTTGTCCCGTGGTCATGAAGCACCATCCGCCGGAGTTCAAGGCGGACGCGGTCGCGTTGTACGAGTCGCGGCCGGAAGCGACGATCAGGTCGGTCGCCGCTGATCTGGGGGTGAATCCGGAGACGTTGCGGAGGGTCCGGGCGGCCGGAGCGAGCCGGCCACGGGGACGCCGGGCAGAGGCGCCCGCCGAGCCGCCCATGCCGCTGGAAGCAGAGAACGCGGCCCTGCGCAAGAAGGTCCGCGAACTAGAGGAGGAACGCGAGATCCTACGGAAGGCGGCCAAGTATTTCGCCGGGGAGACGCGCTGGTGAACCGCCTGGCAGGCATGCGGCTGCGTCGCAGGCACCGCACCACGATCGCGGACCCGTCCGCGGTGAAGGACCCGGATCTGATCGGCCGCGACTTCACCGCGAGCAAGCCGAACACGAAGTATGTCGGCGACATCACCTATCTTCCCGTGGACGGCGGGAAGTTGCTCTACCTGGCCACCGTCATCGCCCTCGCCTCACGCCGTCTTGTCGGCTGGGCAATCGCAGATCACATGCGCACTGATCTCGTCATCGACGCCCTGGCCGCCGCCGAACGCACCCGCGGCAGCCTCGCCGAAGCGGTCATGCACACCGATCACGGCGCCCAGTACACCAGCCGCGCCTTCGCCGACGCCTGCCGCAGGGCAGGCGTCCGTCAGTCCATGAGCGCGATCGGCAGCTCGGCGGACAACGCACTCGCCGAGTCCTTCAACGCCACGTTCAAACGCGAGACGCTCCAGGACCGCAAGCACTGGTCCAGCGAGCGCGAGGCCCACCTCGACGCGTTCCGCTGGCTGCACCGCTACAACACCCGACGCCGTCACTCCCACCTCGGACATCGCAGTCCGATCGCTTATGAGACAGCGTCCGAAACAACATCAACTACGCTGGCACCAGCCGCATAACCCGTGTCCAGGACTCCGGGTCAAGGCCCGATGCCGAGACCTTGGCGCGTCTGCTGGCCGCCGGTACAGATCCCAACGAGGTACAGGGCAACTCAACGCTCTTGACGCACGCCATTGACGTCGAGGGAGACAGCACGTTGCAGAGCGGGCGCCCGCTGACCGTGCACACCACGGCCATCCTGCTGGCCTTCGGCGCCGACCCGGAGCTCGTGGATCCCGACGGTCACACGCCCATGCACATGGCCGAGCAGTACGACCACACGCTGGCGGTAGAGCTGTTGCGTCGACACATCAGCGGGCAAGGCGGCGCAGGCAGATGAACGTGCAGGCGATGGCCGTGAATGCCAGAAAGTGCTCGGCTTTACGTTCGTAGCGTCGGTGCAGACGGCGGCAGCCGGCAAGCCCGGACATGGTGCGTTCGATGGTCCAGCGGTGCCTGCCCAGCCGCTGCGAGGACTCGACGCCCTTACGGGCGATGCGGTCCGCAATACCGCGCTCGCGTAACCATCGCCGCAGGTGGGAGTAGTCATAGCCCTTGTCGCCGTGGAGCTTGCCCGGTCTGCGTCGCCGAGGTCCCCGGCAGGATCGGATTGGCGGTATGTCCTTCACCAGTGGGATCAGAGCCTGGCTGTCATGTAGGTTCGCACCCGAGATTCCGACGGTCAGCGGCAGACCAGTCCGCTCGGTGATCAAGTGGTTGTAGATGCGGAAGCCGCCTTCGACCCACTGGCCCTGCCAATGCTCGCGAGTGAGGTCGGCGACGTTCTTCATCTGCTGCAGCGCGGGCCGCCCCGGCATCCCGCTGTTCCGAGCCCGAGAAACACTCGGCAATCCGCAACTGGTCCGCAGGCCCCCGAGTGCGGCGTCCATGACGGCCCGAGTGCGGTCTTTTTCCTCCCGTCGGTGGTGTCGGCCAGTTCTGCTGTCCTCGTTGACCCCAAGGGGCATGAGGCGGGCTCAGCTCTTGCAGCCGCCCGGCGGGCACTGCCGGCTGTTGTCGCAGCCGCCAGGGGGGCAGCCGCCGGGGTTGTAGCTGCCCCCGCCGCTGCCCCCGCTGGTGGTGGAGCCGCCCGAGTTACTGCCGGTCGATCCCCAGTCGTCGTTCTCGTTGCGGTCGGGGATACCGTTGTCGTCGCCGTCGTAGCTGGGGCTGTCCGGGTCATTGGCCGGGTCGCGGTACCGCAAGCCGTCGCGGCTGGGGCAGGCGTCTCCGGGCCGCACAACCAGCGCGTCCGCCTCGTCGCGGGAGCGCAGCGCCACCGTCGGCAGATCCAGCTCGCGGGCTGCGCGGATCACCCGTACCGCGATCAATTGAATGCGGTACGAATGAATCGTTAATTGACACCTCTGGGGCGATGCAAGTCAAACGGCGGGCATGCCCCAGGTGATCCCATTCCAGGCGAGGGCGACGATCCACGCGCGGAGACCCTTGTGTTCGGCAATGGCGCAAATTCGGCTTCAGCACGGCTTCACATCCCGACATGCTCTGGGTGCCCAAGCGCCAGCGCCGATCACCGGTCGAGCAGGCGTCGGCCATGGCGGTATGGGAGGAGTCTGCGCGGGCTGAGGCTATTGAATGCAGCAAAAACATTCGGATGTCGCGCCGGAGTGGGCCGCACCGAACGTTCGGCGCTTGCGGCCACACCCTTTCCCCCGGTACTCCGCCGGAGCCGGTTATCAGGTCCCGGCCGCGGTCGGCAGACCGCAAAAGGTAGCGCTCCTTCGAGCGAACACCGGCATTTTCGGCCGGGAAGCACTGCGCACAGTTGCGAGATCGACATTCAACGCCCAATTTCAGGAGCAGGTCATGAAGAGAACGCACCATCGCACCGGGGCACTTCTGGCCACGGTGTGCGGTTTCACTCTGTGCCTCCCTGGCGTGGCCCACGCGGCCGACGCACCGACGCCACATCTTTTCGCCACGACGCTGGTGAACAAGACCGGCACCACGATCACGGTCACCGCCGGAGTCGGCCGGGGCAACACGATCAGCGTCTGGCAGTCAGGCAGCAACATCAGAATCAAAGACACAGGAGACACGGTCGCACCGTCCGGCGACTGCACCGCCATCAGCACGACCGAAGTCGCCTGCAGGGCCGCCGACACGACCGAACTCGTGGTCAACGCCGGCGACCAGGACGACACCGTCACCTCCTCGCTGGCGGCCCTCGGCGTCACCCTCATCGGCGGTGCCGGCAACGACAACCTCTACGGCGGATCCGCCAACGACACCCTCGAAGGCGACGAGGGATCCGACTTCCTTTCCGGCGGCGCAGGAAACGACACCCTGACCGGTGGAGCCGAGGCGGACAGGATCTTCGGCGGCTCCGGCAACGACTCCATCGAGGGACGCGGCGGCTCGGACATCGTGGACGGCGGTGCCGACAACGACGTGATCTACGGCGGCAGCGGCAACGAGCGCATCGTCGCCGGCGCCGGCAACGACTACGCCGAGGGCGGCAACGGCCGGGACACCATCGACACCGTGGACAACGTCAGCGGCAACGACTACGTCGAAGGCGGCGCTGACGTGGACGACTGCCGCGCCGACTTGGGCGACAACGTCAGCGGATGCCCCTGACCAGCGTGAGTGAGCAGCACGCCAGTACCCGTACACGGCGAGACAACACGAAAGGCGGGCACCGATGAGAACACGAGGTATCTGCACCACGGTGGTGGCGCTCGGCGCACTCACCTGCGCTCCGCTGACCGCCGCTTCCGCCGCGCCCGGTGCGGCCCCCGGCGGAAGCCTGGCGGACACCACGGTCGTGCAGGAGGTGGGCGACACCCTTGGTGTCACGGCCGCCCAGGGTGTGGCGAATGACATCACCATCCGGCGTCAGGGCAACGTTGTCGTGGTGACGGACGCGGGGGACACCGTGTCCGCCGTTGCCCCGTGTCAGTCGACGGGGACGCACACGGCGGAGTGTCCGCTGCCCGTCACGTCGATACGGGTCAACGCCAACGACTCCGATGACAGCGTCAGCATCTCCCCGAACCTGGAAGCCGCGGGAACGGTGATCGGCGGTGCGGGTGACGACCGCCTCAACGGCGGTCCCCGGGCGGACCGGCTCGTCGGCGACGACCCGGATGCCACTGGCCTGCGGGCGACGCCGGGCAACGACACCATCAACGGCGGCCCCGGCAACGACACGATCTCCGGGCTGGCCGGCAACGACACCATCTACGGCAATGCCGGCAACGACACTCTCAACGGCGACGACGGCAACGACACACTCGAGGGTGCCCAGGGCAACGACACCCTCACCGGAGGCCGCGGCAACGACACGCACATCGGCGGCGAGGGCAACGACACCCTCAACGCCGTGGACAACGTGATCGCCAACGACGGCCTCGACGGCGGCCTCGGTTTCGACACCTGCAACCGCGACACCGGCGACACGGCCGTCAACTGCCCCTGATCAACCACTCGTTTCCTCAGTAATGGGCTGCCCAATCGGGTGGAGGCGTCGCCGGACAGCCGTAGCGGCTGTCCGGCGGCAGGATGACAGCCGGTGATGAACGACTGCTATGCAGTTTCGTTTGGATCAGTCGGTCGTTGGTCCGGGTGTGCCGTTGACAGATGCGCAGTGGGCGCGGACCGAGCCGTTGCTCCAATCGCCTTCAAGTCCCAGACCGGAACGCAGTGGGTCCACCTGCCGGAGAAGTACGGCAACTGGCGGGGCGTCTACAACCGGCTGCGGATGTGGGCCGTCGATGGCACATGGGAGCGGGTGTTCATCGCGCTGATGGCACAGGCCGACGCTGATGAGGACCTGGCCTGGGCCGTGTCCGTTGACTCCACGATTGAGCGAGCTCACCAGCACGCGGCCGGGGCCCGCAAAAAGGGGCCCCAGCTGGCGAACCGGCCGACCACGCCATCGGCCGGTCCCGCGGTGGGCTGACGACCAAGATGCACCTCGCGGCCGATGCCCGCTGCCGACCTCTCGCCTTCGTCCTCACCGCTGGCCAGGCCGGCGATGCACCGGCCTTCACCGACGTCATGGCCCGCCTGCGCGTTCCCCGGCGGCGCGGCCGCCCTCGCACCCGGCCGGACGTGGTCCTGGCGGACAAGGCCTATTCATCCCGTGCGATCCGCGACCACCTGCGCAAGCGCGGCATCCGGGCGGTGATCCCGGTCCCGGCAGATCAGCGTGGCCACCGGCTGCGTCGAGACAGCCGGGGCGGCAGGCCACCGGCCTTCGACCGCGAGACCTACAAGCAGCGCAACACCGTTGAGCGGTGCATCAACCGCCTCAAGCAGTGGCGCGGTATCGCCACCCGCTACGAGAAGACCGCGACCATCTACCTGGCCGGACTCCACATCGCTGGCATCTTCCTGTGGTCCGCCCGCTGATCCAAACGAAAGCCCCTAACTGAGCCCTGGAACCTACAACCACAGCGCGAAAAATCCCTGCCTGGCCCGCCGGTGTTCTGTACGCTGGTCGGACCGACGCGGGGTGGAGCAGCTCGGTAGCTCGCTGGGCTCATAACCCAGAGGTCGCGTGGTTCAAATCCCGCCCCCGCTACCACAATCCGGCCCCCGGCGACATCACGTCGCCGGGGGCCGGATCCGTTCATGAGCAGCGTCCGGGCCGCTGCCCGACGTCGGGGCGTGCTCCCTGTCGAGGCCGCGTGGGGTGGGGCGGACTTGCCACAACGGCTGCGGGCAAAGGGCGCTGTCACGTTGGCTGAGCGGGTGGGATGATCTTCGTGTTGATCATGGTGGAGGGGGATCGTCCGTGAGGAGCGCGGCGCTGTCGTACAAGGGGCACCGGTACACGGTCGAGGTGATCTCCCGCTGCGTGTGGCTGTACTTCCGGTTCCCGCTCAGCTTCCGTGAGGTCGAGGAGTTGATGCTTGAGCGCGGCGCGATCGTCTCCTACGAGACCATCCGCCGCTGGTGCGTGAAGTTCGGGCAGCGGTACGCCAATTCGCCGCGCCGCCGTCGGCCCCGGCCTGGTGACAAGTGGCACCTGGACGAGGTCTTCATCAAGATCAACGGCGAGCGGAAGCACCTGTGGCGGGCTGTCGACCAGGACGGGATGGTGCTGGACGTCCTGGTGCAGAACCGGCGGGACAAGACCGCGGCCAGGCGCTTCTTCCGCCGACTGATGAAAAGGACCCGTCCGGTGCCGCGGGTGGTCGTCACGGACAAGCTCCGCTCCTACGGCGCCGCTCACCGCGAGGTCATCCCCTCCGTCGAACACCGCTCCCACAAGGGGCTCAACAACCGGGCGGAGAACAGCCACCAGCCAACCAGGCAGCGCGAACGCGCGATGAAAGGCTTCCGCTCCGCGGGCGGGGCCCAGCGGTTCCTGTCCGCGTTCAGCGGCATCTCACCCCACTTCCGACCCCACCGGCACCTGATGACCGCACACAACTACCGAGCCGAAATGACCATCCGCTTCGCCATCTGGGACCACATCACCGGCACCGCTGGCCAGCCCGCAACAGCCTGACCGAAGGCCGACACCCCACCCCAACACACCCCGGTACACCAACAGGCACCCACACACCCAACAACGTGACAACGCCTCTCTTAGCACTCCCAGCTGCCCGGCCACGGCGTACGGGTTGTCGAGGGGTGCCTTGGTGGCGACCCGTGTGGCCAGGGCGATCACCTGCTCACCCGCCCCAACCTCCCCCAGCACCCTCAGCAGCCTAGCCGCCGCGTACGGGTTGTCGAGGGCGGCATCGATGGCGCGGATGGCGGCCCATCGGGCGGGGCGGGGATCAGTGGGGTGCAGGAGATGGAGGTGGTCGACGAGGGTGACCGCAGCTTGGGGGTTGCCGTGGCTGGTGGCGCGTTTGTGGAGTTGGGCGGCATCCCGGTACAGGCCGCGGTTCCAGGCTGAGTCGCCGGGTGCGTTCAGGTCGGCGCGGTGGGCGTGGTTGGCGGCTGCGGCCCAGAAGTCGATCGGAGGGATCGTCTCGGCGCGGTGGCGGCGGCCGTACTGGTCGAGGTAGTCGGCCACAGGTACTGCAACCGCCCGTTGATCTTGATAAAGACCTCGTCCAGGTGCCACTTGTCCCCAGGCCGAGGCCGCCGGCGGCGCAGCGCGCCTGCGTAGGCCGGCCCGAACTTGGCACCAGCGGCGCACCGTCTCGTTGAAAGACGACGATCCCGCGCTCGATCATCAGCTCCTCGACCTCGCGCAACGACAGCGGGAAGCGGAAGTACAGCCACACACAGTGGGAGATGACCTCGACCGGGTACCGGTGCCCCTTGTATGACGGCGACACGGCCCCCACGGACAGCCTCCTCCAACACGATCAACCAGAAGATCATCCCACCCGGCCAACCAACGTGACAGCGCCGACTCGTCTTCTCGGCAGGGGCTTGCGCATGATCCGCGGGATCGTGCTCACGGCGGGGGCTTTGTTTGTCCACGGTCGTCCGGGCTTGCTGGACATTCGCGGAGCTGGCGAATCTGCCTGCGGCGCGGGTCACGCGCCACCGCTGTGCAGAGACAGGGAGAGGCACATGGCTCTACGCGAACGAATCCGACTCTCGCCCATGCGTTCCGCCGCGGTCGTCGCGAGCACCTTGGGGCTGCTCGTCGCGACTGCCGGTTCGGCGAGCGCCGCCACCAGTCAGAGCTTCGTCTACCACTGGTCGGGCAGTCGGCCGATCGCCGGCGAGGTGTGGTTCAACTCGGCGAACCACAACCCCGCGGTGGGACGTAACGGCTTCACGATCAAGGACCGCATGTGCGGCGACGGCTGGTTCATCGCGGTGAAATACCGGATCGGCAGCGGGTCCTGGCGCTGGACCAGCGGAATCAGCTGCAGCGAGATCAACCAATCGGTCGCCGGCAACGTCGCCCGGCAGACCATCCAATGGCGTGGATGCAAGATCTCGGAGACCGATGGGCTGACCGAGTGCGAGGGCATCCGGAACGACTACGTCGACTGAGCCCGACGGCCGGGGGTGGGTGGCCTGCCGCCACCCACCCCCGGCCGCGTTCCGCTGCGGCCGGCTCACCCGGCCGGCTCGTTGAGATAACCGGCCCGCTCCTCCGGGGTGAACTCCCGCGTGATGTGGTCCCGGGAACGCCTGACGACCTCGTCGATCGGTTCGCAGGGCAGGCACGTCCACACGCGTACGGTGCCGTCGTCGTGCGAGCTGACGAACCGGTTGCCGGCCAGGAAGTTCGTGTTCTCGACGGACGCGCCGAATCCGTGGAGGACCACGGGCGGGCTGCTGTCGGTGGTCCTCCAGATCCGGGTGGTCGCGTCGTTGCCGCTGGTCGCCACGAGGCGGCCGTCCGGCCCGAACGCCACACTCCACACCAGCCCTTGGTGTCCGGTCAGCACCCGTGGTTCGCTCCGTCCGGTGAGGTCCCACAGCCGGGCCGTGCCGTCGTTGCCGCCGCTGACGAGACGTCGCCCGTCCGGGCTGAACGCCACCGACCACACCAGGCCGTTGTGACCGCGCAGCACCTTCCGCTCGTCGCCGGTGGCGGCGTCCAGGATGTGGATGGTGCCGTCCAGCCCGGCCGCGGCCACACGTCGTCCGTCAGGGCTGTAGGCGACGTACCGCACGCTGCCCTGACCGGTGTCGACCACCACGGGTGCCCCCCGTCCGGTGGCGGTCCAGATCCGTACGGTGCCGTCAGTGCCGCCGGTGACCAGTCGGCGTCCGTCGGGGCTGAAATCCGCGGTCCACACCGCCCCGTCGTGGCCGCGCAGCACGACGGGTTTCGTCGCGTTGTCCACCGGCCAGATCCGCGTGGTCCCGTCGGTGCCGGTGCCGGCCACCCGGCGGCCGTCCGGGCTGAACCCCACGCCGAGAACCTCACCGTCGTGGCCCCGCAGAACGGTCGGCGGGGCGGTGCTCCCGGTCCGCCAGACGCGCACGGTGCCGTCGGCGCTCGCGCTCGCGAGCCGGCGGCCGTCCCTGCTGGGTACCGTCGCCCACACCGGACCCTTGTGACCGGTCAGGACTCTGTCGCTGCCCGTCGGGGCCGCCTCCCAGATCCGTGCGGTGCCGTCCTCGCTGACGCTCACCAGCCGCCGTCCGTCGGGGGCGAACGCGCACGCGGTCACGGTGCCCCGGTGCCCACGCAGGATCAGCGGAGACGCACGATGGCGCACGTTCCAGATCCGTACGGTGCCGTCGTTGCCGGTGCTGGCGACCCGGGTGCCGTCCCGGCTGAAGCCGGCCCACTCCGCCGTGCCGTCGTGGCTGCCGAGCACGACGGACTCAGTGGGCGCGTCGGGGTCCCAGAGGCGCACGGTGCCGTCGGTGCTCGCGGTGACGATGCGCTGTCCGTCCGGGCTGTAGGCGAGCGCCTCCACCGAGTTTCCGTGCCCGCGCAGCACCACGGTCGTCCGCCGGCTAGCCACGTCCCAGATGCGTACCGTTCCGTCACCGCCGCTGCCGGCCAGCCGTCGGCCGTCGGGGCTGAACGAGACTCCGAGCGTGCGTCCGTCGTGGCCGCGCAGCACGACCGGTTCTCCTGTCCCGGTGGAGTTCCAGATCCGTACGGTCCCGTCGTCGCCGGCACCGGCGACGCGGCGGCCGTCCCTGCTGAACGCCACGCTCCACACCTGTGACGCGTGCCCTCGGAGGATCACCGGCTTGGCACCGCTCGCCCACTCCCACACCGAGACCGTGCCGTCCACGCCGGCGGCCGCGATCCGTTTGCCGTCCCGGCTGAACACCGGCGTCCACACCTCGCCGTCGTGCCCGCGCAGCACCAACGGGTCTCGCAGCGTCCTCCCGTACCGCCACACCCGTATCGCGCCGTCTCCCCCGCTGGTGGCCACGTGTCGCCCGTCGGGGCTGAAGGAGACTCCGAGGATCTGCCCCTCATGACTGTGGAGCACGGCCCGGACCCGTGACTCGAACACGGCCTGGCGCAGCGCCGCCTCGGTCTCGTCGGTCGCGCTTGTCCGGTAGGCCCTGTTGGCCAGCAACAGACCTAGTTCGGGGTCGAGTTGTGCCTGGCTGCGTGCGCTCGCCACGAGTTGCCGGGCAAAGGCGAGCTCCTGTCCGGCCTCCGCCCGCCGTGCTTGTGCGAGCGCTACGAAGGCCAGGACGGCCAGCGCGACGACCGCCGCCGTGAGGCCGCCGACCGTCAGCCGGACGCGGCGCCGTGCGGCGGTCCGCTCGGCCTGCGCGCGGTGGCGGCTCGCCGCCAGGAACTCGTGTTCGAGCTCGTTGAGCCGGTCCGTCTTCCGGTTGTCCCACTCGGCCAGCCGTACCCCGCGGTACAGCATCCCCTCGTCCCTGCCGTGCTTCTCCCACTCCGCGGCCGTGTCGGTCAGCCGCCGGTGCGCAGCCAGTTCTTCGCGGTCCTCCGTCAGCCAGGTCCGCAGCCGGGGCCACGATCTGATCAGCGCCTCGTGCGCCACCTCGACCGTGTCCGTTCCCAGGGTCACCAGCCGCGCCGCGGCGAGCCGGGACACCACGGTGGTGACCGCCGTGTGATCCGCGCCGCCCAGAAGTTCCTCCCGGGTGACGCGCCGCCGGGTGTCCTCGGTGCCCTGGCCGAGGGCGGTGAGCCGGAGGAACACGTTCTTCGCCAGGGACCGCTCGGCTTCGTCGAGTTCGGCGTACACACGCTCCGCGGACTGTGCAATCGCCCCCTGCACTCCACCGGCCAGCCGGTAGCGGGCGAGCGCCATCGTGTTGCCGCTCCGGCGCTTCCACGTCTCGTACAACGCGTGCGACACGAGGGGCAGCGCGCCCGGCTCACCGTGTGTGTCGGCGACGACGGCTTCGACCAGTGCCGCCTCCACCTTCATGCCGGCCCGCAGCGCGGGCTCCCTGACCACACATCGCAGGTCCGCTGCCTCCATCGGCCCCACCAGCACCTGGCGGTCGCGCAGGGCACCCACCAGCTCGGGGTACCGCGCGCACTGGGCGAAGAAGTCCGCCCGTATGCCGAGGACGGTCCTGATCCGGTCGTCCTGGCCGACGGTGGACGCCACTACGGAGTCGATGAACGCGCCCCGCTCCTGCGGGTCGCCGCACAGGGTGAAGATCTCCTCGAACTGGTCGACGACGAGCAGCACCCGCTTCGTGCCCGGTCTGGCCACCAGCGCCTGGCGCCACAGCACGCCGATGCTCTTCGGGTCGGCGGTCAGGTCGGCGCAGAGCGAGGTGGCGGGGACGCCCAGCAGATGGGCCAGCCTGGCCGCGAGTTCCTCGATCGGATGGCGGCCCGGGGTCAGCAGGATCGTCGTCCAGCCCTCGCCGCCCGGTACGGCCCCGGTCCGCACCCTGGGCAGCAGCCCGGCGCGCAGAAGTGACGACTTCCCGCTTCCCGAAGCCCCGAACACGGCCAGGAGGGGTTCCCGATCGACGCGTGAGCACAGCTCGGTCATCAGTTCCTGGCGGCCGAAGAACCATTCGGAATGGTGGGGCTCGAACGAGGACAGCCCCCGATAGGGGGAGGTCTCCGACTCGTCGGCGCTCGGCTCGTCGGGCACCACCACCTCGTCGACGACCGCGCGCCACCGTGCTTCCCATGCCTCCCGGTCGCCCCCGCACGCAGCCACATAGGCCAGCGTGACCGCCAGGGACGGCAGCGTCACACCGCCTGCCGCCTCGGACAGCGCGGTCACCGAGTAGTGCGCGCGCTTGGACAGTTCCCGGTAACTCGGCCCGCCGGCCTTTTCCCGCAACTGCCGCAGCTCCTGCGCGAAGCGCTGTAACGGCCCTGCCTCCGGATCCAAGTCCCGCTCGCGTCGCCCCATGGCGTCCCCCAACCCCCTTGGATGGTGCGTGCATGTCACCCTCTGGGTCGGGTGACCTGCCGCGTCAGAGTTTTCGGAACATACTGGGCCGGAGTTTCCGCCTTGAGAAGGGCGTGGCGGGGCGCTGTCACCCTCTTCAACGACTCGGGGCGAGTTGGGTGACCCCCCAGACCTGCCTGGCCGCACAGCGCCGGACAGCCTGGCGGGAGAGGGACCAGTCAGGTGCCCGTCCGCTGCTCCCCCAAGAAAAGGGCAACGGCCGCACGCCTACAGGGTGCTGGGAGGCTGCTTCGGCTCGAAGACACTTGGCGGGATGCTCGGCTGGGGTGCGGACGCCTGGCGCAGGACCTGAACCAGGTCGCGGTGTATCCGGTCGGCTTCCCCACGGACCTGGACGGGGATGTCGCCGCGTTCGGCGACGAGGCGGTCGTAGACGGGGGTCTGCTGGAACACGGTGGGGCGGTTTCCCTTCAGCGGGCGGTACGTCGGACCGGCGCAGCATACGGGCCCCGGAAACGCCCCGCTGGCAGCGGGCGTTCAGGCCAGGACGGCGGGGACGGCGGCCTCGGTTGTCCAGTCGCCGTCGAATCGGGCGGCGACCAGGCAGGCATGGGTCTCGGGGAGCTGGCCGGTGCGGTGCTTGGTGCGGGTTTTGGCGAGCCAGGCGCCGATCTTGACGGTGTCGCCGTCGACGCGGATGGTCTCGCGGGCTGTGGGGGCGCGGCCGTCGCGGTGGAGGAAGAGTTCCAGGAGCTGGACGGTCTGTTCGAAGGTGCGGCGGGTGCGGCGGGCCGGGGCGAGGGGGTTGGTGTCGGAG